>NZ_CAJHBE010000015.1:0-86489 GCF_904846555.1 Psychrobacter sp. DD43
GAGTAAGTCATAATGATTAAGTATATCTATTGAGATGTTTTATCCTATAACACTTTTATATTTAATACGCTATATTTACATTTTTTCAACTTTTTTCTAATATATCTATCTTTAAAATTAGTAGGTATAGCATTAAAAACATCAGCCATCTTTTCTAAATAACTTAAAGATTCTTTATAATTACTTCTTTGGAAGAGTGCGTCAGCTCTCCTGTAATTGAGTTGTACTTTCGAATCGTAATAGGTTTTATGTATAAAATCATCAGCTTGACTAATACTATCTTCTAAAAGGTTTAAAATCTTTTGTGCCTTTTCAAAATCATTTTGGAATAGATATCCACGTGCTAGTGTTACAGAAACTAAATGAGATTTTGGATCAAGCTCATATGCTTTTTCAAAATTATCAACAGCTTCATTAATGTTTTCTTCAGATACTTGTAAAAACTTACCAAACCAGTAATGAAGTTGTGGAGTTTCTGGTGATAGTAGTATAGCTAATTCATATTGTTCTCTAGCGTCTGAAGTATTACCTATTTTTTGAAATAAGTATGCTTTAAATCTTGCGACCTCAAAATAATCAGGTGCTAATCTATGTGCTTCATCAAGGCGGTTTATTGCCTCATCATATACAGAATTATTAATGAGCCCATATATCGTTTGAAGCTCTTTAACTATAACTCTATCTGACTTTTCTCTAAATTGAATATTGAAAGGAGCATATTTATCAGAAGTATTTTGATTCATCTGTCTTTCAAAAAGGGAGTTTAACTTATTCCTCTTGTCTCTGATTTTCTTCTGAAAGGTATTAGATGGTTTGTGATGTTTACTAAGATATGAACGTGCTAACTCAGAAAGTTGATACATTGTTTTTACACTTGAGTTCTTAGCATCAGATCTTTGCGATAACATATTTGTTGACATTAATTCTAGAATAGCCTCTTGGACTCGGATGGAATCAAAATCATTTAAATATGCCAATTCTGGCAACCCCATATGACCACTTGCACATTGCATTGAAGTAGTTATTTGTTGAGCATCCTTAGACAGATATTGATAAACGTTTGACATACAAAAATCTAGAAAACTTCCTGAGTTTTGCAATACTGTCTCGATACTCATACCAGTATTTACAGAGCTTACGAACCATTTGATATAACTAGGGTTCCTATGCATCCTATTTACGTAATCTCGTAATTTCTTTTCAGGTAAGGTACTAATAGCATTTACACTACGAATTTTTGCAACCATTCTCAACAATTGAGAAGCATACTTTTCTTCAATCCCTTGAAGCTTTATAGGGTATTCATATGCACCTAAACCAATTCTTGAAGTAATTATAATCTTACTTCCTGGAGGTAAAGAACCAACGAAACGCTTGATATTTTCATCCATAATAGTTTCAAGATTATCAATAAATAAAGCTATCTTAAACGTAGCTAAATACTCAATAACTTCATCAAAAGTATAAGCATAATCTTTTGAATTATCTCCCATAACTTGTGCACCAATTTCTTGTATAACACCTAAGGAAGTATTAATTGCTCCTTTTATTTCCCTAATTTCATGTAATGTTATTTGAGTAGTTTTAGATGTTACCCAAACTACGGCATCAAACGACTTTTTATCTTCTATTAATTCATATGCTACCTTCAAAGCTAAGGCAGATTTACCTACACCACCTTCACCCACAATAGAGATTACCGGGAAACTTCCATAGCATAACTTTTTAATCTGCTCGATTTCCTGATCGCGACCTATTAGTCCAGTTTCATCAAAATCTGGCATAGGTAAATTGTGGTTAATTACGTTATCATCATCTAAATTAGTTATGTTCAATGACAGCACAAAGCTTGGATTTCTTTTAATCTTATTTAACGTATCACTGATGCTTTGCCATGAGATATTCGTATCAAAATCTATTAAACTTTCACAGAAGTTCGTAACATTTGGCAAGTCATCAAAATTCAGAGGACGTATATGCATCACTCTGTTTCTAACAGAAACGAGTGTTTCAAGTTCTCTAGTAAAATGCTTAATAGTTTTTATAACATTATCAGGGAATATTTCCTTATTCGAGTTTATAGTTTGAAAAGTATCACCCAAATCGAAGTAATCGATTAACTCTCTCAACTCTATATCTTCGAAAATACCTCCAATATCCTTTTCAATCCTTATTTTTGCTCTTTCTCGTAATTCTTTATTAATGCTGCTTTCGTCAATAATATATTCTTTAACCAGACCTCTTAAATCCTCTTCGAGAGAAGATATCAATGCATATGCAGTCATTCTAGTTATATTAAATGCCATTTTATGTATCCTTTTTTGTTGCTTCAATACTGTAAAATATAAAGAAGATGCTTATAGCCTATTGATACTAGCGTATCAATTTAATTTTGAGCTGGTTATAGATATATAGCTATTGAATACTAAGTTAAACTAAAAAATCTGATAATAATAGCACACAAATATTCAGTTAAATGGTAATACTAATGATGCACTAGAGAACTAATCAGTAGACAATAAAAAACGCCATCACAAGTGTGACAGCGCTTTTTATTACTACAGATATTTACGTTTTATTTACAACGCTTTTAACTGCTCCATCTGCGCCGTCATCGCCGTCAACTGCCCTTCTAGCTCAGCCAGTTTCGCTTTTTCAGCATCGACTACTTCCGCAGGTGCTTTACTCACAAAGCCTTCATTACCAAGCTTACGCGCGATGCCTTCGGCTTGACCTTTCAACTTATCATATGACTTACCTAAACGTGCTAGCTCAGCCGTTGGATCAATCAGACCTTTCATCGGTACGAGTACACGTAACTGACCGACCATACTTGATGACGATAGTGGCACTTCACCACCTTCTTTGACGATCTCTAGGCTCTCAACTTTGGCAAGCGCTTTGAACTGGTTTTTGATACGTGATAGACGCGCATCTTCATCGCTAGAGATATTTTGTAGTAGCACTGGCAGACGTACGGCATTGCCCAGTTTCATCTCACCACGGATGTTACGGACGCTAGCGATTAGCTCCTGTAGCCACGCCATATCCGCCTCAACCTGCTCACTGATTTGTGCCTTATCCGTTTTTGGATAGTCAGCGACCACGATGCTATCGGTGTTTTTACGACCTAATAGTGGCGCAACCGTCTGCCAGATTTGCTCGGTCAGATACGGCATGATTGGATGGCTAAAGCGTAGCGCCGTCTCTAGCACATGCAGCAGTACATAGCGGATTTGCGCTTTGCGCTCGTCAGACACCGAGTCATCATTCAGACTGGCTTTGGCAAGCTCAACGTACCAATCACAGTACTCATTCCAGATGAACTCATAGATATCTTGGCTGACCATATCGAGACGATACTGGGCGAAATGCTGATGGATATCGGCAACGGTAGAGTTCAGACGACTCATGATCCATTTTTCTGGCAATTCCCAAACGTCAGGGTTTGCCGCTTGGTCGATAGGCTTGGCAGTACCTTCGCTATCGACACAGTTCATGAGTACAAAACGGCTGGCGTTCCAAATTTTATTACAGAAGTTGCGATAGCCCTCGACACGCTTTAGATCAAAGTTGATATCGCGACCGGTACTGGCCAATGAGGTAAAGGTAAAGCGCAATGCATCCGTACCAAAGGCTGGGATGCCTTCAGGAAACTCTTTACGCGTTTGCTTTTCGATTTTGGCCGCGTCTTTTGGATTCATCATATTGCTGGTGCGTTTTTCTACCAGTGCTTCTAGATCAATACCGTCGATTAGGTCAATCGGATCTAAGACGTTACCTTTAGATTTTGACATTTTTTGACCATTGCCATCACGTACCAGACCATGCACATAGACAGTCTTAAATGGTACTTGCGGCGTGCCATCTTCGTTTTTCACGAAATGCATGGTCATCATGATCATGCGAGCAACCCAAAAGAAGATAATATCAAAACCTGTCACCAACACGCTGGTTGGGTGGAAGGTGTCCATCACGCGTGGATCAGCGTTGACGTCTGCCCAGTCAAGCGTACTGAACGTCCATAGACCAGAGCTGAACCACGTATCGAGCACGTCATTATCTTGGCGCAATACGATATCATCGCTTAGATTGTACTTGCTACGCACTTCCGCTTCGTCACGGGCGACATAGATTTCACCCGTCGCATCGTCATACCATGCAGGGATACGATGTCCCCACCATAGCTGACGGCTGATACACCAGTCCTGCAAGTCGGTCATCCACGACATATACATGTTTTTATATTGTGCAGGAACGAATTCAATACGACCATCTTCTACGGCATCAATCGCAGGCTTGGCAAGCTTACTTACTGCTACATACCATTGATCGGTCAACCACGGCTCAACGATCGTACCGCCACGCTCAGCACGCGGGGCTTTGAGCGCGTAGTCTTCGATATCTTCTAGCCAGCCTTGCTCGCCCGCTTGCTCGACAAGGAATTTACGCGCAGCAAAACGCTCAAGCCCTGCATACTCACTTGGCGTGGTCTCTAATGTTGGCTCACGTGTTTGCAGATCAGGATAAACTTCCATCGCTGGCAAAATTTTAGCGCGCTCATCAAGGATATTAATCAATGGCAAGTTATGACGACGACCAAGTTCATAGTCATTAAAGTCATGGGCTGGGGTGATTTTTACGCAGCCGGTACCAAATTCGATGTCAACATAATCATCGGCAACAATAGGCACAATGCGACCAGTGATTGGCAAGGTAATGGTTTTGCCAATCAAATGCGCGTAACGCACATCCTTTGGATTAACCGCAACGGCGGTGTCACCCAGTAAGGTTTCAGGGCGCGTGGTGGCGACGACCAGATAGTTTTTACCCTCTTGGGTTTGCAACTCTTTATCAGTGAAATGATAGCGGAAATGCCATAAACTGCCTTTTTCATCGACGTTTTCTACTTCTAAATCAGATAATGCGGTTTGGAACTTAGGATCCCAGTTGACCAAGCGTTTACCACGATAAATCAAACCATCGTCAAACAGACGCACGAACACTTCTTTAACCGCATTCGATAAGCCATCATCCATGGTAAAGCGTTCACGCGACCAATCGACCGAGCTGCCAAGCCGACGAATCTGACGGGTGATATTGTCGCCCGACTCTTCTTTCCATTCCCACACTTTATCGATAAAGTCTTCACGCGTCATATCACGGCGCTTAATACCTTGCGCCTCCAAACGACGCTCAACCACCATTTGGGTGGCAATACCTGCATGATCCGTACCCGGTTGCCACAACGTATTGTCACCATCCATACGGTGATAACGGGTCAGCGCATCCATAATGGCATTATTAAAGCCATGACCCATATGCAGTGAACCGGTGACGTTCGGTGGCGGCAAGGCGATAGAGAACGACTCATCTTTATCAAAGCTTGGCTTAAAATAACCACTGTCTTCCCAGCCTTGATACATGCCTGCTTCGACATCGCTTGGATTGTAGGCGTTCTCTAATTGACTTAAGGCGGCTTGAATAGATTCGGTCAGGTTGCTCTTGGTATTTTCAGGGGTATTAGGAGTACTCATAATAGAATGGTCTTTTATTAAAAATGAATGTGGTCAAATAAATACGTTAAAAATTAGGAAAATAATGAATAGAGTGATTTTAACGCAGATAGCCAGATTTTGTTAGATGCTAAGGCAATTTATCAGCCTTACAGCGCGTCATTACGCCCCTAACGCCAGCAAATAGCAGAAAATACCAATAAACAACCGCAATCGGCTGAACTTCCCACAAAATAAATCCCAGTCGTGTTATAAAATACAGGTGATGCGAGAACTTATATAGTTATCGTATAGCATAATAAATGGCGTTTTTATCCTAAAATGATAGCCTGATAAATAGCGAGCCAACTGTGTCCCAAGATACTGAGCACAACAATAACAATAGCAGCCACTCTAAAGCTGACAAGATAGATGATAAGCGCTTGATTGATGAGAGCGCTAATCATCCATCTAGTAATAATAAAGATATTAGCGATGCGGATACGCCAGACGACACTAATGCAAAAGAAAAATTGGAATACGAAGACTTCTCTGAGGATATTAGCAAAGAAGACCAAGAAACCATCAAAAAAGTCGCTAATGATGACAATTTAAGTCAAGCAAAAAGCTATGCCAGTATCTTAGTTGAGCAAGTGATGGATGCCAGAGAAACTTTTGAGCGCTCACTTGGCTCACTATTTACCAGTGCTTTTACCGCTGGCCTTGAGATTGGCATCAGCTTTTTTATGATTTTAGCGGCTTTTGCGCTTTTGAGTGGCGTGCTACCGAGCCATTATGCTGTTGTACTCGCCTCCCTACTTTACCCGATTGGTTTTATCATCGTCGTCATCGGTCAGTCGCTATTATTTACCGAACAAACCTCACTCTTAAGCCTACCTGTGCTCAATAAAATCGAACCTCTCAATAAGCTGCTACGCCTGTGGGCCATTGTCATCGCTGGCAACGTCGTTGGCGGCTGTTTATTTGCGGCATTAATGATAGGTTTAGGTTTAAATATGCAGCTATTTAGCGTCAGCGACATTGATATTTACGCCGAGCATATCTTAGGGTTTAGATGGTGGGTAATATTTGGCAGTGCCATCTTGGCAGGCTGGATGATGGGCGTCACCGCGTGGCTTGTGACCTCAGCGCGCGATACCCTTAGCCGCATCGTCTTGGTGACGCTTATTACTGGCAGTATCGGCTTTTTGGGTTTGCATCATAGTATCGTGGGTAATATCGAAATCTTTTCAGCCTTGCTCTATGGCAATACCGTCAGCTTGGGGCGTTATTTGCTATTTTTAGCCGTGGTGTTGGTCGGCAATACCGTCGGCGGCGTGGTATTTGTCGCGATACTTAAAAACCGTACCTTCCTATTTGAATTGGCCAAAGTAAAGGAAGAAACAGCTAAGGATAAGTTAGAAGCAAAAAACAATATCCGTGGACCTTACTAGAGATAATTAGTACGGTATTTTTAAATCTAACGCTAAAACTCCATAACCGACGTTAACTATAATAATCCCATTTAAAAATAGTATAGGGCTGCTGGGATAAATTTGACGCAGCCTCGAGAGTGCAAAGCACACAGCAAGCAAGCAAAATTTACCACAGTAGCCCTTTATAACCTTTGTACTTATTTTATTTAGCACTGACTATATCGAAAGCGGTTATGCAGCTTTATAACTAAAAAATGATAATCGAGCAATTTTGAATGCTTAATTATGATAAACCACACATTTCCACTTACAGCATACGCGCTGCCAACACACTACTTTCTATCTCAGACTTTCTCAGCTTATTGTGCCGAGCGCTAAATATACGCACCAAAATGCCTGCCGTTAGGAACATTACCAAGGTATAAATGGCGGGCATCATCGACATGTCATAGTTAGATAATAGCGTTAATGCCATAAATATCGACAAGGTACTGTTTTGTAGACCGACCTCTAGCGTCACCGAAGTTCTTTGCGCTAAGTTAAGACCGAACCATTTGCTACTATAATAACCGAGCGCCATGGTCGAGAGGTTCAACAATACCGATACAGGGCCAGTAGCGATAAAGGCATCGACAATGATATCGCGTTGCACATAGCCCAAAAACAGCACTAAAAACGTTAAAAATATCACCCCAAATCGAGACACATAGACTTGTGAGCGATCGGCGACTTTTGGTGCGTAGCGTTTAATCAGCATCCCAATGCTAATAGGTACAATCGTCAGTACCACTAAGGTAAGCACGGTTTTTACTACCGGCAATTCAAACTCACTACCGCTGCCCATAAAATAAATCAATGAAAAACTCAGTACAATGGGAATGGTAAATACCGTAATAACGCTGGCAATCGCTGTCATCGTCACCGACAGCGCCACATCGCCTTTAGCCAAATAGGTAAATAAGTTTGAGGTAGTGCCGCCCGGACACAGAACGAGGAGCATAACTCCGACGGCGTATTCTGGGCGTAATGGCATGATATTAGCTAGGGCAAAGCCAATAATTGGCAACAGTATCAGCTGATTGGTCAAGCCAATACCAACGGCTTTTGGGTATTTTAATACTCGTTTAAAATCATTGGTAATAAGGGTCAAACCCATACCCATCATGATTAAAAACAAGCAAATAGGAATAACAACGCTATTTACTAAGGTGACTAGAGCCAGACTTTCCATAACTACATCCCTGTAGATAAGACCTATTGCTAGGTCAATTTATAATGATTCAATGATGCCTGATTAGCAATCCTTGCTAATACGCTTTTCACTACCTGCTAATGCTTATAGATAACGGACATCACCCGTTTTAAACCATTCTTTTATAGCATATCTCATAGCATGCTATTGCTAACTATCAACAATAATTAAGAATTAATAAGGGGAGTATATAGGGCAAAAGCTAGGTTTAGCTGTTTTATTCAACAACTCGCCAGTCAAATGCAGAATATAGAGATTGAGTAGGAATAAAAGGGATTGTAATGAGATTAAATGAGAGTGTTTAACGTGAGCTTTTGGATAATTTGGATTTTAATAATTGGCGTTAAATACTTTTAGTTAAATAGCTATGACGTTACAAGAAGTTATATTTTGGAAGTATTGATTGAGATTTTGGCAGGAGTATTGCTTAAAGCGTTATTGGGCGCTTTAGTAGAATTTTCAGTACTAAGCACTGCCGTACCGTAAGCGATCGCTTCGACCATACTACCCAATTGATTGATATTACTGACTTCAAGACGCAAACCATAAATATGATTGTAGCCTTTTGCCTGTGCTTGGGTGCGCATACGTACTAGAGCTTCACGGCGGGCACGATCAAGCAAGGTCTCATAGGTGGTGAGATTTTTACCAAAGAAACTCAGCACTTTGGCAATTACCATTTTAAAATAATCTTGCGCAATAACGACGCTACCAAGCACCAACTCACCCTCAGACTGCGACACTAGTTTTGATACATAAAAACGCTCACTTGAGACAATAATATGGCTCAACTCAGCTTCGGCAATAGTCAATCTTGCCAAATGCTGACGCTCATGACGCGCACCAAAAAACCAGCCAACTATAAATAAGACCAGCAGCGGCGCATAGTTCATCAACATTTGGCTGAACGATTGATTCATGGAACGTCTCTTATCATCAAAAAGGCTACCTGTCAGTGCTTGAGCGTAGTCTTATTCACCAAAAGGATTAAAGCGCGGTAAATCATCAGGTGACTTTACTGTTGAAGGCTGAGCAACTGACGCCACAGGCTCTTCATATTGAGAATGATGACTTGATGACTGATTCGGCGGTTGATTCGTTGATTGATGGACAGGCTGTTGTGGCATCCGTACGGCTTTGACCGCTGTACCGTAAACAAATAGCTCAGAGGCACCTTGTGCAATACTAGAGGTCGAGAAACGCAGTCCAACCACTGCATCAGCGCCCAACGCCTCAGCTTTGACGATCATACGATCAATCGCCTCTTGACGCGATTCTTCTAACAGCTCCGTATAGGCAGTAAGCTCACCGCCTACAATATTTTTTAGACCCGCAAATAAATCTTTACCAACATGCTTTGAGCGCACGGTACTGCCGTATACCACATCCAAGCGCTCAGTAATCTGATAGTTGGGCAAGTGCTCAAGATTGGAGAGTTGGACAGTCATAGTACAGCCTTATTGGTAACCTACAGAATTAGTGACTTACAGAATTAGTGACTTACAGAATGATAAAAACGTATCGCCCGTTCAAGATAAAAGCGCGATACTTTAAAACGCATTAAAAAGCATATCGCTGAAATAATTTATATTGAGCAAACTCTTTAGTCGTTAGTATGGAACAACAAAAACAGCTCAGTTAAGTTGCCTTCGATGCTGTTTACCATTTGTACCATTTTATCTTGGTCTTTACGCATCTCAGCAAGCTCAGGGTCTTCATCATCGATACCACTCAGCACAATCATCGGCAAGGTCAAAACGGCCACATCTTCTGCAGTCTCTTCGTTTTCCATCCAATCACTGGCTTCATCACCATACATTGCATCCACAAAGCCAATCGACCAAGCAACGATATCTGAATCATCAGAAAAATCGACCGCCACTTCTTCATTGCCCGCATCTTCACCAAACGGTAGCTCAATAGGCGTCTCGTTTTTTAGCTCAGCGATGATCGACTCGCGCCAGCGCTGAATACCATCAATCACGTTTGCTGGAATCTCGCTCACATTATCTTCAAACAGTGCTTCTAACCAATTAGGCAGTGGACGCCCAATAACCGTCGCAGTCAAAAAACCATGAGTCGCAACACTATCAAGTACAAATGCGCTTTCTTCGTTGTCTAAATAATCGAGTAGTTCATCGAAACTAAGTTGGTTGGTCATGGTGTCGTTGTCCTTGAAAGATGGATTGCGTCATGCGCAATAAATAAGGGTTATATAAAATAACGAGAGGTATAAAGATGACGATTATCTTGAATAAGTCAATCTACCCAAAGATTTTTTAAATCAATCATTGCTAAAGTACAGCTGTGAGAAATAGCTGGTTAAATAGGTGCTGTTCACTATTGATACTATTAAAATCAGAACCTAACCAGCTTAGCACAGCACACTTAGGACAATTAGTTAACGATGGTTAGCTAATAGCCATAATAGTGCAAATCAATACTTAAAAAGTATTCGCAAAATATTTGCGTGATAACCTTATTATAGCGATGACGAATTAAAGTTCGTCATCATCCCAATCATCGCCATCTTCATCAAAATTATCGATATCGTCTAGATCATCCTTTAGCTCTTTAGCCAAACGTTTTTCTTCTAGCAGATTATCAATTAGACGACGCTTCTCAAGGCTACTTAAGCGTGTACGTACACTCGTCTCTGCTTCTTCAACCATCTTTGCATCATCATCATCAACGAAATCATCATCAAAATCGTCATCAATATCAGCATCACTCATGACCAACTCCTATCTTTTTTGGCAAAATTACTGAAAAGTTATCAATATATATATGCCTTATAAAGTCTCTATTAAGCCTTGTCAATGCTTTTTATTACTATGACGCATTTACAAGTCAACAACAAGACACTATTGGTCATTATCGCGCGGGCAATTGTAGACAATTTCTGCAAGTTAAATAGAGTATCTAATCCTACTC
Organism: Psychrobacter sp. DD43; assembly: GCF_904846555.1. Lineage (NCBI taxonomy): Bacteria > Pseudomonadati > Pseudomonadota > Gammaproteobacteria > Moraxellales > Moraxellaceae > Psychrobacter > Psychrobacter sp. DD43. The sequence continues at coordinate 11,118 of NZ_CAJHBE010000015.1, forward strand.
TTCTGAGTCATCGATCATCAATACCGCATTACGCACATCGGCCAAACGCTGAATCATCGCATCATTACCACCATCGAATATCGCGCATTCACGCTCATAAACCGTCGTTGGACGCATGACGCTTTGTACTTGTACGTGATGACTGATTTGTTTAAGACCACCATTCGGCAATAAAATCAGCATCTGCTCTTTTTTGCCGACGCTATCTAGCAGATGCGTCATGGCATCGACTTGGGCATTGTCACTCACACCAGCTTTGGCTGGCAGGGCAAATCGTGACAGCTCAATATGCTTATCATGAATAATTTTATTCAGCATCAAGTATAGCTTGGCTAGCATCACGCCTGCCAATGCAACTTTTGCATGGCTATTCTCTGCTTTAAGCATCACATAAGCACCACTTTCATCAAAGTGTGGTTCATTGATTGCGCTTACACCCAACAACAATGGCTGTTTCAGTAACTCAGTCACCGCTTGGTTTAGTAGCTGCGTACAGAGTGCCAAATACGGCAGACGTTGAGACGGTGCCAAGCGCTCAAGCATATTAAACTCATCATGAAAGACAATCTGGACGCTGACACTATCAAATGCTCTGGTAGCAGACAATCGAGAGACATGATTGTTAGCATGCTGGCTACTGTCTTCAGCTTTATAAGCAGTATGATCATTGACATCACTGTCTGTCATATTACTGGCAGCATCCGCAGTTGTACCGTTAGTATTATCATCGAGCATCGAATCTTGATTCTGCTGGGTTCTGACATACTGATTGACAGCACTATGAATATCTAATTTACGCGTATTAGGTTGCTGGCTATACGCTGTACTGGCAGCTGCTTGACCATTAGATTGACCGTCATGGACCAAACGATCACTTTGGCTAGTACCTGTTTCACCACTATCACTATCAGCAGTAGACATTGATTGACGACGTTCTCGCTCACGAGCATAACCACGCTGATCAAGCTGCGTATATTGCTCACGATGCAAGTCTTGAACATCGCGGCTGATGGCGTTGATTTGCTCTCTGGTTGGACGAGCGATATAGCTGTAAATCAGCCACAGCAATAAATGCAGCACCATCGAACCAATCACAAATGGCCATTGCATGGCGATGATTTCACCCTTGCTAATATCCTTTAGAGTCAATGCCACACTACCGATGACCGCATCGCCTTTGGTTGCAATTTGACTAATGGTATCACCCTGCTGCATCGGCGCATTGCCGACAGGCACCAAGATATCGCCATTATTGTCTTTAATCAGGATGCGAGTCACGTCTTGTTCGCTGGTATAGCGATTGGCAATAACGCTTAAGCTGACGCGGTCTTTATTTTCTAAAGACAGGCGCGCTTCGTCAATGAGCTGAGCGACCATTTGCTCGCCTTTTTGCGCACGACTGTTGCTCAGCTGTTGATCGGTACTGATGACCAATAATAGGGTTTGCAAACAAAAACTAACCAGAAGAATGATGGCAAACAACCCTTGCCGCGGCGCTAAATAGGTCATGATATGGGAAACTTTTTTGGATAAATGGAGTTAAAAAACGAGGCTATTGCTCATTCGCTCATTTTTGCAAGAGTATGCAGCTATATTTGTTCAATTCAATACCGCATTGTCTAAATAATCTTTTTTTATAAGACTGATTATTAAACGCTGCTATCGTACAGTAGTTATGTTGTGCAATTATGTGTGGCGCAAGCATTTAAGCAGTATTTACGACTCGCTTACCCACTCATTGACATCTACTATATCACCATAGTAAGGGTTATGGCGTTAGCGAGTATCATAATTTTTTTGTAATGAGTCATTTCAATTTTACGGAGATTTTTTTGCAACAGTCGCCGTTTTATTTGCTGTTTTATTCGCTACTGATACTTTGCGTCTCATCTATAGTAGCTGCTTACTAAAGCTGTTATTATTCCTAATCTTATATCAGCATACAAGGGACAATTGAGCGATGCCAAACAATACCTCTTACTCGTTACCAAAAGACAGCAAAGCATGGCAACAGGCGGTTGATTCCGTGGCCTCGTTACTACCAGAGGGTACCAATTTACAGGATTTTGATGCACTACAATCCTTGCCTATTTTTGCTTTGATTGTGGTATTGCCGACGCATGTATCTTCACTTGATATCCACCAGTATGTACAATCATGGGTTGATGAGCAGCCAAATTGGCATTTGGTCACGGTTGCAGAAGATGCTGATGCCAATTTTGTAGATGTTGAAATTGCTGATGTAGACACGGCGCAACCTTTTGCCAAACGCTCATTTATCGATGTGCAAGTGTTCCGTTATCTATTGGTGCCAGTGACTGATACCCTGATGCATCCTGCCAAAAAAACTGCCGCCGCACATATCATTGATGACCAATTGACCACGCGTTTGCGTCGCGACTTGACTGAAGCTTATAACAACGCTCAAAACGCCGTCGTAAGCGATCACTTAGATGTTGTAGATTGTCATATCTTATCGGTCGGTCATATGCTGCGCACTCATAAGCTTGCCTGCTTTGATATGGACTCTACGTTGATTGAACAAGAAGTCATCGTTGAGCTGGCAAAAACGGCAGGTATTGGCGAGCAAGTAGAAGCCATCACTGAAGCCGCCATGCGGGGCGAGATGGATTTTGATGAATCTTTTGCGCAGCGCGTGGCGTTATTGCAAGGTATTCCAACCAGCGTGCTTGATGAAATTTGCAGTCGCTTAACATTATCGACAGGTGCCTTGGCCACCATTAGCGCTCTAAAAGCGTTGGGCTATCATACGGTCCTTGTATCCGGTGGCTTTACGTACTTCGCTCGCTATATCGCCGAGCAATTGGGTATTGATGAAATACACGCCAACTCATTGGATATCGAAGAAGGTGAAGTCACCGGTCATATACAGTTGCCTATCGTTAATGGTGCTAAAAAAGCGGCTATCGTCGCCCATACGGCTGAGCGCCTAGGTATTACGATGTCTCAAGTGGTTTGTGTCGGTGACGGCGCCAATGACTTACCGATGATGGCACTGGCCGATTTGGGCGTGGCTTTTAATGCCAAACCTATCGTACAAGCGCGCGCCGATGCCGCTGTGAATGTCACAGGGCTTGAAGGGGTACTATATGCGCTAGGCTATCCTGCATTTGTACGCAGCAGTGAACGCAGCAAAGTTTAGCTAATTATAAAAGATATCGAACCAAAAGCTGGGCTTATACATTTTAATTGGTCCAGCTTTTATGGTTTATTCTCTGCTTTACAGTGTTTTTTGGCGCTACTATACTGCCATTCGCGATTGTCATTTCATATTGCCATGTTTATCTTTTTCAATAACTTTTATCTTATCCAGTAACTTTATCTTGTCCAATAAAAAGGATTGTCCATGACGGCATCACAATCACCACGGCCAGATGCCCAGTCATCTTCCACCCAGTTAGATAACCAACCTGCGGCTGACGAAAGCAGCCCGATTTATAACAACAGCCCCAAGGAATTACTGGGTGTCTATGTGCGAGGGTTGGCAATGGGCGCGGCTGACATTGTACCGGGCGTCTCTGGTGGTACGATTGCATTGATTGCAGGTATTTATGAGCGCTTAATTAACGCTTTGAGCAGTGTGGGTCCCAATCTTTGGCAGGTCTTTCGCCAAGAGGGTGGTATCAAAGGTTTAATTGCAGTATGGCGACAAGTCGATGCCACTTTTTTATTGTTCTTATTGATGGGTATTGCCACCAGCCTTGCAACGCTTGCCGGTGTTATTAAGCATTTATTAGACAATCAGCCTTTAATGATTTGGTCATTCTTTTTTGGTTTGGTCATTGCAACTGTTTTTCTGTTATTAAGTGAGATTAAGCGCTGGAATATCGGACGGGCGCTATTGTTCCTGCTTGGAGTAGCCAGCGCCGTTATCATTAGCAGCTTGCCTCTGATGAATACGACGCCAAGTTTGCCGTATTTGTTTGTTGCCGGTGCTATCGCTATTTGCGCGATGATATTACCAGGCATCTCAGGATCTTTTATTTTATTGTTGATGGGTGCTTATGATACGGTGCTCGAAGCGGTTCATACTTTGAACTTTGCTATTATCTTTACATTGGTGGCTGGTATGGCAACGGGATTATTGCTCTTTACCCGTATGCTCAAATGGTTATTGTCCCGTTATTATCAAGCAACTTTAGCGCTACTTATCGGCTTTATCGCAGGCTCGTTGGTCAAAGTCTGGCCTTGGAAAACAGATGCCCTAGGGACATTAAATAGTGAAGCCGTTTATAACGTCATGCCATGGCATTACCCTACTGGCGCAGAGTGGTTAACGACCTTGAGCTTGATGCTATTAGGTGCCATTCTAGTGACTGCCTTATCGCTTTGGGGTCACCGTAGCCCTCGCCCTTAGTGTCTGTCTACTCTTGCTATAGGCGATTCAATTTAAAAAGAATACAGTACGGCTGGGATAAATTTTGCGAAGCCTCTGGAGTGCAAAGCGCACAGCAAGCGAGAGAAATTTATACCAGCATAATGCTATTCTTAACATAACTCTTCTATATTGAACTCACTATATTAAATCTTACCATTAAAAAAAAGCGCCCATATTAAGGCGTTTTTTTGTTGTCTAAAACTGTGAGATTTGCCATTTATTTTGCCAAATACTTTTAAAAAATCAAACGTCAGCTGTTGTCGCAAAGTCGCCTTCAGAGGCTTTAGCTTTCTGCTACAAACTTCCATAATAGCCTTGTTGGAATTCACCTTATGAAGAGCGAGATGAACAATGTTATTAACAATATTTTCTACATTTGGTAGCGAGGCGTTGAGTACAAGTGCCATATTGGGCTATGGTTTATTTTTAATCGCAGTTATTGCTATTGCTGTGTCATCACAGCGCTGGTTGCTTTGGTATTTGTTTGGCGGCATGGGATACTGGTTAGCCGTAGAAATGATTCATAGTTTAATGACACATTGGTTCTTGTGGTCAGAGTGGCACAATTATGTAATTGCTATGGGTATCAGTTGGCTGCCTTTAGGCGCATGGGTCTTGTATCGAGCGTTACGCTATGAGGATGTCAGTCGCAGCATGATACAAGAGCGTGAGCTGCAAGCAGCGCGCTATATAGAGCATACACCCGTCTATGACGACGACTATCAGCCACGCTTTCATTAAGCACTGCCCTATTATATTGCTGTCATCGAATGTTACAAGATACTTAAGGCTCTCTACGTAACTCCTAAAGAATTGACACCTAGCAATCGTTTATAATCTACTTATATATTTGTCACAAAAATTGTTATAAAGTACGCATTATTTGCGTCTCATTTTTTAGGAGTTTGTCTATGTTTACTGTACCGGTTTTGGATATTAAGTCTGATCCATTAGATGTTTTATTAGCTGTGATTGGTTATCGTTTGTCTATGCTAGCTGATAGCGATAATGAAGATGTTAAAAAAATACTTGCAGATCGCAAGGTTATTATTGAGCTTGCTAGCACTGAAGCAGATGTGGCACGTTATTATAGCTTTGATAATGGTGAATTTAGCCAACATAGTGGTCATGCTAAAGAAGCTGACCTGACTATCAATTTCAAAGACTCTATGACAGGCGTTAAGCTTTTAACTAAAGGCAGCCTTCCTGCCTTTATGACTGCCGTACAAGAAGGCAACTTAAGCATCGAAGGCGATTACAGCCTAATGATGTGGTTCAATAAACTTGCTAAGCATATCGTGCCAGCCATTCCAGAAGAATGTAAACCTTATATCCAAAAAGCCAAGCCATATGCTTATAAAGCACAAAAACTTGCCAACCATTGGGTCGGCGTTGCTAAGCACAAGTTGGGTAAATAATCGAATAATCAGAAGCGATAGATAGCTAGCTGTTAGTGATAGCTGAATGACGGCTTCGCTAGTTTCTGATTTTCTAAAAAGGTTGCGCTATACTATAGCGCAACCTTTTTTATTGTAGATCGTACTACTAAAAAATTAAAACAGATGAGCGACATCCGATGTTTATCTTCTATGACCATGCTTAATATCTTTATAAAAGGATTTATATTATGTCAGCACTGCTTAATATCACAGAGCCAAATAACAACACTAATAGCAATAACAACGATTTTTTAGCATCACTACCGACCGATGCCCCACAAGCCACTGCCAGCAAATACAGTCGCGAGCAGATTGCCCAATTGTTCGATTTGCCATTGATGGATTTATTATTACAAGCGCAAACCATACATCGTCAGAACTTTAATGCCAATGAAGTACAAATCAGCACCTTGTTGTCTATCAAGACTGGCAACTGCCCTGAAGATTGTGGCTACTGCTCACAATCCGGTCACCACCGCGATAAAACCAAGCTGGTCGCTGAGAAGCGCATAGAGGTGGACAAGGTGATTGCCGCTGCCAAACGTGCAAAAGCTACTGGCTCATCACGATTTTGCATGGGCGCAGCATGGAAGCACCCTAGTGCCAAAGACATGCCTTATGTGGTCGAGCTGGTCAAAGAAGTCAAAGCCTTAGGGCTTGAGACCTGTATGACTCTAGGTATGCTAGATACTGACCAGGCCGCACAACTGGCAGACGCAGGACTGGATTACTACAATCATAATTTGGATACGTCTAGAAGCTACTATGAGCAAGTAGTCAGTACGCGCAGCTACGATGAGCGTCTAGATACCATTACAAACGTACGCAACTCAGGTATCAACGTCTGTAGCGGCAATATCGTCGGTATGGGTGAGAGCCGTGATGACCGCATTGACTGGGTGCATGAGCTACTAAAAATGCCTAAAGCACCAGAGTCTATTCCAGTCAACTTATTGGTGCCGATTCAGGGCACGCCAATCGGTGATAAGGTCTTGGCAGAAGGTCAATTGTCAGTGCTTGAGTGGATTCGTACCATTGCTGTGACACGTATTTGCTGTCCAAGTAGCTATGTACGTTTATCTGCGGGTCGCGAAAGCTTATCTGACGCTGAGCAAGCATTAGCATTTATGGCAGGTGCCAACTCATTCTTTTATGGTGACAAACTGCTGACCACGGGCAACACCAGTCAATCAGGCGATGATAGGCTCATGCGCGAGCTTGGCTTAACCAAGCAATTTGCCGCTCCTCGTGCACCAAAGCAAGTACCTGTCATGGACGCCATGAGCGGTCATCAATCACAAGTAGTTTTGGCTTAACGCTACCATTATTAGATAATCTGCGCTAAGCTTGCCCGCGTTTATCATTGCTTAAAATAACCAAAGAGACTTCAGCATGGCAGATTATTTTAATTGGATTAAAGCGGCACACATTATATCCGTGGTGTGCTGGTTTGCAGCGATTTTCTACTTGCCGCGCCTATTTGTCTATCATGCAATGAGCGATGACAAGATCAGTCAAGAGCGCTTTACTATCATGGAGCGCAAGCTCTATCGCGGCATCATGACGCCAGCTATGATAGCGACGTGGGCTTTTGGGTTATGGATGGTGTTTTTGGGTTGGGACGTCTATAAAACCCAAGGCTGGCTACACGTAAAGATATTCTTAGTTATTCTATTGTCCGCTTATCATGGTGCCTGTGGTTTTTATCGTAAAAAGCTGGTCGATAACCCGCAATATAAGTCGCATGTATTTTGGCGCTGGTTTAATGAAGTACCCGTATTTGCTTTAGTCATTATTGTGATTCTAGTGGTGGTTAAACCGTTCTAAAATTGGCTGCAATATAGACAATAATTCATAGAAAAAGCGTCCATTACTTGATGAAGTAATGGACGCTTTTTTATAGCTGAATAAATTATATTAAAAAGATCTACATTAAACGTTCGGGCGCATAATCTGATAGACATTGCTCAAATCATAAACACGATAGCGCGCAGGCTCGCGGCGGCTCTCGCCAGCATAGCTTAATATCAGCGCTTGCTTTGCTTGCTCATTAACCCAGCCAACAAACAATCCGCTGTGCTCGACACCGTTATAACCATGATTGATATAGTAGAGCCAGTCACCAACTTCGATTTCACCACTATTGGCATAAGGACCTTGACCATAGGTACCTTTATGGATGGTATCGCGCGTCACCCCTGCTCGTTTGAACACCGCATTCAGATAATCCCAGCAGCCGCCTTGAATAATCGTACGCTCGTTCAGCGCCATTTTACGGGCAGTGCTAATTACTTCACGGGCAGCCAGACTACTTTGTGTTTCGGCATTGCTGAGTAACGGTAGATACTCGCTATCGACATTATCATAGTTGCCTGATAAAAATGCCGGCAAAACTGATGATACTTGGCGTTGTACTTCAGGATAACGATAATTAGGTTGGTTGTTGCTAACATAAGCATTTTGGTTAGAGTCGCTTTTATTAGCATAGCTACTATTAGAATAACTTGGTTGTGTATTACTTGTATTTGAACGATAACTATTAGAAGTACCAGCACGTTGGATAGTGGATCGCGTACTGATTTTAGCAGCAGGGACAGCGGGGTACGATGGTGTATAGCGGGCGCTATAATCAGTTAGAGAAGATTTTTGAGCAATTAAGCTGCTCATACTATCGGCGTGAACTTGACCGACTGCACCCAGAGTAAGTAATAATGCACTGCACGACGTTGTGATTGACCAAATGGGCAAACGCGACATGACTAGCTCCTTGTCAATATAGTATCAATAACCATAGTAGCGATAACCGTATTCATTATAAGTATGATGAGATTTTTCAATCTTACTTATAAACCATTTGGACAGGATTCTGCAAGCCTTATCACGCTTAAATAAACGATAAAAGGTATAAATATAAGAATAAGCGGTAAATAAATAAGACAAGATGAGCAGGTTAAAAATCTCAAACATTAAAAAAACCTTTAATAATAAAGGTCTTAATCGCTGCTCATTTTGATATTAACATGACGTTTGGTCAGTGTTTGACCTTGTAAGATCGCTTTGGTAGCAGTGGCTTCTTGGATATTATCAAAGCCACTAATACAATATTTACGTTTAGAATCGCCATTAGTAATCTCTAATTGCTCGCCTACTAGACTTATCGTATCGCTGTCAGTTAACTGAATAGGCATACGCTTGCCTTGGTTGTCATGTACCAGCTCACCAGCACGCACCCATAATATGCCGCTATTAATCATACCTGCCATGGCTTTTTTATGCTGTTGGCGCTGCCGATTAAAAAAGAAGCTACCGATAATCAGCAGTGCAAGCGCACCAATTGACCATCGCACCGGCAACAAACTCATTGCCAGCGCGACGCACACTGCGCCAACCAATAACACCGCACCAAACCAGAATAGCCCATTATCTAATGCTTGGGGCTGACCTTGTAAGGTAATTTTGGCGCCGTCATCAGTCAGCTTAAGCATGGGTTACTACCTGTTAAAGAGCGTGAGAGAATGATTAAAAAGCGTTGAGCAGGCGGTATAGCTGGCCTACATTACTACCAACCTAAGGCAGTTTTTTGCATAGCAATCAGCTCAGCGATGCCTTTTTCAGCAAGAATAAGCATATCGTCAGCTTGAGCACGAGTAAATGGCTTTTCTTCCGCCGTCCCTTGTAGCTCAATGAACTCGCCTTTTTGGGTCATCACCACGTTCAAATCCGTATCACAGCTGGCATCTTCTTCGTAGTTTAAATCTAAGTACGCTTTACCATCTTTCATACCGACAGAAACGGCAGCAACCAAACCAATCAATGGATCCGCTTTTAGTTTCTTAGTTTTTTGAATGCTCTCTAAGGCATCGATAAGGGCAATCGCGGCACCGGTCACACTAGCAGTACGAGTACCACCATCCGCTTGCAAGACATCACAATCTAGGTAAATGGTATTTTCACCAAGCTTACTCAAATCGATCATGGCACGTAAACTACGACCGATTAAACGCTGGATTTCTTGGGTACGACCTGATTGCTTACCGCGAGCCGCTTCACGTTGATTACGAGTATTGGTCGCGCGTGGCAACATGCCATACTCAGCCGTGATCCAGCCTTTGCCTTTACCCTTGAGCCAGCGTGGTACGCCAGACTCTACACTTGCGGTGCACAGTACTTTGGTGTCGCCAAAACTGACCAATACTGACCCTTCAGCATGCTTAGTATAATGGCGCTCAAAGCTGATTGAGCGAAGTTGATTAAGCTCACGGTTGTCAATACGCATAAAATTCCCTAGTACGAAGTTGTAAAAGCAGTGTTATAAAATAAGAGGTTTATATTTAAATTTATCGTTATGTGGTTAGCCAATCAGTATTTCCAGCAAATTTATATATTAAAATAAATGACAGCTGAATGCTCTAGCAGGGCTAAATGTTAGGTTATCCTAACGTGACAACGGTGCAATAGCAAGATTCACACAAGCTATCACACCGCTGTCTTGATTAAAAATAGCTGTAAAAGTTATTCTAGACCTTCCATCTTACGCAATTCTTTACGCAGGATTTTGCCCACGTTTGATTTTGGTAATTCGTCAACGAATTGAATATGACGTGGACGCTTATAGCCGGTTAGTTGTTTTTTACCAAAATCAAGCAGCTCTTGCTCGGTCACATTACCTTTTTTGACCACATATAGCTTTGGATCTTCGCCGCGATCATCATTTGGAATCCCGATCGCACCGCACTCTACTATCCCTGGATGCTCGCTCATGGCTTCTTCGATTTCATTTGGATAGACATTAAAACCAGAGACCAAAATCATGTCTTTTTTGCGGTCAACAATTTTGATAAAGCCTTTTTCGTCCATAATGCCGATATCGCCTGTTTTAAGATGACCACTGGCAGTAAAGCTTTCAGCCGTTTCTTCAGGACGGTTTTGATACCCAATCATGACTTGTGGACCTTTGACACAGATTTCACCACGCTCACCGATAGCTACCATGTTTTCATCATCGTCAATCAAAATGACATCGGTACTAGGGGCAGGGATACCAATCTTCCCGGTAAATTCAGCAATGGTCATTGGGTTAAAGGCAACTACTGGTGAGGTTTCAGACAAGCCATAGCCTTCAACGATAGGCAGACCAGTGATTTTATGCCACTCTTTTGCCACACTTGGTAGTACCGACATACCGCCACCAATAGAGGCTTTTAGACTAGAGAAATCTAAATCTGCAAAACTGTCCTTATGTACCAGGCCATTAAACAAAGTATTTACTGCAGGAATAAAGGCCGGTTTATATTTGCCCATCTCTTTAATCAAACCATCAAGATCACGCGGATTTGGAATCAGCAAACCAGCACAACCTTGGTACATGCTATACATCCCGCAAACCATAAACGAGAACACATGGTATAGCGGTAGCGCGGTCAAAAGCACATCAGTAGCGTCTATATCCTCTTCAAAAGCGCTGTCCATGAGCGCGCTAATCTGTAACATATTGGCGATTAAGTTACCATGAGACAGCATCGCACCCTTAGCTACCCCAGTCGTACCACCGGTATATTGCAATAATGCCACATCGCTTAAGTTCAAATCAGGACGCTTATATTTGCTAGCTGATACGGCACTTAATGCCTGCTTAAAGCTCGTGCTCTCTGGCAAACGATACGCGGGAATCATTTTTTTGACATGGCGGGCGACCAGATTGACCACGGGTCCTTTTATCGTGCCTAACATATCGCCAATTTTACAGACGATGACATGCTTCACTTGACCCTTATCTTGCGCATCTTGATAAGTTTTTGCAAAGTTTTCGACGATGAACAATGCTTTGGTGCCACTGTCATGCAACTGATGCGATAACTCGCGGCTGGTATACAAAGGATTGACATTGACCAGCACCATACCTGCGCGAATGATACCCAAAGCCACCACAGGATACTGCAAGATATTGGGCATCATGACACCGACTTTATCACCCTTTACGAGCCCTAATGACTGTAAATAACTGGCAATTTGACGACTGTATAAATCCAATTGCTTAAAGGTAATAGAAGCACCCATGCAGATATAGGCAGTTTTCTGTCCATAACGGCTGAAATTACGCTCGAACACATCAAGTAAAGAGGTACTGTCATCTGGCATCTCAATGGTAGGATTAATGCCATAGCGCTCATAAGCACTTAACCATGGACTGTCATTCGCTATCGTCGGCATAGTAGGAAACGCGTTAGCTCCAGCCTTTGATTGAGTATTATTCGCAGCTTTATGGTCTGTCATCTCTTTATTGATATTATCAGTCATAATTTTCCTTAAATGTGGCCGTTAAAATATAGAATATGTCTAATTAAATCACCGTGGTCGTTAGTCACTCATTTGCAAAATCAAAAACTTGTGAATAAGAAGTCTTTTCGCTCATAAGCAAACAGATCTTATCATTCACAAATCTTTTAAATCAAAATTATCACCTTCACACTCCACTCTATTGTTTACTATAAAACCGTTAAAGCTAACACGGCTACAGTGCTTTATAGTGATCATTCTGTGAAAGCTCTGGGCTAAAAAATCTACACTTTTATCGTTAAGTGCAAAAAATATCGATACGGACTATATCAGCTTTATGGAGAATTCTCTATGAATACCAGCAAATCATAATAGGAAAACAAAAAAATGATAAGGTCCTATATAAGCGACCTTATCATCATTGATAACCATCTTTTACAACAATATATCATAGCTATTTTTACTGGCTGTTTCTACTAATTGCCACATCAACTATTAAGCGGTTTTCATCCCTGCTTCTTACTAATAGATAAAGATGAAAGCAGATAAAAAAAGCTTTAAACTTGATGGTAAATATTCTAACCGTGGTTCTTTTCTTCAAGTACGCGTAGATCTTTATGTAAAATCTTACCGACGTTCGATTTTGGCAACTCATCGATGAACTCAACGTAACGCGGACGCTTATAACCGGTTAGGTTTTCTTTGCTATAGGCAAGCACTTCTTCTTTCGTCAAGCTGTCATCACTACGCACCACATAAATCTTCGGTACTTCGCCACTCTTTTCGTCTTCGACACCGATGACACCACATTCCAAAATCTTTGGATGGGCTGACATCACATCTTCTACTTCGTTTGGATACACGTTAAAGCCTGATACCAAAATCATGTTTTTCTTACGATCAACAATTTTAAAATAGCCTTCTTCGTCCATCACACCGATATCACCCGTACGGAAATAACCGTCAGACGTCATAACTTCAGCCGTAGCATCATCACGTTTCCAGTAGCCTTTCATCACTTGCGGACCACGAACACAAATCTCACCGCGCTCACCAAGGGCTACTTCATTGCCTTCTTCATCCAAGATAGCCATGTCAGTCGCTGGCATCGGCAGACCGATATTGCCTGAGAATTCGCCATTACCCTGTGGGTTTGCAGACGCAACCGGAGAAGTCTCTGACAGACCATAACCTTGTACAATCACGTTACCAGTAATTTTTTGCCATTTCTCAGCAGTATCTTTTAGAACCGCCATGCCGCCGCCCATAGACATCTCAAGCTTGCTATGATCTAAGGCTTTAAATACCTCACTGTTCGCCAATGCATTAAACAGGGTATTAACTGCTGGGAAAAATGCAGGTGGGTAATCTTTATAAGCCTTGATTAAGCTTGCACCATCACGTGGATTCGGTACCAGTAGACCGATACAGCCGCGATATAAGCCGAACATACCACAAACGGTAAATGAGAAGATATGATACAGCGGCAATGCCGTCATGATAACGGGTTGCTCAGCCATACCGTCAAATTTATCGAAAGCGTCACCAAGATAGGTATCACACTGAATCAGGTTGGCAACTAAGTTGCCATGGGTAAGCATCGCGCCTTTGGCCACACCTGTGGTACCACCGGTATATTGCAGAACAGCAATATCATCAAGGCAGATATTATCTGGACGTTTATAATTTTTCGCCGGAAAGCGATTCAGTGCCGTTTTAAAGTTAGTGCTGCTTTTAAGGTTATAATCAGGTACCAGTTTTTTCACATGGCGCACGACCATATTGACAATAAAGCCTTTCAACGGGCTCATCAAGTCGCCCATCGAGGTTACGACGACATGGTCAACCAAGTCTTTACCAATCTCTTCATAGGTTTTGGCAAAGTTCTCTAAAATAAATAAGGCTTTGGTATCAGAGTCTGTTAGCTGATGCTCAAGCTCTTTTGAGGTATAAAGCGGATTGACGTTGACCAAGGTCATACCCGCACGCAGCACACCCAATACTGCAACCGGTAGCTGCAAAATATTTGGCATCATAACGCCGACTTTATCGCCTTTTTTCAGCCCAAGTGACTGTAAGTAGGCAGCAATTTGTTTACTATAGCGATCTAAATCTTCGTAGGAAAGCTTGACGTCCATACACACAAACGCTGTTTTACCAGCATGTTTAACAAAATTCCGTTCAAATATATCGATTAAAGAAGTATTGGCGGCTGGCATATCAATATCATATTGAATACCAAGCTTTTCGTAAGTTTTTACCCATACTTTATCGTTACGACGGATCTGGTTACCTTGATTTTCCATAATCTTACTTCTCCTAATAAATAATGCGCTACTGTAAACCCATAATTATCACAATGTGATAAACGTACAAAGACTCGGTGTGCAAGCTCACCACAGTGATGGCAAGCAAGGCTGGCGGTGCAAAGATATTGTGATGAGTCAACAATTTAGCGGTAAATAGCCCTTTATTGTTTAACATACACACTTTATACAAACTACTCAATACAAAAAAATGCTACTTGAGTTCGTAAAGTAACTTGACGGTCAATATTTACATTTATATCAGTGAGTTAATTATGATTCCGAGCAAATAACCCACTTTTTGTTGATAAGTATTTATCGTCTATTCGTAGATAGAATTCATTAAAATCTGGAAGTGACATTGAGCAAAACGATAAGCGCTCAGCCTGCACACCGCTTGCCTGCATCGATTTTATGATTATGAGCATTATTAAGGCTATATGGGTGAAAACGTAAATGTGATAAGTAAGAGGATAAAAACAGTAACATGAACGACACTCATATTATTTTCTAAAAACTATCGACCAAAACGTTATAGGATCATCATGCTTAATAAAACCATTAGCTTAAGCACGTCATGCACTGTCGTTTATACTAAGTAGTGGCTTTTTAATTGCACCAATATCCTTTAGGATAGCACTATCCTATTTGCACGATTGCACCGATTTTTTATACCTATTAAAACTGATAAGTGAACCCTATTTTATGTCCGATGTTATCGATCACACGCTTGACCCAATCCTTGCAAATGAACCAATGGATACGCGCTCAGTGGCAGAGTTCGCTGAGCAAGCCTATCTTAATTATGCCATGTACGTCATCATGGATCGGGCGCTGCCAAATATTGCTGATGGTCTAAAGCCTGTCCAGCGCCGTATTGTTTATGCCATGAGCGAGCTTGGGCTAAAATCGACAGCGAAGGCGAAGAAGTCTGCGCGTACAGTCGGTGACGTATTGGGTAAATATCATCCGCATGGCGACAGCGCTTGTTATGAAGCCATGGTACTGATGGCACAGCCTTTCAGCTATCGCTATCCGCTGATCACTGGTCAAGGTAACTGGGGTAGCCCTGATGACCCCAAGTCCTTTGCCGCCATGCGTTATACCGAAGCCAAAATGTCTGCTTATGCCAATACCTTGCTCGCGGAACTTGGTCAAGGTACGGTTGATTGGCAAGATAACTTCGATGGTACGATGTTGGAGCCAACCACCCTGCCTGCCCGCCTGCCCAATATTTTATTAAATGGAACAACTGGTATCGCCGTCGGTATGGCAACGGATATTCCGCCGCATAACCTGAATGAGGTGGTACGCGCAGCGATTCGTCTGCTCAAAAACCCTGAGCTGTCGGTTAAGCAATTAACTCAATCGATACCAGCGCCTGATTTGCCAACCCCAGCTGAGATCATCACCAGCAAAAAAGACTTGCAAGCGATGTATGAGACTGGACGTGGCAGCTATAAAATGCGGGCGACCTTTCATATTGACCCGAAAGAGAAAAATCTTGTTATCATCGATGCGCTTCCTTATCAAGTATCAGGCAATAAGATTCAAGAGCAAATCGCCAAGCTGATGACCGATAAGAAGCTGCCTTGGATTGTTGATATTCATGATGAGTCAGACCACGAAAATGCCTGCCGTATCGTCTTAGAGCTAAAATCTACCCGCGTCGACGTGCAGCGCGTCATGAGTCATCTATTTGCCAGCACTGATTTAGAAAGCAATTACCGCGTCAATATGAATATGATTGGCCTAAACGGTAAGCCGCAGGTCAAAAACCTGAAAGAAATATTGGAAGAATGGCTCGTCTGTCGCCGTTCTGTAGTCACGCGCCGCTTGCAATATCGCCTTGATAAAATTGATAAGCGCTTACATATCCTCGCAGGTTTGCTGATTGCTTATCTGAATATCGATGAAGTTATTCGCATCATTCGTGAAGAAGACGACCCAAAATTATCATTAATGCAAGATTATGACCTGACTGAAATACAAGCCAATGCTATCTTGGATATTCGTTTGCGTCAGTTAGCTAAACTCGAAGAGATTGAGCTGCGCCGCGAGCAAGATGATCTAGCTGCTGAACGCGCTATCATTCAAGAATACTTGGACAATCCAGATAGCCTGACCAATTTGATGATTGATGAGCTCACTGCCGACATGAAAGAACACGGCAACGAGCGCGTATCGCAATTGGCAGAACGCGAAGAAGCGCAAGCGCTCAAAGAATCTGACCTCGTACCAAGCGAGCCTGTCACCGCTATCCTATCGAAAGCCGGCTGGATACGCGCGGCTAAAGGTCATGACGTCGATGCTGCTGGCATGGCTTATCGCTCAGGTGACAGCTACCAAGCCTACGTTCGCGCTAAATCCAACGAGAGAATCTACGTGCTCGACAGCACCGGACGCAGCTATAGTATCGATGCGCATAGCCTCGCTTCTGCTCGTGGTCAAGGTGATCCGCTGACCAGCGTCTTAAAACCGCCAGCAGGTGCGACTTTTGAGCAATTGCTTACTGGCGACAATGACCAGCGTATTATTTTAGCCAGCTCGCAAGGCTATGGTTTTATTAACACCATTGGTAATCTAGATAGCAATCAAAAAGCCGGTAAAAATATCATTAACCTAGCTGCTGATAGTCGTTTATTACCTATCGCACGTATTGATGCTCAAACTGAGGTGATTGTAAGCTCTGAGAACAATGGCATCCCTGCTAGCGAAAATAGCGCTACTCTCGATCATATCGCTGTGGTCACCAATGCTGGCTATTTATTGATATTTGCGCTTGATGATTTGCCTGAACAGGCTCGTGGTAAGGGTAATAAGATGATTACTCTAAAAAGTGATGAAGAAGTACTTACCATCACGCCACTTAGTAAACAAGACAGCTTAATCATCACTGCTGGCAAGCGTCATGTGACCTTAAAGCCGATGGACTTAGTCAACTATACTGCTAAACGTGGTAGTCGTGGTGGTCAGTTGCCACGAGGCTTTCAGAACGTGACAAGTGTTGAGGTTGTTGGGTAAAATTATTTCTATAATCTTAAATAGAGTAGTATCGAAATAATTATTTCGATACTACTCTATTATTTCTCATACCTTTACTTGGTTAATATAAGGCTGTAATACATTTTTAAACTGTATCATTCTATTGATACAATCCTCAATGACAATATCCCATTCTTTTTTATTAGTTTGCCATCCACCTGATGCGATTTCGCAATCGATAACACAGGCTCGATATTCTTCAAGGCTAAGCCAATTAATTTGAAAGTTTAGACTATCTTCAATTTCTATGCGATTCTCAAGTAGCTGATTAAATATGCTAATATTATCCTCTCCTGCTTCTTTACCTCTATCGATATAAAGCTTAATGGAAATACTATCCTTTTTTAACCAAAATGTGTAACTAACACCTCTCAAGCCTGAACTAGTGCCAATCCAATTATATTGAGAAGGTGATATATTTTGAAATAAAGTATCTTTTTTCTTGAACTCAGTAAGTAAACCAGACCAAAAATCGAAACGTAATTTGTGCCGTTCTGTATTTTCTTGCTTAACAATGCCTATGCGTTTTAATTCTTCACTAGGCTCTACGATTGTCGTAAATAAAGGTGCCGGAGCGCTGTCCCCAATCTTGATTCCTTCAATTTGAATCAAATAAAAGTTAGCTTCTTTGTTTTCGTTTAACCAACTCACAGCTTGTATATGCTCTTGTCTAGCTGCTGCTACAATCCAGATAGCAACTTTGGCATCAAAAGCTGCTAGATAAGTAATGAGTTTGCCTAGATGGTCATGGTCACTTTTTTCTAATTGGTTTTCAATAATAACCATATTACCAGAAGGGTCTTCTCCTATAATATCTACAGAGAATGTACCTGTTGATTTTTCAGTTTCTATATTTTGTATTTCAAAATCAATAACCTCATTTAAGACTTCGATATTTTGACTTAACCAAGTTGTAAAATCATATGCCTCATGACGCCATATCTCTCTCAGTGGTACCCTCTCAACTCTGCCTACCATAACAATCTCAATTTTTTTATATTATATGTTTCATTGTTGATTTTTTAAAAATAATCCCTAACCACAATCTTGCCATATACCTTATTACCAGACTTATAGCATACTAACATGATAAAAATAAGTGTAAATCGCCATTACTGTATGACATAGTCAAACGCCTAGATAATACCAAATAATTTTCGGCAAAACTTAATAATCATATTTACCGTAGATAGGACTTTCAAAGCCACTATGAATAATAAAACACCCACCCCCAAAATCATATTTTTTGATATCGACGACACCTTAAGCCGTAACGGTATTATCGCCGCGCACAATCAAGCAACGCTTGAAGCGCTTGCCCAAACTGACATTAAACTGGTGATTTCAACCGGACGTTCCAAAGCCATATTGCCTGCTGATATATTAGCCTTACTTGAGGCTGATGTATTGGATGCCATTATCTGTATGAATGGACAATATAGCTTTAATAAAGAGGGCATGATTAGTCATTATCCATTAACCGATACGCAGACCAACAAGATTGTAATGCTATGCCAAAAAAGTGAACTCATCCACAAATTTGACTCCGCAACGCATATTGCATGGTCACATGAAAACGCGCGCCTGCGTGAATACAATGCGATAACGCCTAATTCTATCCTTGACCCAGATTATCATAAGGCAAATACGGTTTATCAATGCTCTGTATTCTTTAACACTCAAGAAGAGAAAATGCAGGAAGTTGACTTTGCCCAAGATGATTTAAAACTGGTACATTGGCATCATATTGGCGCAGATATATTACCAATCGAGGCATCTAAAGCACGCGGTATCATCGATTTATGCCTGCATTACGATATTGATGCAAAGGATTGTATGGCATTTGGTGATGGGCTAAATGATTTAGAGATGTTTGATTTGGTCGGCTATGCGGTGGCAATGGGCGATGCAAAGCCTGAACTGATCGCGCGTGCGGATTTTGTCACTGGGACAATTGAAGAATATGGAATACAAGCGGTACTCAATCATTTGCATATAGCATCGTGACAGTGTGGGCTTGAATAGGGTTATTTATCAGTTTAGTCAAGCAGATGAATGGTCTGCAAATAGGCAGACCATTCATCTGATCTATCACTACATTTAACTGAGTTTAAATACTAATCCATGAAGCCAACTACCTATTTTATAAAGTGCGACAGCGATCAAAACAAAGATCAATGCAGCGATTAAATAAGCCAAAAAAGTGGGTAAATTGGTCAACCAGCCAATAGTGAATGCCACGCCAAGATAAGCTTCCCATGGCCAGCTTAACAAGGGCGTGTTCATACCATCATTGAAAAAAGCGATGATGGCGCACAGTCCTATAATAGCAGTAATAATGCCAGCGATTTTACGGTTCGTCATCTCGTCTCTCTTGTACAATTAAATC
Source organism: Psychrobacter sp. DD43 (assembly GCF_904846555.1). NCBI lineage: Bacteria > Pseudomonadati > Pseudomonadota > Gammaproteobacteria > Moraxellales > Moraxellaceae > Psychrobacter > Psychrobacter sp. DD43. The sequence goes on from NZ_CAJHBE010000015.1 coordinate 30,972, forward strand.
AATTTAGTAACCGAAAAATAATTCTACTATTAAGGCATCGTTAAACCGCCATCAACTGCGATAGATTGACCAGTAATAGCTGAGCTCAAGTCAGATGCCATCAATAGTACTGAATTTGCAAAGTCGGCAACTGAGGTCGCTTGACGAAGTGGTGTCGTCGTTGCGATATAATCAAACACTTCTTCAGTGGTTAATTTACTAGCGTCAGTCGTTTTTAATAGTCCACCTGCTAGCAAGTTCACACGAATACCATATTGCCCAAGCTCCGCTGCTAGATTACGCGTTAGACCAATAAGCGCTGATTTTGCCGTCGTATAGTCGTAATAAGTGACCACCGGATTGTAAACCAAGTTGGTTGAGATATTGATGATCTTACCCATCTGCTGAGTTTTCATTTGCGGTAATACCGCTTGTACTGTATTGACGGCACCTTGGACAATGCCGTCAATTTGCTGAGAAAAATGTACCCATTTCACAGTCTCGATACTGGTGTAATCAGCACTCGGGTTAAACTGATAGCTCGGCAAGGCATTGTTAACTAAGATATCAATACATCCGAAACGTTCTACAACTTCTGCTGCCATTGCTTGCATTTGTGCTAAATCAGTTACATCCCCTTGATAAGTAAAAGCACGCCCGCCTTCTGCTTCGATATCAGCAACCACTTTTTCAGCCGCCTCTTTACTATGCAAATAGTTCACGCAAACGCTCGCGCCTGCCGCTGCCATCTGCATGGCGATTTGAGCGCCGAGACCACGACTGGCGCCTGTGACGATAGCAACTTTATCAGTAAGAAGTGCCGGAATAACGGTTTGAGCCATGATGTTGTATCCTTTATTATTATGTTATGGTTAGAGTATGACTATACTTAAAGAGCTCTAGCTAAAGACCAAGTCACGCTTATCATAGCATGATTGATTGCTATCACTTCATGAGCATTACTCCTAGCATTGGCTAGTGCTGAACTCAGTTAAATCACTGCCCTGTAAATTTCGACTTACCATGCTCATAACCGTATAATGAATTAATTTTATGACGGATCATGCGCCCGCTTTTCACCTTTTGCCCTAATTTAGGAGAGACATTTTGTCCCATTTATCTTCATCCAATTGGTCTACTCGCGCCTCTATCAAAATACTGCCGAAAGCATTCCTCTGTGCCGCCATCGGACTCTCTATTACCAGCTGTAGCAAATCTGATAACGCGCCTATCGATAGTTCTCCTACCAGCGATGTCACGTTGAACCTTTATAACTGGTCAGAGTATATGCCACAAGAAATACTTGACGGCTTTACTGAAGAAACCGGCATCAAAGTCAATTACACCACCTTTGACTCTAATGAAGCCATGTATGCCAAGCTAAAACTGCTTGATGATTCGAGTCAATACGACTTGGCGATTCCATCGACATATTATGTCGAAAAAATGGCAAAAGAAGGTCTACTACAAGAGCTTGATAAGTCTAAATTGAGCAATTTTAAAAACCTTGATACTTCTTTTACCAATACCAAAGTTGACCCAGAAAACAAATACTCTATTCCTTATATGTGGGGCAGCACCGGTCTTGCTATCAATGGCGAGACGGTTGATCCAGCCACGGTCAATAGTTGGAATGACTTATGGCGTCCTGAGTATAAAGGTCAAGTGATGCTGATGAATGATATGCGCGAAGTGTTTGGCATGGCGCTATTAACCCTAGGCTACTCTGGCAACAGTAGAAATCCTGACGAAATTAAAGCCGCTTATGAGAAGCTCACCACCTTGATGCCGAATGTGAAAACCTTTAACTCAGATGCTTCACGTATGCCATATATGGAAGGTGAAACCAGCGTCGGTATGACGTGGAATGGTGAAGCTATCATCGCCAATAGTGAAGGTCTCACTAGCTTGGTGTATAAATACCCAACCGAAGGTGCGATATTATGGATGGACAATTTTGTCATTCCTAAAAACGCCACGCAAGTCGATGCAGCACACAAGTTCATAGACTATCTGCTACGTCCTGAGAACTCCAAAATTGTTAGTGAAGAGATAGGTTATGCGTCGCCTAATATTGCGGCACGTGAGATGATGCCAGAAGAAGTGAGAAACAATCCAACCATCTATCCTAGTAAAGAAGTGCTAGCAAAGGCTGAATTCCAAGAAGATGTCGGCGATGAAGCATTGCAAGTGTATCAACAGTATTGGGATAAGCTAAAAACCGGTCGTTAATCATTGTTTATTAATAGCTGATTGTTGATAGCTGTTTTTAGTAAATATTACCGTAAAAAAAACGCTGACTTAGATGGTCAGCGTTTTTTATTTATAAATGCAAATCTGTTTCACCACCATGCTCCTCTATACGTCGTTGTTCACGGCGCTGGTAGCGCAGACCAGAAGCCGTAAACCACTGCGGCTTAGTCTCTTGTAATAAGTCACTGAGCTGCTGTAATTGCACTTGTAAAGTTTGTGTCAACCAAAAGTAGCCCTGCCATTCAAAGCCTAAATTTTCTACGCTTGGATATTCTGATAAGGTAATACGCGTAATGGGACGAAACACCTCATCACTTGGGCTACGCAACACTGCTGCCATATGTTGCATCACTTGGGTTAATTCGTGCTGATAATGTATGAGCAGGATATGATTATCCTCATCGATCTCGATACTGGCTAAGCGCGGTGCTGCCGTTAGCAGCAGATCAATCGTACCAATAATATTTCGGTGGGTACGTTGAATACTCTCAATTGTCTCTTTATCGATACCAGACTCGCTCGTTGTTGCTGCTAAATGGGGGCGTACCGCTAAGAGTCTTTTATTGATCTGCTGTAGCTCTATTACTAAGGCTTTGTTAACAGGTACGGCAAAGACTGTTGGATTGACGTATTGAACAGCACCATCAATCAATTCTTCAGCAGTATCGATATGATTGCCTACCCTAGCATAGAGATTACTACAAGCATCGAGGTTACTAGCCAGTAAGAATCGCCACATCAATGTGGACTTCAATGGCAAAATCAATGTCGCTGCAACTGCAAGGCCAGTACCAAGTAAAATATTGAGGGCACGGTAGATACCATCTTGACCGATAGTGCTTTGACCCAAATCTGAAACAATCATCAACATGGTTATACCAGTCAATAACCCTGTGTAGCCAAGATTCCTAATCGCCAGATAGCCAATAATACCACTCATCAGTCCAATGATGACATAATCTACCCACAACCATGTCCCTACACCTTGACTAAACCATACAATACCGAGCGCAGCACCAATACCTAATAAAGTACCAAGTACTCGCTCTTTAGCCTTAGTATAGATTGCACCTTGATACTGTAGCAATCCTAGAATAATAAAAACAGTGATAGTCGTCCATTCTCCATGTGGAAAATTGGTGACTTTATTGACTAATAAAGCGAGTATAACTGCCACGCCCAAACGTATAGCATGCAGCACATCAGCATGCTGATAGCGAGCGTATGGCTCTATCACAGGAGCGGTAAATCGTTGTAAAAAAGTCGGCTTCACGCAGCACATCTCTTATCATTAATGAGAATTAGAATTAAAAAAAGCATAAAAATAACGCCTTTTACCTATTAAAAGATAAAAGACGTTAAGTGTCAAAACAAGCTCGCACATCACCAGAAAAAGGCAAAGTTAAGTGAGCATTTGGGTGTCAATCAGGCTAATTACTACACTTCTAAATAATCTAAAATCCCTTCAGCCGCTTCACGACCTTCCCAAATGGCAGTGACCACCAAATCAGAGCCACGTACCATATCGCCGCCGGCAAAGATCTTAGGATTATTGGTTTGGAACTTAAAGGTTTGTTTTTCCGCTGCCAATACTCGACCAGATTTGTCCATAGAAATCTGCTGCGCGTCAAACCAATCCGCAGGGCTTGGACGGAAACCAAATGCCATAATCACTGCATCACAAGGTATAATCTCTTCTGAGTTGGCAATTGGCTCAGGATACTGACGACCGTTTTCGTCTGGTGCGCCCAGATGCGTCGTTACTACTTTTACCGCATTAACCTTACCGTTTAAGCCAATTATTTCAGTCGGTTGACGGTTAAATAAGAACTCAACCCCCTCCTCGCGTGCATTGACCACTTCACGACGTGAGCCTGGCATATTTTCCTCATCACGGCGATAAGCACAGAATACTTGCTCAGCACCTTGACGAATACTGGTACGATTACAGTCCATCGCGGTATCGCCACCACCCAACACCACGACTTTTTTGCCTTTTAGGTCGATATACTCGCCTGAGTCTTTTTCCCAATCATTACAGCGATTGACGTTGGCAATCAGGTAATCCAGAGCGTCATACACACCCTCCAACTCTTCACCAGCAAAGCCACCACGCATATAGGTATAAGTACCCATACCCATAAATACAGCATCATACTCACCGAGCAGCTCATCAATACTGACATCGGTACCAATTTCTGTCTCAAGGCGGAATTCCATGCCCATGCCTTCAAAGATGACACGGCGATTACGCATGACGTCTTTTTCCATTTTGAACTCTGGAATACCGAAAGTTAATAAACCACCAATCTCTGGACGTTTATCAAAGATAACGGGTTTGACGCCATTTCTAACCAAGATATCTGCGCAGCCAAGACCTGCAGGTCCTGCTCCAATGATGGCAACCTTCTTGTCTGTCCAAATGACCTTAGACATATCAGGACGCCAGCCGAGGGCAAAAGCGGTGTCATTGATATACTTCTCGACATTGCCAATCGTCACGGCACCAAAGCCGTCATTGAGTGTGCAAGAGCCTTCACATAAGCGGTCTTGCGGGCACACACGTCCACAGACTTCAGGCAAAGTATTGGTTTGATGACACAATTCTGCAGCTTGGAAAATTTGACCCTCAGCGGCTAGTTTTAACCAATTAGGAATGTAATTATGTACGGGGCATTTCCACTCACAATACGGATTGCCACATTCTAAACAGCGATGCGATTGCTGAGCGACTGATTCACTTTCAAACGGCTGATAAATTTCAACAAACTCTGTTGAACGCGTGGCGATGTCTTTTTTGATCGGCTCAAGCCTTGGCACATCTAAAAACTGAAAACTATTTTCTAAGCGTTTTGCCATGGTATTGTCTCTTTTATATAGGGGTCTTTTATAGTGGCTAACGACAGTCGATATAGGCAGCCTCAATGAGGCAAATTTACTTATATAGGCTGTCATTTACCTGCTCAAAACATCTATAAATTCATCTTTAGAATAACGTCGTGCACCTCTAATATCTATATATTATGGTACACAACGCTATCAATAAATCAGATCAATTATTGCGGATCAGCGGTCGTGGTTTTAAGCAAAGTTGCAACGTTTGCTGCTTTTGGCTTAACCAAATAGAACTTACGCGCATAATGCTCGAAGTCCGCTAATATGGTCTGCCCCCATGCGCTACCCGTTTTATCGACATGCCTTTCGATGACCTGCTGTAAGTAGATACGGTGGCTTTCCATCTGCTCGCTTGAAATACGATTTAAATCAATCAACTCATGGTTGCAGCGATCAAAGAAATCACCTTCTAAATCGAGTACATAAGCAAATCCACCCGTCATGCCTGCGCCAAAGTTAAGACCAGTACGTCCAAGTATGGTGATGATACCGCCCGTCATATACTCGCAGCAATGGTCGCCTGTGCCCTCGATAACAGCATGAGCACCTGAGTTACGAACACCGAAACGCTCCCCTGCCGTACCAGCAGCATATAGCTTGCCACCTGTTGCACCATACAAGCAGGTATTACCTACAATGGCAGTATCTTGCGTCACAAAGCTTGAGTCTTTTGGTGGATAAATTACAATCTCACCGCCTGCCATGCCTTTACCAACATAATCATTGGCATCGCCTTCAAGCTCAATATGCAAGCCACCAGCATTCCAAACACCTAGACTTTGTCCTGCTGTTCCGGTCAAATGCAGCTTAATAGGTTTGTCACTCATGCCAAGATTGCCCCATAACTCTGCAATCTCGCCTGAGATACGCGCCCCAATCGAGCGATCACAGTTACCAACGTAATAACTATAGTCGCCACCATTGCCTTGACGAATATTCAGCAGCATATCACTAATCATCTGCTCAGCAAGCAAGCCTTTATCAAATGGCTCATTGCGCTCAACTTGACAAGTCTGCGCTTTGCCGCTACTGGCAGGATGACTAAATAATAGAGGCGATAAATCAAGATGCTGTTGCTTAGCAGTATTGCCTTCTAATATATCAAGCAAGTCAGTACGTCCAACCAACTCTTCCATCGTGCGCACGCCAAGCTTTGCAAGCCATTCGCGTGTTTCGGTTGCGACAAATTTAAAGAAATTAATCAGCATTTCAGCTTCACCGATGAAGTGATCATCGCGTAGCTGGGCTTTTTGAGTGGCAACGCCCGTTGGGCAGTTGTTTAAATGGCAAATACGTAGGTATTTGCAACCGACGGCTATCATCGGCGTGGTGCCAAAACCAAAGCTCTCAGCACCAAGAATGGCGGCTTTGACCACATCAAGTCCTGTCTTTAGACCGCCGTCGGTTTGAATACGGACTTTATGACGCAAGCCATTAACGCGTAATGATTGATGAGTTTCAGCAAGACCTAGCTCCCAAGGCGAGCCAGCATGATGGATAGACGACAGAGGTGATGCTGCCGTACCGCCGTCATAACCTGAGATAGTAATCAAGTCAGCATAGGCTTTTGCCACACCTGTTGCAATCGTGCCAACACCCGGACGCGAAACCAACTTAACTGACACCAACGCATCTGGATTGACTTGCTTAAGATCAAAAATAAGCTGCGCCAAATCTTCAATCGAGTAAATATCATGATGCGGCGGCGGCGAAATCAACGTCACTCCAGGCACAGAGTAGCGTAAGCGGGCGATTAAAGCATTAACCTTACCACCTGGCAGCTGACCACCTTCACCAGGTTTTGCCCCTTGAGCAACCTTGATCTGCATGACTTCTGCTGAACGCAGATAGGCGGGCGTTACCCCAAAACGACCAGAGGCAACTTGTTTAATTTTTGAGTTACGCAATGTCCCATAACGTACAGGGTCTTCGCCGCCCTCACCTGAGTTTGAGCGACCACCAATGGTATTCATAGCGATGGCAATGGCTTCATGCGCTTCTGGCGACAGCGCACCTAGCGACATACCAGCAGAGTCAAAACGCGACAAAATGGCTGAGATATCTTCAACCTCATCAACGTCAAGTGGATTGTCCGTTTTAAGCTGTAGTAAATCACGTAAAGTAGCGACCGGACGGCTATTGACAATTTCTGCATATTGACGGTAATTGTCATAATTACCAGTTCGTACCGCCAAATGTAGGCTATTAATCACATCAGGATTAAAGGCATGATACTCTTTATTAAAGACAAATTTTAATAAGCCGCCTTGATCAAGTGGGGCGCGACGCTTAAAGGCATTTGCCGCAAGCTGCGCTTGATCTGCTGCCAAATCAGCAAAGGTTGCGCCTTTAATACGACTTTGCACGCCTTTAAAGCACAGATTAACCACTTCTTCAGAAAGACCTACCGCCTCAAATAACTGGGCACCGCGATACGATACAATGGTAGAGATACCCATTTTTGATAAAATCTTTAGCAGACCTTTATCTAAGCCTTTACGGAAATTTACCCGTGCCTGAATCGGATCACCAAGCAGCTCGCCAGTCGCAACCAAATCATCAATCACGTCATAAGCTAGATAAGGATAAACGCAGGTCGCGCCAAAGCCAATTAATACCGCGACTTGATGTGAATCACGTGCCAGACCAGTTTCAATAATTAAATTGGCATCGGTACGTATACCTTTTGCAATCAGATAATGATGCACCGCCCCTGTGACCATTATGGCGTTGGCAGGGACTTTATCTACCGCAATGTCTTTATCAGATAAGACAATCAAGGTATGACCAGCACGAATGCTACTGGCGACTTGCTCGCAGATAGAGATAATGGCAGCGGAAAGTTCTAATGTACGGTCATAATTTAAGTCGATACGTGCCATCTTAAAAGCAGGATCATTCACAGTTTCAAGTTGCTGCATCTTACTTGCTGAGAGCACTGGTGATGACAAGATAAGGCGATGCGCGTCACGTGCCGATGGTGCAAACACGTTGGTTTCAGCACCAAGACAGGTCTGTAATGACATGACGATAGATTCACGTAGCGGATCAATCGGTGGATTAGTGACCTGTGCAAACTGCTGACGGAAGAAATCACCGACATGGCGGATCTGCTGTGATAGTACTGCCATTGGCGTATCATCACCCATCGAACCGACTGGTTCTTGGGCATTTTCGGCATTAGGACGGATGATTTCTGTGCGTTCTTCATTGGTGATGTGATACATTTTTTGCAATGCTTTTAGCGGCTCACCGCGACATGCTTTTGCCGCCAACTCTTCTTCTAAGCGCTCATCATCACGGATACGAGTTGCCTCGTCGCGTAACCATTTACGATACGGATGCGCCTTTTTGAGCAAGGTCGCGATGGCTTTGGTATCCATTATTTGACCGGTTTGAGTATCAATGACTAGCATCTGACCGGGTCCAACACGACCTTTAGCGAGCACGTCTTTTGGCTTATAATCCCAAACCCCTACTTCTGAGGCGACTGTAATATAACCATTCTTCGTCGTCACCCAGCGCGATGGACGTAAACCGTTCCGATCAAGCATACAGACCGCATAGCGACCATCTTGAATCACAAGCCCTGCAGGACCGTCCCATGCTTCCATATGCTGTGAGTAAAACTCATAAAACGCTCGCAGATCCATATCCATGCTATCGACATTCTGCCAAGCAGGTGGTACCAGTATCGACATTGAATGAAACAAGCTCATACCGCCTGACATCAGAACTTCTAGCATATTGTCTAAGCTAGATGAGTCTGAGCCACTACTATTAACTAAGGGCGTTAACTCATTCAAATTGGGTAATTTATCTGATTTTAATTTTGGCGTACGCGCCTCTGACCAGCTGCGGTTGCCGGTGATGGTATTTAGCTCACCATTATGCGCCAGATAGCGGAAAGGCTGGGCTAGTGGCCAGCGCGGTAGCGTATTGGTTGAAAAGCGCTGATGGAATACCACGATATGCGACGCCAAACGCGCATCTTGCAAATCTAAGAAGAAAGCTGGCAAGTCTGATGGCATCACCAAACCTTTATAAATAATAGTCTGACAGCTCAATGAGCAGACATAAAACAGCTCATCATCAACCAAGCGTTGCTCAGCTTTTTTACGCGCCACAAACAGCTTGCGATTAAAATCATCTGCTGCCAAACCATCCGGCGCATTGACAAATACTTGCTTAAAATCTGGTAATGTCTGACGCCCAATTTCACCGACAATGCTTAAATCAAGTGGTACATCGCGCCAGCCGGCTACTTCTAAGCCTTGCGCGGCAATCTCTTCATTTAATACTTGTAGGCTATGCTGAGCCGTTGCCGTATCTGGATTGACGAATACCATACCAACCGCGAAGTTATCCGTTATCTCAAACTGTTGCTCTGCTGCAATGTCTCTAAAAAAGGCAACGGGCGTCGCTAATAATAAACCACAACCATCGCCGGTTTTGCCATCAGCTGCCACGCCGCCACGATGGGTCATACAACTTAGGCTGTGAATGGCTGTTTTCACCAAGTCATGACTGGCCTGACCCTCAATATGAGCAATCAAACCAAAACCGCAATTGTCAGAAAAGTCATCTGGCGAGGCCAAATGCGTATGGGAGGAAATCATTGACATAGCTGGTCCTTTTAAGTAAGCGGAAGTTTATGCAACCAATGTGATGCACAAACCGTTTTCCGCAAGCAGAACGGGCTGGATTATATTTACATATCCGGATTAACAAAGCGCGAGCAGAAAAATTATTGCCAGTGCGCTGGGTATGATAAGAACAATTATCAAAGTACCCTGTATGCTAGCAACATTTGAGCCATCAATTTAACGCGGACTGATAGGATAACTTGGTGAAAGTATTCAATGTCAATCGTCGCAAATCAAAATATTAAGCACTTCAACGTGACTACTTGTCGATCTTATGTTGGTTATAGGTTCCAATATGAATCTTATAACCTTCAATGACCAAACTAGTAAATAGCTGAAAAAACGCAGTTTATCCATCAAATGTGAATATAAGACGCCTATATTCAAGCGCCTTAACAATCCTAATAAGGATGATAGTAAGAGAAGTTGCGCCACTTGCGATATGCTGATCGTAGCGGATAACTAGTAAATAGCTAACAAGTAGCAGCGCTTGAGATATGATGTTTTCTGTTAATCATTTATCCTAAATCTAATAAAATCTTCTTAAATTAGAAGCTAACAAATGACCATTTACGATAACTATACAGAACGTCACCCATCCTTATATTAGTGAATGATTGATAAAAAATCTAGTCTTTTCTGCCGATTCATCCGTCAGATTTTGTAAGTGTTTATATTGCTATTGGTTATACAAGATATCATAACCCATAAGTAAATGATTCATAAAAAAGCCCACTGTATTTTTTAGTGGGCTTTTTGACGTATGTGCTTACTTAAAATTAGTCTTTCTTTTCTTCGATGAGCTCTTTTATACTATCGTTTTTGGCTTTTGGCACTGCCGTATTGTTAGAGCTATTATTGGCATTTTTATTCGCCGAGCTTGCACTTGAATTTTTATTATCTAAATTTGTACTGTTGGGATTGGCAGTGTTATTCGGCGCCTTAGGCGTGGCAACCACTGGTGGTTTTTTCGCTGAATTAGTATCAGCACCAGATACAACAGGCTTTTTGCTTTCTTGCTCAGGCTTACGGTTATTATCAGTACTTTTAGGGGCTGAGGTAGTAGGAGATTGCTCTTCCATACCAAAAATACGCTCCTCATTAACTGTCAAGGTATCAGAGGTATCAACGGACTGACGAATGCTTTCAGTCGCACTGCTATTGGTCGATTCTTGAGGAGTACGGTTGGTCGCATTGCTTGCGGATTGCTCACTGTTATTTACCGTAGGTGTTTTTTGACGTAGCGGCACTTCACGCTTGGTTGGTCGCAGATTGACGGCACGGGTGCGTTTTGTACTCAAATCTTTTACAGGATCAGGGCGCTCATAATTATCAATGATGCTGACGTAGCGATTGATCTCTTCAGGCAATACTCGCACATTGGCAGGCAGCTTAAAATCTATCAGCTTAGCCGCACCAACTGCTTCTTGTGGACTACCCATCAAGCCATAAGTCAGCATATAACGGACTTGCTCATTTTCATCAAGGTAGCGGAAATATGTAAATTTGCTACGGTCTTCACGTCCTTCTAGATAACTGACAATCACTTCATTTTCAGCGACATTCATGACCTGTACTGTCCACTTGCCTTTGTTGGCAAGCAGATAACGCTTATCTTTAAATTCATCAGGATAGCTGCGCAAATCACGAACCGTTTCATCAAAACTTATCGGTTGTACGTCAGTATCAAGCTCATGCAGCGATTCAATTTTCAATGGCTGCTCAAGCTCCGCACTCAGTGTTTTCGGCGCTGCTATGGGCGCGTTTTCTATCTTGGCGCCCATCGCTGGCGTTTGGCTAAACATCCATACCAAAGCGGTGGTCACACCCAACATCAGAGTCGCTATCAGCCAAATCAGCGCTTGACGGCGATAGGATTGACTCGCGGTACGAGTCGTCGAGCGAGATGCTGCCATGGAGGTGTCCTTGGTAAAGATATGCTTAGGATAGGGTCATAAAAATTATACAGATAAAGATAAAACCAAGCGCTCTATACTCACTTCAAAATAAACGAGAATCGCTTTTAGTACCGTGCTATTTCTATATTGAAAACAATTAATTGCTCATAGCCATTTATAATGTATGTTCTTTTATAGCTTACGGTGCATGCGTGGCTAGCACATCGGTGAGCAGATGCGGGTCAAAATCATTGGTTAATACTGCTTCACCCAATGATTTTAACAAAATAAGGCGGATTTGTCCGTGTTTCACTTTTTTATCATGCCCCATTAAGTCCAAAGCGGTCTGAACTTCAATAGGCGGCGGCGTGATCGGTAAATTGGCTAATGACAATATGCGCTTAACACGAGCAACCTCATCGCTCGTTAACCAGCCGATTTTTTGTGACAGCTCAGCCGCTTGTACCATGCCCGCAGCGACTGCCTCACCATGTAGCCAACTACCGTAACCTTCATGAGTTTCAATCACATGACCAAACGTATGACCAAAATTTAATAAAGCGCGTACACCTGATTCTCTTTCATCTTGGGCGACAACATCAGCTTTGTACTGGCAGCAGCGCTTGACCGCTTCACCCAGTACCGCTAAATCCAAAGCCATCATCGCAGGCAGATTGTGCTCAAGCCAAGTCAAGAACTCGGCATCCATAATCAGCGCATATTTAATAACTTCAGCAAGCCCTGCTGACAGCTCGCGCGCTGGCAGGGTTTTGAGTGTACTCATATCTGCCAATACCATTTGCGGCTGCCAGAATGCGCCAATCATGTTTTTGCCTTGCGGATGATTGATACCGGTTTTGCCGCCGACACTTGAATCCACTTGAGACAGCAAGGTGGTTGGTATCTGAATAAAATTGACGCCGCGCATAAAGCTTGCCGCTGCAAATCCCGTCATATCACCAATGACACCACCACCAAGCGCAATCAGAGTCACATCACGATTAAAATGCGCTGCCATCAGCACGTCATAAATCTGATTGATACTCGACTGGTTCTTATATTGTTCACCATCTGGGAGCACACAGACTTTGACGGTAAACTGCGCTTCAAGTTCCTCTTGTAAAGCCTTTAAATATAAAGGCGCAACCGTTTCATTGGTGACGATAAGGACTTGACGACCTGTAATATAAGGGGCAACTTGGCTAGCCATACTGCTATTTTCTGCTATTGCGTTTTCAGTAATGACGATTGGATAGTCATGACTTTGCGTATGTACTGTCAAGTCAGCATGAAACAGTGGCGTTGCCATGAAAATCTCCTTAATTCTTACGAGTAAAATTTAACTAAATAGGTATTCGATAATATTGGTCATACTAGTCATTTTTTGACATCAGTCTTTTTCAGGCTCTGAATCGACAGACGTAGAGATACAAAATGAGTTAAGCTGCTGTAATAATTGATTGACCATGTGCCGTGGATACGTATGTCCTGTTGGCATAATGATATGTGCTACTTCCCTGTACAATGGATCACGCGCGCTATATAAACCTTGCAGTATTTTTCTAGGGTTTGGCTGCTGTAATAAAGGACGCGATTTGTCTTTCGCAGTACGAGCCATTTGTACATCGACAGGCGCATTGAGATATATAACGATACCGCGCTGCTTTAAATACTCACGATTTTCAGCTGCCATCACAGCACCGCCGCCAGTCGCTAAAACAATTTGCGGTTGCTGTGTTAGCTCATCGATTGCACGCGTTTCCCGTTCGCGAAAGCCCGCTTCACCTTCTTTGGCAAATATCCAAGCGATATCGGCACCGGTCTGCGATTCGATATACCAATCGCTGTCTACAAACGAGCGCCCGAGCTGCTTTGCCAGTAATCTGCCGATTGTGGTCTTCCCTGCTCCCATCGGCCCTACCAAAAATACCGACGGTAATTCCTCAACCATAGTACTCACTCAGCTAAATTAGGTATGATACAACGTCATTGATATTCTGGCTAGTAATGAGCTGTGATTATTGTTAGTAAAATCCTTGCCAGCCTAAAAATCAACCATTAAAAAAGCAAGCACTAAGGCTTGCTTTTTATGACTCAAAACCAACTAAAATCTGACTAATCTAAGCGACTAATACCATCATTGATCAGTTTCGGCGTGATAAATATCAGTAGCTCTTCTTTGGTATTGCTGCGCACGTCTTTACGGAAGGCACGACCGATATAAGGCAAATCACCTAAGAAAGGTACTTTATCGACGCCATTATTAGTACGGTTTTTAAAGACGCCGCCTAATACAATGGTTTGACCATCTTCAACAATAACGTTGGTAGAAATCGAGTCTTCAGCGATGGCAACCTGATTGTTAATAATGGTCGGTGTGCCATTGGTGATTAGCAGCTGCAAACCAATCTTACCATCTGGAGTAATATTTGGCGTGGCTTCCAAACTTAAAGCAGCTTCTTTAAAGCTAGTAGTAGTCGCACCACTTGCTGATGCTTCTTGATAAGGAATCTGCGTACCAGAAGATACTTTTGCCGTTTGCTTATCAGAGGTCAAAATCTTTGGCGTAGAAATCACTTCACCGCGGTTGTCTGCTTGCATGGCTGACAATTCGAGATCGAGCATGAAATCAGAAATACCTAGCAAACCAAAGGCAATACGACCTGCTGGATTATCAACGCCTAAGTCAACGTTTAGATTGTCAGGACGAGTAATATCGTATTTAGGATAAGAGACGGTCTGACCATTAATAGTCGTGGTCTGCACATCAAAATCTTTTAAGTCCCATAAAGTTTGGTTACTGCCACCGACCAACAAGTTGCGGTTATTGGCAGCGCCATTTGACAAGATACCCCAACGCACGCCAATCTCTTTACTAAAGCTATCAGTCGCGCTAACGATACGCGCTTCAATCATGACCTGACGGACAGGAATGTCGATTTTACCAATCAGCTTATGGATATTTTCAATGCTGGCTGCCACATCTTTAACAATCAAAGTATTGGTACGCTCATCGACTGTTACCGTCCCACGATTAGAGAGCAAGCTATTGCTATCTTTAGTATTAGCATTGGCGCTGCCAGTATTGCTACCGCCAGAGGCTCCACCACTACCTTGAGAGATCAGGGTTAGGACATCTGCCGCTTTTGCGTAGCTTAGACGGATATATTCAGTACGTAACGGTGCATAAGACTCAACCGCTTGCTGGGCTTCAAGCTCACGTGCTTCTTGTTCAGCAAGCTCAGTTGAAGGCGCAACCAAAATTACGTTACCGTTTTCACGTTTGCCCAAATTTTTACTTTTAAGAATGATATCAAGTGCTTGATCCCAAGGTACGTTGATAAGGCGCAAGGTAATATTACCGGCGACCGAATCACTAGCAACGATATTCATCTCTGTAAACTGCGCTAAGATATCTAGGACACTACGAATCTCAACATCTTGAAACTCCATAGATAGCGCTGCACCAGTATAGACTTTTTCTTCAAGCGTCGGCTCACGTAGCAGCTCAGGTCGTCTGATACCAATATTGAGCTGACTGCCTGATTGATAGGCTTGATATTCAAAGTCGTCTTTCATATTGATGGTAATAACACCATTTTGACCTTGGTTTTTAGTATCAATACTGTCTACCAAACCACCGTTAACATTCAATCGGCGTAGCAGATTTCTAGGTACGGTACTGCCTGTCAAACGCACAACCAGCTTATTACCTTGACGCTGAACGTCTACAGGAATCGCTTCATTGGCAAGTGAGATACTAACGTTACCACCGCCATCATTCCCTGCTGAAAAATTCACAGCGCTTAGCCCATCATAGCTATACTGCTTGCTGACTTGTGCAGAGGCAAGTTGTGGGCTTAATAAAGGGTTGACACGTACGACCATGGTGTCAGCAGGTACTTGGTTTTTTGTGACCGTGGTTCTAATAGGCGCAACAGCAACGCTACTGGTTTCAACAATGGGCGTAACCACAGCCGTGGTAGTAATAGCCGAATTGCCATTTAGGACATCTTGTACAGGGTCGTTGGTAATGACTTTCGTGACCACCGGAGCAATCACTGGACGATTAGGGTCCGTAATCGTCAGCAATAATTCATTGCCATCAATCGCGGTGGTATAGTTGCCCGTCTTTTTTAGCCCAACGATAAGACGGGTGGTATTGTCACTATTTAAGGTGGTGACCTCATTGACCATACCGATATTATATTCTTTAAAGCGACTAGCAAGACCGTTTTGCACCTGTTCAAAATCCAGCACCAAACGGCTAGGATTGTCGAGCTGATAAGCGGCTGGTAATACTGGCGCACCTGAAAACCCTAAACGCATTTGCGTTACGGCTGGCGCAGTCTGCACCACAGAGACAGTGTTGATGCGCTGCTCGGCATGGGCACTGCTACTTACAGCTACCATACTCATTGCCAATGCAGAGATGGCAAAAGTAGAAGATACGCGGTTGCTCATCGTCATTACCTTGTTATTGCGTACTGTCATTATTTATTCCTCAAAAAATCTGCCGACTTAGCTTATAGGGGACACCAGCGACTGGGGTTTTTCAACAAACCCAGCACGGCTGTCTGGCACAATTTCAATCAAGTTAATCTGAGTCGGCGTGATTTCAACAATACGACCGTCATTCAATCCAAGATAATTACCCACTCTAACACTAGCAACTGAGCCATCAGGACGCTGTACTAAAGCGTACTGTTGACCTTCAGGCGAGATAACCACACCGCGAAAAATCAGTTGTGTCAGCTCGTACTTTTCAAGCGGTTCTTTGACTCGGGTTATATCAGGGCGTACCCCGTCAATAAAGGTGGTCGGACCTTGTACGTTCACTAAACTCGGTGGCAAAAATGGACTACGCTGCGCACTGGCGCTATAGACAAAATCTTCTACCAGCTCGGCCTGAGGAGGAGGCTCAATCGGCTGCGCAGGCTGGTTACGGATATCAGCCATTGCCTGTTCTGCTAAACCGATACGATCCGTACAACCCGTTAGAGATAAAACAGTAGCGCTTAACAGCAATAACCTTAACTTAGGCAGTTTGTAGCTAATCATTAGTTGCCTCCTGCAGCAGCATCGGTGGGTACAGCTTCAGCCGCCGCTGCATCACCTTCAGGGACCGCTTCTTTGGAGCGATAGGTTTTGGTTTGCAATACCAAATTTAGCTCGGGTAAAACATCCAAGGTTGGCTGCGGATTACTGACTTCGAAGTCGTGCATGGTGATAATCCTTGGTAAAGCTGCCAAACCACTGATAAAACTACCAAATTGATGGTAGTCACCCAACGCTGCAATACGAATAGGCTGCTCAATAAAGAATTCATTTTCAATTTCAGGCTCGACAGATATGTCCTGAAAACGGATGTTACTGCCCACGCCCGTCATATTGATACCCTCAACCAATTCTGATACACGGGTATCTTTTGGTAGCTGGTCAAGCAAAGTATTAAACTCCGCTTCCATTTGAATCACTTGAGCTTGATAAGCTTGTAGATGGCGTGCGCGCGATTCTTTTTCACGGTAGCTATCGAGCAAGGTTTGTTGTTGGCTTTCTGCTGCTGTAATTTCATCGATTTTACTGCTGATTGGTAATGCCCATGACAAAGCAGCAATCAAAGCAATAATAAAACCAATGACGGTGACTTTAACAGGGAGCGGCCAACTACCATAGTTTTCAGAATCCAATGACTCAAAACTGCGGCGAAACTCATTTAAATCAAACTGTTTTCTTTGTCTTATCACCGTCTTTTTGAGTTTAATACGGGTTTTTTTACGGGTCAGTTTCATAACTCACCTCCAAGTACAATAGCGCCATCAGCACCTTCTACAGGAACGGCTGATTCAGACTGTACTTTAGTCGTGATCACAAACTGCACATAGCTGTCTTCAGGATAAATAGGACGCGGTTGTTCACCTGGCGTAGTGACCGTATTTTCCAAAACGGGGGCTGCTTGATAAGCGGTAATGTTTTGCTGAATATTACTTACGGCTGAATCGCCCATCCACTTACTGCTATCAAGATTACGGATCAAGCTTGATACCACGTTTGGATTGTCAGCAAGACCTGTCAATGTTAATACATCCCCTTCACGTTTTAGATTATTCAAATAAAGCGCTGGCGGAATGGCTTTAGCAAGATCATCCCATAGACGTACAGGTACAGGACGTCGACCTTGCAAGTCTTGAATAACTTGCATACGTGAGATGATATCTTCACGGCGCTGCTCTAAGCTATCAATCTCGACCAACGCTTTATCCAAGCGAGCGTTTTCTTGTTCAATCAGTGCATTGGCATCTAATTGTTCAGCAAGTTCGTTATTAAAATAACTCCACGTCGCAAATGCTGCAAGCAGAGACAACAGTGTCACTGCCACCACCAAGGTGATAAACTCTTTATTGCGGCGGGCACGCTCTTCTTCTCGCCAGGGCAGTAGGTTAATACGAGCCATTAGTCAAAGCTCCTTAACGCCAGACCGCAAGCGGCCATTAAGCTGGGTGCATCAATCGCCAGTTGCTCATGATCGATATGCGGCGCAATAGTCATATTAATGAACGGATTTGCAATACTCACAGGCACGCCCAATCGCTGCTGCGCCATGCCAGCAAGACCCGCAATAGAGCTACTGCCACCAGCAAGGACCACATGATCGATACTACTATATTGACTTGAGGAGAAATAAAACTGTAAAGAGCGAGTGATTTGTTGGATGGTATTTTCTATAAATGGTGTTAAGACATCAGTATAGTAATCATCAGGTAGAGCACGCTCGCGCTTACTAATAGAAGCTTCTTCAGCAGACAAACCATAGCGGTTTTGGATGGCTTCCGTCAGCTGACTGCCTCCAAATAACTGCTCACGACTATAGATAAACTCGCCATTTTTGGCGACATATAATGTTGTTTGATTGTGTCCGATATCAACCAGCGCCACCAAATCTGGCAAGTTTGGCAGACTGTCTGCCATCAAGCCAAAAGCACGCTCAATGGCATGCGACTCAATATCCATTACCTTGGTTTGCAGACCACCAAAGGTTAAGGCATCAACTCTTTGGTCAACGTTTTCTGAACGAGAGGCGGCAAGCAGTACTTGCACCATGTCATCATTAATAAGAGAGGGACCCAATACTTCAAAGTCCAAATTGACGTCTTCTAGCGGATAAGGTATGTATTGGTCAGCATCCAAACGAATTTGAGCTTCACGCTCAACGTCACTTAGCACCATATCCATATCGATGATTTTAGTAATCACCGCTGATCCTGAGACTGCTGTGGCTGCACTACTACCCGCCGCTTGGCAACGCCTTGCCAAGCCTGCTATAGTATTGCCTACCACTTCCGTGTCTACAATGAGTTTGTCGATGACTACGCCTTCAGGTAATATTTCAGTACCATAAGATCTTAGGTGGAAAACGCCTTGTTGGCGCTGTATGTCAACCAACTTCACTGAGGTGGTACAGATATCCACGCCAATCAAATGTCGACTCTTAGAAGTAAATAGCCTCACAAACTCTATACCTTATATTAAGTGTACAATCTGATAGTTATTTGTAATAATTTAGTACAATACTTTACTTAACAGATAGATTCAAGCATTTAAATGTCCTGTAGAGGCTAACTTACACATTTATTATTACTTGGCTATTTTGTTCAAGGTATAATGTTTTTTATCTGTTGCAAACCTTAAT
This sequence comes from Psychrobacter sp. DD43, assembly GCF_904846555.1. Lineage (NCBI taxonomy): Bacteria > Pseudomonadati > Pseudomonadota > Gammaproteobacteria > Moraxellales > Moraxellaceae > Psychrobacter > Psychrobacter sp. DD43. The sequence goes on from NZ_CAJHBE010000015.1 coordinate 50,333, forward strand.
CGATAAGTCTGACTATGACCAAAAAAAATGCCACCGTTCGTCTCATTCACTTTTTGGTGGGGCTTTTCATTGCCTGTCTAGCGTTGGCGGTTGTATTAGCGCTTGCCGTTCCTATTGGCTTCTATGGTATGGCGATGTATTTATCGCCAACGTTGCCAAGCACACAAGAGATTAAAACGGCAACTTTAGAGATGCCATTACAGATATATAGTAGTGATGACAAATTGATTGGGCAATATGGCAACCGTTTATCATTGCCTATTACCTTTGAAGAGATACCGGAAGACTTGACCCATGCTTTTTTGGCAGCAGAAGATTCTTCATTTTTTCAGCACAGCGGTATTAGTATTAAAGGATTAGGGCGCGCGGTCACCGAAGTGGTAACGGATGATGAAAGCCAAACAGGTGGCTCGACCATCACCATGCAGGTCGCCAAAAATTATTTTCTAAGCTCAGATCGCACGTTAAATCGCAAACTAACGGAATTATTTTTAGCCCGTAAGATTGAAGACGAGCTGAGTAAAAACGACATTCTTACCCTTTATGTCAATAAAATTTACTTAGGTGAAGGCGCTTACGGTATTCGTGCGGCTGCCAAAAAATATTATAGTAAATCGTTAGAAAATCTCACCATTGCTGAGATGGCAATGCTTGCAGGTTTGCCGAAAGCGCCCTCTAAATACAATCCTGTTGCCAATCCAAGCCGTGCGCTCACGCGCCGTAACTGGATTATTGGTCGCATGCATGAATTGGGTTACATCGACAAAACCCAATATGACGAAGCCATTAATGCGCCCATTGGTATTAAGCTTTATCAAGAAAAGCTGGATGTTAATATGCCGTATTTGGCCGAAATGACGCGCGCAGCTCTGGTTGATCGTTATGGTGAGCAAGTTATGCATGGCGGCTGGCGTGTACGCTTGACGGTTGATAGTCAAGCGCAAATAGATGCAGAAAAGGCAATTTTATCTGGCTTGGTTGCTTACGAGCATCGCCATGGCTGGCGTGGCGCCGAAGCAAATGATGAACCGCTAAAGAATTTCAGTCGCTATAGCAATATGTCGCCTGCCAAAGTCACTAAAGTGAATACCAGTAGTTTTGAGGCAACCATGCTTTCAGGAGAAAGCGTGACCGTTAATTGGTCTGGTATGCGCTGGGCACGTAAATACATCTCTGCTGATCGCATTGGTTATTTTCCAAGCAATGCCAGCCAAATAGTGAGTAAGAACGATATTATTCGCCTGATACCGACTGCTAGTGGTGGCTGGCAGCTTGGTCAAATACCTGAGATACAAGGTAGTTTGGTTTCTCTGAATCCTGATACCGGTGGCGTTCGTGCCTTGGTCGGTGGCTTTGATTTTAACCATAGTAAATTTAACCGTGCTCTGCAGGGCTGGCGTCAACCGGGTTCCACCATTAAACCCCTTGTATATACAGCAGCATTAGAAAAAGGCTATCGTCCAGATAGTATAGTTTCGGATCGCCCGCTGCAAGTAGGTGACTGGAAACCAAAAAACTCTGATGGTCGCTTCTTAGGTGATATCACGTTAAGCCGCGGACTTTATTTATCACGTAACTTAGTATCTATTCGCTTGCTGCAAGCAATTGGTATCTCTGACGCTCGCAACTTATTAGATGAATTTGGTCTTGATAAAGAGAAGCTGCCAACTACTTTGTCTTTAGCGTTGGGTACAGGTCAAGCAACCCCATTACAAATGGCAACCGCTTACGCCACCTTTGCCAATGGCGGGCATCGCATTCAACCTTATTTTATTGAACAAATTTATAACTATAATAATAAGCTTTTATTTCAAGCCAATCCTCAGCAAGCTTGTGCCCTATGTTTCAATGAGCAGCTCGACGATGTCAATAAAAAACTAACTGAAGAATATGATGCAAAAATAGAGGAAAGTAAAAAAGTAGCTGAAGACGTTAAAACAGGCGACGCTAAAGAATCGCCGGCAAGTAAAAATACAGAAACTAATATAGAGGCTGACAAGAGTAACACCCCTACTAAAGACAGTAATAAGATTGATTTGAGCATTTACGATGCCAGTCCAGAATCAGATCGCCTAAATGCACCTGTTGTACAGTACGTACGCGCTGAACAAGCTCCGCGTATTTTAAAGCCTAAAGTCGCTTATGAGATGGCAGATATCTTACGTGATGTAATACAGCGTGGTACAGCGTTTAAAGCAAGATCTTTGGGACGTGATGATATTGGCGGCAAGACAGGAACCACCAATGAAGCGAAAGATGCTTGGTTTGCAGGCTTCCATCCTACCAATGCTACCGTCGTCTGGATGGGATTTGACCAACCATCAACCATGGGTCGTCGCGAATATGGTGGTGTGGCAGCCCTACCCGTTTGGATGGATTTTATGAAAGCCCAACTTAACGACACGCCTAGCCAATGGGTCTCTATTAATAACCGTGCCAAGTCCAAGAAACAAAAGCAAAACATTATAGAGATGATGGATGAAGGGGTCACTGAACTTGATGGCGAAGATACTGATACAGGCAAATCGGAAAAACCAGTAAAGACATCTATTCAGAAGCGCCAGCCACCTGCTCCAAAACCTGTTGAAACGCCGGCAGTTACGACCGATGTTAAACCTGCTAATAATGGTATTACTAATAGCCCAGCGCAGAAACCAAAACCATTAGTAGTCAAGCCTGTAGAACGTATGCCAGCGATGCCTGAGTAATAGACTGCTTTCTATATTGATACATTTAAAAAGGCTGGTTCAGTAAACACTGAGCCAGCCTTTTTTATAGGACATATTTCAATTGCATTTAATTTTGTGCCCTACTCAGCTTAAAGGTAGCAGCTAATCATTAAGTACTCATAACGAAGCTTTGAAAATATAATCTAAGCCATAAGAACTAAAATTCCACCATACCAGCACGTAGCTGCTCAATCAGCTCCAAAAACTGTTGGCGCCATTCACGTATGGTCGCATCATCTGGCAACCATTGATTGGAAAGTGTTACTACATTGACAATCAAATCAGGCATTTGTTTTTTGTCGTCAGCCGCCTTATCCACCGAATGCTCAGATATCACGGCATATAGACAACGCTGATAGGCATGTTCTATATCAGCCAGAAATCCTTGCTGCTGTAACTGCTTTAGACGCTGCACTTCAGGTGATACTTGCGTACGCTCGATCAGTGCTTCTTCGATATCTAGCAATGTCGGCGTCGTCAACGTTATATTATAAAAGTGACCAAGCTCTTGTAAAAAAGCTAAAAACGTACCGTATAGATGAAAAATAGCGGTCTCACAATGTGCTTGATATAACTGCTTGTCAGTCGTGTCTGCAGCGGCTTGACAGGCAAGGCGGCAAAAATACAGCTTTTGATTGGTACGGTCAGCTTGATATTTGGCAACGCGAGTTTTATCTGCCATGCGCTTATCCTTTTTAGTGAGTACTGCTAAAAATAATCGGAAATTACGAATACTTATGAATACTAGAGCCAAAATCTCTAACTATTTAAGTTATGCAGTGTACTATTTTATCTCATCATTTCCCAAGAAAAAACTTGTTGTGATGGAATTTTAAAGCAAAAAAAGCCAGCAACTTAGGCTGGCTTTTTTATTTATTCAAATAACTAAATGCTATCTAGTTTAATGATTACCTTGATTCAATTCTTGAGCAAAGGCTTCATCGAAGCTTGCAAAGTCTGTCGCATCAGTCGTTGCTGACATATCAAACGCCGCATTTAAGTCTTTATCTTGCAGTTTTTGCTCTGCTTTTTCTTTACGAGCTTTATGATAAGCAAGACCAGTACCAGCCGGAATCAAGCGACCAACGACTACGTTTTCTTTCAGACCACGTAACTCATCCACTTTACCAGTAACCGCAGCAGCCGTTAGGACACGAGTCGTTTCCTGGAACGATGCGGCTGAGATAAAGCTTTCGGTTGCCAAACTTGCTTTAGTAATACCAAGTAATTGACGCTCAAACTGCACTGGGAATTTATCTTCCGCTTCCAGCTTGGCATTCAGTGCTTTGATATCAGCATATTCTACTTGATCACCTTTAAAGTGGTTTGAATCGCCGCCATCAGTAATCTCAACTTTACGCAACATCTGACGAATAATAACTTCGATGTGCTTATCGTTAATTTTTACACCCTGCAGACGATAAACGTCCTGTACTTCGTTAACGATATAGTCAGCAAGCGCGGTTTGTCCTTTCAGACGTAAGATGTCATGCGGATTTTGTGGACCATCAGCAATAACCTCACCACGAGCAACCGTCTCGTTTTCGAAGACGTTAATCTGACGCCATTTCGGGATCAGCTCTTCATGAATCTCACCATCTTCATTAGTAATAATGAAGCGATTTTTACCTTTAGTTTCTTTACCAAAGCTAACAACACCCGTCATTTCAGCCATGATAGCGTGATCTTTTGGACGACGTGCTTCGAATAAATCAGCTACACGTGGCAGACCACCGGTAATATCTTTAGTACCTGAAGACGCTTGTGGTACACGACCTAGAATCGAACCAGCTGCAACTTTCTCACCGTCGCTAACGCGAATGATGGTTTCAGCAGGTAAGAAGTAAACGACTTCTTTACCTTCGTCTGTGTTCAAGATAATCGCCGGACGTAAGTCTTTTGCTGAGCTTGAACGATCTCGAGTAGCTAGAATCTCAAACGAGCTCATACCAGTCGCATCATCAACTTTTACGGTAGCAGTTAAGCCATCAGTGATTTCACTGAAACGTGCGGTACCCGCGAATTCTGTAATAATAGGATGCGTGTGCGGATCCCACTTAGCGATGGTTTGACCACCTTCAACTTGGTCTTCATTTTTCACAAGAACGCTTGAACCATAAGGTACTTTATAGCGCTCACGCTCACGACCAAGTTCATCGGTCAAGGCGATTTCAGCTGAACGCGATACGATAACCAAATGACCATCGGTATGCTGTACAGTCTTCATGTTTTCAAAATGCGCTTGACCAGCACTACGGACTGAAATGCTATTGTCCACAGAAGCAGAACTTGCCGCTCCACCAACGTGGAAAGTACGCATAGTCAACTGAGTACCAGGCTCACCGATAGACTGCGCCGCCATAACACCAACAGACTCGCCGATATTCACTTTATGACCACGAGCAAGGTCACGACCATAGCACTGTGAACAAACGCCATGTTCGATATTACAAGTAATCACTGAACGTACCCAGATATCGTCGATTGCATTGTTATCTAGTACTTTAACCCAATGCTCATCTATCAACGTACCCGCTGGAATCAAGATTTTTTCAGCATTATCGTTATAAGTGACATCACGTGCCGTTACACGACCTAGTACTAGCTCGCCCAACTTCTCAATGATTTCACCACCTTGGATATGTGGCTTCATGAGCAAGCCTTGCTCAGTACCACAGTCATCACTGGTAATAACCAAATCTTGTGCTACGTCAACCAGACGACGCGTCAAGTAACCTGAGTTAGCTGTTTTCAATGCCGTATCCGCAAGACCTTTACGCGCACCATGCGTTGAGATAAAGTACTGAAGTACGGTCAAACCTTCACGGAAATTCGCTTTAATTGGTGTTTCAATGATTGAGCCATCTGGCTTAGCCATCAAACCACGCATACCAGCAAGCTGACGAATCTGTGCGGCACTACCACGAGCACCAGAATCTGACATGATAAAGATAGAGTTAAATGACTTCTGCTCTTCTTCTTCACCTTTGGCGTTGATAATTTTATCAGTCGCTAAGTTGTCCATCATCGCTTTAGCGACTTTGTCATTGGTACGTGACCAAATATCGACCACTTTATTATAACGCTCACCAGCCGTTACAAAACCTTGCTCAAACTGGTCTTCAATTTCACGCACTTCAGCTTCAGCGACTTCGATGATTTGCTTTTTCAGTGGTGGAATAACCATGTCATCGATACCGATAGACACACCAGATAGTGTCGCTTGTGCAAAACCAAGGTACATCAATTGGTCAGCAAACATAACACTTTCTTTTACGCCCACTTTACGGTAGCAAGAGTTGATCAATTTAGAGATATTTTTCTTAGTCATCTCTTCATTACATTCGTCAAACGACATACCAACAGGCATGATGTTCCAGATTAACAAGCGACCAGCAACGGTATCTTTGATACTCGTCTCTTTAGTACGATTGCCATCATCATCAATATGCGTTTCAGTGACACGAACTTTAATCTTGGCGTTAACATGTAAATCGTTTGAACCAATCGCACGTAATGCTTCATTAACGGTGGCAAAAATCATGCCCTCGCCTTTGGCATTTACTGACGAGCGGCTGATGTAATACAATCCCAATACAACATCCTGTGATGGTACGATGATTGGCTCACCGTTCGCAGGAGACAAGATGTTATTGGTCGACATCATGAGCGCACGAGATTCAAGCTGAGCTTCTAATGTCAATGGCACGTGAACGGCCATTTGGTCACCATCAAAGTCAGCGTTGAACGCGGTACAAACTAGAGGATGTAGCTGGATGGCTTTACCTTCGATTAGTACTGGCTCAAATGCTTGCAAGCCCAAACGGTGAAGTGTTGGCGCACGGTTAAGGAGTACTGGATGCTCACGGATAACCATGGCCAGCATATCCCACACTTGTGGCTCTTCACGCTCTACCATCTTTTTGGCAGCTTTAATCGTCGTCGCCAAACCATGAGACAATAGTTTGTTATAAGTAAATGGCTTGAACAATTCAAGTGCCATTTTCTTTGGTAGACCACACTGATGTAGACGTAGGGTTGGACCAACAACGATCACCGAACGACCAGAATAATCAACACGTTTACCTAGTAAGTTTTGACGGAAACGACCTTGCTTACCTTTGATCATATCAGCCAAAGATTTCAATGGACGCTTGTTACTACCAGTAATGGCACGACCGCGACGACCGTTATCAAGCAAGGCATCTACTGATTCTTGCAACATACGTTTTTCGTTACGTACGATGATATCAGGAGCACTTAACTCAAGCAGACGCTTTAAACGGTTATTACGGTTAATAACACGGCGATATAAATCGTTCAAATCTGATGTTGCGAAACGACCGCCTTCTAGTGGTACTAGCGGACGCAAATCTGGTGGTAGTACTGGTAAGATATTCATTACCATCCACTCAGGCTTGTTATTAGAATCACTGAATGCTTCTAATAATTTAAGACGCTTAGACATCTTTTTAAGCTTGGTTTCAGAACCCGTTTGCGGAATCGCTTCACGCAGCTCATCAATCTCTAAATCTAAATCGATATCTTTTAAAAGGTCTTGAACCGCTTCCGCACCCATTTTGGCAGTGAATTCATCGCCAAATTCTTCAAGGGCTTTATAATAATCTTCGTCATCAAGCAGCTGATACTTCTCCAAAGAAGTCAGACCTGGCTCAGTCACGATGTAGCTTTCAAAATACAAAACGCGTTCGATATCACGAAGTGTCATGTCTAGCAATAGACCGATGCGGCTTGGCAATGATTTTAAGAACCAAATATGCGCAACAGGGCTCGCTAAATCGATATGACCCATGCGGTCACGACGAACTTTAGCGGTCGTGACTTCAACGCCACATTTTTCACAGATAACGCCTTGGAACTTACGACGCTTGTATTTACCACATAAACATTCAAAATCTTTTACTGGACCAAAAATTTTGGCACAAAAAAGACCATCACGCTCAGGTTTGAACGTACGGTAGTTAATAGTTTCAGGTTTTTTTACTTCACCATGCGACCATGACTTAATAACGTCAGGCGATGCCAAGGTAATTTGGATGCTATCAAACTCATGGTTACCATTGCTGGTAGGGCTTTGCATGATATCGAGTAAATCTTTCAAGTTGCTTCTCCGTTATCTTTATAATCATCTGACAGCGTATTATGAGCGCGGCCACGATGAATGAAGGCAATGAATAGGGTTGAGACAAATTACTAAAAGCAGCAGCAATGAGCATACTGCCTTTAGTTGACAACTAAGTTAAACAACGGATTTAGTTGCTTTGTTTTAACTCAATATTGATACCCAGTGATTTGATTTCTTTGGTCAATACGTTAAACGATTCAGGCATACCTGGATCCATATATTGCTCACCATCGACGATGTTTTTGTACATACGCGTACGGCCTTCAACGTCATCCGACTTCACAGTCAGCATCTCTTGTAGCGTATATGTCGCGCCGTAAGCTTCTAGTGCCCAGACTTCCATCTCACCGAAGCGCTGACCACCAAACTGAGCTTTACCGCCCAATGGCTGCTGCGTCACTAGTGAGTAAGAACCTGTAGAACGCGCATGCATTTTGTCATCGACTAAATGGTTAAGTTTAAGCATATACATGTAGCCAACAGTTACTTTACGGTCAAATTTCTGACCAGTACGACCATCATACAACGTCTGTTGACCATCGCGATCCATACCAGCAAGCTCTAACAGATCTTTAACTTGGCTTTCTCTTGCGCCGTCAAATACTGCTGTGCCCATTGGTACACCAGCACGCAAGTTGTCTGCTAGCGCCATGATGTCGTCATCACTCAAGCTATCAAGATCAACTTGCTCACCGCCGACTTGGTTATAGATTTTGTCTAAGAAGTCACGTAAATCTTTGATCGCTGCTTGCGATTTGAGCATACCATCGATCTTCTCGCCCAAGCCTTTTGCCGCCATACCCAAATGCGTTTCTAGAACCTGACCGATATTCATACGAGATGGTACACCAAGCGGGTTCAAGACGATGTCAACGGTATTACCATTTTCATCATAAGGCATATCTTCGACTGGCATAATACGTGATACCACACCTTTATTACCATGACGACCAGCCATTTTATCACCAGGCTGAATACGACGCTTAACCGCTAGATATACCTTAACGATTTTTTGTACGCCATGTTGTAAGTCATCACCAGCGGTTAATTTGCGTTTTTTCTCAGCAAACTTCACATCGATGTCTTTTTGCTTATCAACTAAGTACTCAGCGATTTGCGTTAGACGCTCAGAGATTTCTTCTTCAACAGGCTGAATATCAAGCAAGGTCTCAAGGCTCATATCTTTCATATCAGCCAATGCCATCACTGTACCGGCTTTTAGACCTGAACCACCACTGACTTTTTGACCATCTAATAGATTACCAATACGACCACGAGCCGCTTCTTCAAAGATACGTAACTCTTCTTTTAAATCTTTACGATAGCTATCAAGCTGTGATTTTTCAATCGCTCTTGCACGTGCATCTTTTTCAACGCCGTCACGGGTAAAGACTTGAACGTCAATAACCGTGCCTTTGCTTGATGTTGGTACACGTAGCGACGTATCTTTAACATCAGCCGCTTTTTCACCAAAGATAGCCCGGAGTAGTTTCTCTTCTGGCGTTAGTTGTGTTTCACCTTTTGGCGTCACTTTACCAACTAAGATATCACCAGCATCAACTTCAGCACCGATATAAACGATACCAGCTTCATCGAGACTTGATAGAGCTGCTTCGCCAACGTTTGGAATATCCGCAGTAATCTCTTCGGTTCCAAGCTTCGTATCACGTGCCACACAAGTCAATTCTTGGATATGAATAGTAGTGAAACGATCTTCTTTAACTACTTTTTCAGACAGCAAGATTGAATCTTCAAAGTTGTAACCATTCCACGGCATAAATGCGATGCGGATGTTCTGACCCAATGCCAACTCACCAAGATCCGTCGACGGACCATCGGCCAAGATATCACCTACAGCAATAGCATCGCCTTGGTTAACGATAATACGTTGGTTGATACAAGTGTTTTGGTTAGAACGCGTATATTTAACGAGGTTATAGATATCAATACCGGCTTCACCAGCAATCATCTCATCTTCATTTACACGAACCACAACACGTGAGGCATCAACGTCTTCGATCACACCGCCGCGCTTAGCAATAACACAAACACCAGAGTCACGAGCAACGTGACGCTCCATACCGGTACCTACTAATGGCTTATCAGCACGTAGCGTAGGAACGGCCTGACGCTGCATATTTGAGCCCATCAAGGCACGGTTAGCATCATCATGCTCTAGGAATGGAATCAGACCAGCGGCTACAGATACAACCTGACTTGGCGACACATCCATATGCGTCACTTTTTCTGGCGGCATACGGACAAACTCACCATAGCTACGTACACTAACCATTTCATCAGATAACGCGCCATCGGCAGTTACTGGTGAATCAGCCTGTGCAATGACCGTACCTACTTCTTCAATCGCTGATAGATACTCAATAACGTCCGTTACTTTACCATCTACTACACGGCGATAAGGTGTTTCCAAAAAGCCAAAGCTGTTGGTTTTAGCAAAAGTTGCTAATGAGTTAATCAAACCAATGTTTGGACCTTCAGGAGTCTCAATCGGACATACGCGGCCATAATGGGTATCATGTACGTCACGTACTTCAAAGCCTGCACGCTCACGGGTCAGACCACCGGGTCCTAATGCAGACACACGGCGTTTATGCGTGACTTCAGACAATGGATTATTCTGATCCATAAACTGAGACAACTGGCTCGAGCCAAAGAATTCTTTAACCGCCGCAGCAACAGGTTTTGAGTTAATCAAATCTTGTGGCGATAAGTTATCAGATTCTGCTGAGCTTAAACGCTCTTTGACGGCACGTTCAACACGTACTAGACCAACACGGAATTGGTTTTCTGCCATCTCGCCTACTGAACGAATGCGGCGGTTACCTAAATGGTCAATATCATCGACTTCACCGCGACCATTACGAATCTCGATAAGCTCTTTTAGAACGTTAACGATATCGGCATTGGTCAATACGCTACGTTCACGCTGAATATCAGCGTCATCGGTATCTACAAAATCAAGACCTAAACGACGGTTAAACTTCATACGACCGACATTCGATAAGTCATAACGATCCGCGTTAAAGAACATGCTATCAAAAAGCTTCTCAGCAGTCTCAACCGTTGGTGGCTCACCTGGGCGCATGACTTTATAAATTTCAATCAAAGCTTCTTCACGGCTTGACGTGCTATCAGCACGTAGCGTATCGGCAATATAACTACCTTGGTCGATATCGTTAGTGAACAGAATGCTGAACTCTTTAATAGATTCACTGGCTTCAAACGCACTTAATTTAACCAATAATTCATGGTCAATCAGCGTGTTAGCACGAGCAATAACTTCATCATTAACGATGATGTCTTCAGCTAAAATACGCTCATATAAGTATTCATCAGGAATCGAGATTTTCGTCATACCTGCTTCTTCAAGCTGACGGATACGGCGAGCATTAATACGTTTGCCCTGCTCAACAACCACTTCGCCTGCAGGAGTAACGATATCGAACTGTGCCATCTCTCCACGTAAGCGATCAGCAACCAGATCAATCTCGAACTGCTCTTCGCCTTTATAAACTCTTACTTTATCAAAGAATAAATCTAAGATCTCAGAAGTGCTTAAGCCTAAAGCGCGTAAAATAATAGACGCCAATAACTTACGACGACGGTCAATACGAGCAAAAACCAAGTCTTTAGCATCGAACTCAAAATCTAACCATGAACCACGGTAAGGAATGATACGCGCGTTATAAAGCACCTTACCACTTGAGTGCGACTTACCTTTATCATGGTCAAAGAACACACCAGGTGAACGATGTAATTGAGATACAATTACACGCTCAGTACCGTTAATAATAAAGGTACCGTTAGCGGTCATTAATGGCATCTCGCCCATATAGACGCTTTGCTCACGGATATCTTTAATAGCCGCTTTGCTGTCTTTATCTTTGCTGTCTTTGTCTTTGATGATTAAGCGAATTTTGACACGCATAGGCGCAGCAAATGTCGAACCACGTAAGATACACTCACGCTCATCAAATTCAGGCGTACCTAAATAGTATTCAACGAATTGTAGCTCTGCGTTACCAGAGTGACTCTCAATTGGGAAAATAGAAGAGTATGCAGCTTGCAAGCCAGTATTCTCACGAGCTTTTGGCTTTTTATGCTCTTGCAAAAATTGCTCATAAGAATCTACTTGGATAGACAACAAATAGGGAATGTCCATCACAGTAGGCAATTCAGCAAAACTTTTGCGAATACGCTTTTTTTCAGTATAAGAATATGCCATCGAGAGTCCTTACAGTAAACGTGGAAACAAATTAAAATCGCGGCTGGCGTGCATAAATACTATGCAAACTAAGCGACGTAAACGATAATATAAAACAGGTGTTCTTTTTAAAGCACAGTTAATCTTTTTAGGGCGTTGTATCAATTACTATCTTAACAATCAGTGCTTGCTTTGCACTCTAAATACCATCTTGCTATCGTCATTTAAGTCAGCCTATATGACTGCTCAGAGCGAAAAATTCAATCTTAAAGTGTTGGCAATATGTCACTTTTAAAGCTTAAGTGACAGTTACTTTATCTAAATATAAATGCGACTAACATTGTGTATAAACGATTTAACATCCAAACTGGTTACTGCCAAAATCAATATCGTCGCTGATGTATACCGTCTACGAGACTATATACTGACAGTAAAATCACGCTAGAAAGCTTATTCAATAGTTTTTGATTAGTAATAAATAGGACAATTATAATGCTTATAAATAATAATATTCAGAGTCAATATAAGTGATAATGTTAATAGAAAACGTGCAGACACAAAAAAATGCCAAACATCTATTGACGTTTAGCCACATTATCTGATTTCAATAACTACTAAGTGTGCTTGCATGTATATCGTCTGTCCTTTTGATGGGTATCCACCGTGTTGTTGCTTACGACTGTTGGCAGACACAAAAGGTCAAGCTACGAATTATAGTAAAAAAAAGCTGATAATGCAAGGCATTACCAGCTTTTTTTCGTACTGCCGTTAAACTATTTTAGTTCAACAGTTGCACCAGCTTCTTCAAGTTTCTTTTTCAACTCTTCAGCTTCAGCTTTGTTAACGCCTTCTTTGATTGGAGCTGGAGCGCTTTCAACCAAATCTTTCGCTTCTTTCAGGCCAAGACCAGTAGCTTCACGTACGGCTTTAATTACGCCAACTTTCTTCTCGCCAAAGCTGGCAAGAACTACGTCAAACTCGTCTTTTTCTTCAGCAGCAGCAGCAGCAGGGCCAGCAGCAGCAGGTGCAGCAGCAACAGCAGCTGTTACGCCGAATTTTTCTTCCATAGCGCTGATTAATTCAACGATATCCATTACTGACATTTCAGCGATTGCGTTTAACACGTCATCTTTAGATAGTGCCATGAGAACTCTCCGTTATCTGATAAAAATTAATTGATTTTAAAATCGCTTGGATTGCTTGCCAAATTTTCAAATAGTGTTGGCAATAAAGTGCAATCGGCGATGTCAAAGTTACGTTAAAACAAGCAATTAAGCAGCTTCTTTTGCGTCTTTGATTGCTGCAACAGTGCGAACGAACTTGCCAGGAACTGCGTTCATAGTCTGGACAAGCTTGGTCACTGGTGCATTCATAGTAGCCATCAAGATAGAGATTGCTTCGTCGCGAGTTGGTAGCTTCGATACGCGCTCTAGCTCTTCTGGACCATAAACAACACCACCAACTGATACCAATTTGGTCTCTAAAGCTTTGTGATCTTTGCTGAAGTCAAAAATGACTCGAGCGGCAGATCCCAAATCTTCCATAGAGAAAGCCAAAAGTAATGGACCAGTCATACGGTCTGACATGCTCTCAAATTTAGTGCCTTCAAACGCACGTTTTGCTAGGGTATTTTTTACCACTTTCAAAACGACGCCTTTTTCACGGGCTTGTTCGCGTAGCTTAGTAAGCTTTGCAACACCAATACCATGATATTCGGCAGCTACTGCTGAGTAAGCATTAGCAGCAACTTCAGACACTTCAGCCACAACTTGTTGTTTTTGCTCTAGCGTTAATGCCATAAGTTGACTCCTTTAATCTAATCAATCATCCTGTAATCTAAATTACAAACTAAGATTGACTTGATACGACACGTTACGAGTGTATTTGTTAAAAACAAATGTACTCATAACGACTGATTACGGCACCGTTATCAGAATGACATCAAGTGATAGGTTGCCCTATCGGCTCTTATCAACAACTGGGTGGGCCACCGTCTGCGTAGGACAATTAAGATTTTCATCTGTCATCGATTAACAACAGCAGCTCAATGTAATGAATTTTGATCTACAAGAGTCATAATCCATTTTACCAAACCGCTGTCTACCTACGGTCTTAGACAGCATAGCGTTTGCTACGCTGACCTAATTCTTTAAAATATCTTGTTCCATTATTCAAAATCGTTGAATAACAGATCATACTTAATTATTTCGCTGTGCGGTATGGCACTGGATCGATACTTAGACCAGGACCCATGGTGCTAGACAAGGTGATTTTCTTAATGAAAGTACCTTTAGAAGTAGCAGGCTTAGCACGTCTCAAATCTGAAATGAGTGCTTCAGCATTCTGGATTACTTGCTCAGCAGTAAAACCAACTTGACCGATAGTCGTGTGGATAATACCTGCTTTGTCTACACGATATTGTGCTTGACCAGCTTTAGCGTTAAGAACGGCTTCAGCAACGTTAGGCGTAACCGTACCGACTTTAGGGTTAGGCATTAGACCACGTGGGCCTAAGATAGTACCTAACTGACCAACAACACGCATTGCATCAGGAGCAGCGATAACCACGTCAAAGTCCATGTTACCGGCTTTGATTGATTCTGCTAGGTCTTCAAAACCAACGATGTCAGCACCAGCTTCTTTGGCGGCTTCAGCAGCAGCACCTTGAGCAAATACAGCAACGCGTTTGGTTTTACCAGTACCCGCAGGTAGATTGGTTGCGCCACGTACGACTTGATCAGATTTACGTGGGTCAACGCCCAAGTTTACAGCGATATCAATAGACTCTTTGAATTTAAGAGCTGGTAAATCGTTTAGGATTTGAACCGCTTCTTCGATCGTGTATTGTTTTTCGTGCTCAATACGGCTATTGATTTCTTTTTGACGCTTAGTAAGTTTACTCATTTACACACCCTCCACGGTAATGCCCATTGAACGTGCAGTACCAGCGATGGTACGAACAGCAGCGTCAAGATCAGCAGCAGTTAAATCTGCATCTTTAGTCTTAACGATGTCTTCTAACTGAGCACGGTCAACTTTACCGACTTTAGCGGTGTTAGGTGTACCAGAACCTTTAGCAATACCAGCAGCCTTACGCAAAAGGTAAGCAGCTGGTGGTGACTTCATGATGAAGGTAAAAGACTTATCGCTATATACAGTGATCTCAGTAGGAATCGGTAAACCCGGCTCTTGGTTTGAGGTCGCAGCGTTAAATTCTTTACAGAACGCCATAATGTTCACGCCTTTTTGACCCAATGCTGGACCAATCGGTGGTGAAGGATTTGCTTTGCCTGCAGGCACTTGCAGTTTGATGTAACCATCAATCTTCTTAGCCATGATACTCTCCTAAATGGGTAATAGCGCCAAATCAATGTGGTATAAACCTTATTGACTAACAGCTCCCCGGTTGATGAACTCTTTTGCTGATTTAATCTAGCTTCTCAACTTTACTAAACTCAAGCTCAACCTGAGTCGGTCGATTAAATACGTTTACAGTTAAATGTAATTTAGACTTTTCGTAATCCACTTTTTCAACCAACCCTTTAAAGTCAGTGAATGGACCATCGATAACCAACAACTCTTCGCCCGGCTCAAATAGAGTCTTAGGACGTGGGTCAGTTTCAGTCTGATTCAAACGGTTTAGAATACGATCAGCTTCTACTTCCGTAATCGGCGCAGGCGTCTCTGGCGTACCGCCAACGAAGCCCATAATACGTGGGCAATCTTTAACGATGTGCCAAGTATTGTCGTTCATATCCATCTGGATCAATACATAACCCGGAAAGAACTTACGCTCACTTTTACGTTTTTTGCCGTCTTTCATTTCGACGACTTCTTCAGTAGGTACCAATACATCGCCGAAAAACTCAGCGAATTCACTACGATTAATACGATCAGTTAATGAACGCTGTACTTGCTTTTCATATCCTGAAAATGCTTGGACAATATACCAACGCATATCACGCTCCTGATCATTATAAGTAAGTCGTTATCCATAAATCTTAGCTAAACAGTCGCTAATACGCGCCATTAACCAATAAATATGCCAACGAACCAATTAAAAAAGTTATCTAATAGCCAAACTAATAAACCAACAACCGCAATCATGACAATCGTTTGCCATGTATATTGGAAAGTTTCGTCTTTGCCAGGCCAAGTAACGCGGCGTAGTTCTACAGCAGCGTCTTTCAATAAAGTTTTAAATGCACGGCCCTGATTCGTCATTGCTAGACATAACAGCGCAAATACAAAAAGCGCAACGATAATACCAATACGTACCCAAAGGTCATTGGCAGGTTGCCAATAGCCGGGCAGATATTGATTAACTAACGTTGCACCAATTAAAACAACTGCGGCTAGTAGCCACAAAATCACATCTTTTACTGAACCCGTCTTAGCAATCTCAACAGCAGTCGTTTGATTACCTGCTGAAATATGCTTATCTTTGGACAGCATTCCACCAGTAACTGCCTTGGCATCAGATAACTTAGTCTCGAGGTTATCTTGATTCTTGCTCATAAAGAACTCACTTCGGAGATGGTGGGGTATGACAAAGATGTGATAAGAAGATGGCAGGCGATGTAGGACTCGAACCTACAACCCTCGGTTTTGGAGACCGATGCTCTACCAATTGAGCCAATCGCCTAGGGGTGTTAAGGCTGATAATTATACAAGGTTTTACTAAGAATGCAAGTTTTAAGACGATATTTTATTTGCTTAATACAATGAATCATTGCTTTAATGAAGAAAAGTCAGAAAATTCTGTTTAAAATCAAAAATAGAAGTCAAAATCTGAGATAGATTTATTGCTTTAAATTTTTAAACATACAGACCTTATTTTAATAAATACTAAATTGATTAGCACTTCTGCGATTTAGCAAACCATACCAAAAAAAAGCCACCCTCTTTCGAGGATGGCTTTTGACTAATTATTAACGACAATCAGATTACTCTGACAGCGTTAAGTATTAGTTCAATACGTTAGCAACAACACCAGCGCCTACCGTACGGCCGCCTTCACGAATAGCAAAGCGAAGACCTTTGTCCATAGCGATTGGGTGGATAAGCTCTACGCCCATCTCAACGTTATCACCAGGCATAACCATTTCAGTACCGTCTTGTAATTGGATTGCGCCAGTTACGTCAGTGGTACGGAAGTAGAACTGTGGACGATAGCCGTTTAGGAATGGTGTGTGACGACCACCCTCTTCTTTTGACAATACATACACTTCAGCGTCAAACTTAGTATGAGGAGTGATTGAACCTGGCTTAGCTAGTACTTGGCCACGTTGTACGTCTTCACGCTTAGTACCACGGAGTAGTACGCCACAGTTTTCGCCTGCACGACCTTCGTCAAGCAGTTTACGGAACATCTCTACACCAGTACAGGTGGTTTTTTGAGTGTCACGGATACCGACGATTTCGATTTCGTCGCCAACGCGTACGATACCAGATTCAACACGGCCAGTTACAACAGTACCACGACCTGAGATTGAGAATACGTCTTCGATTGGCATTAGGAATGCTTTGTCGATGTCACGCTCTGGCTCTGGGATGTAGGTGTCAAGAACGTTTAATAGTTCTACAACGGCTGGTTGACCATATTTTTCTTGTGAGCCTTTTAGGGCTTCAGTTGCAGAACCGTGGATGATTGGGGTGTCATCACCTGGGAAGTCATAGTCGCTTAATAATTCACGAACTTCCATTTCTACGAGTTCAAGCAATTCTTCGTCATCAACAACGTCGCACTTGTTCATGAATACGACGATGTACGGTACGCCAACCTGACGTGAAAGCAGGATGTGCTCACGGGTTTGTGGCATAGGGCCGTCAGTTGCAGATACAACTAGGATTGCGCCGTCCATCTGAGCGGCACCGGTGATCATGTTTTTAACATAATCGGCGTGACCTGGGCAATCAACGTGAGCGTAATGACGTGATGGGGTGTCATATTCTACGTGTGAGGTGTTGATGGTGATGCCACGTGCTTTTTCTTCTGGTGCTGAGTCAATAGACGCGTAGTCTTTGGCTTCGCCACCAGAGGTGATTGCAGCTACGGTTGCGATTGCAGCGGTAAGGGTGGTTTTACCGTGGTCAACGTGTCCGATGGTACCGACGTTAACATGTGGTTTTAGACGTTCAAACTTGGCCTTTGCCATGGGTATTTCCTCTTTTTTTAGGGTCAACTGCTTAATTTATATAAAGTAATTAAGTGAATACTGACCACATTAAGATAACTGTTAAAAGGGTGCACATACTAATGTGCAGATATTATAAGAAAATCACGAGCAATAACAAGTCTTTTAACCAATTATTGCTCGATTATCTACTGACAATATAGAGATATGTCCTATATTGCCATTATCGATAGATTTTTGCTTATTCGTCATCATCTTTATTGTTGAATTTAGAGATGATAGCTTCTGCAACTGATTTTGGAATTTCAGCGTACTTTTGGAATTCCATAGAGTAAGTTGCACGGCCCTGTGACATTGAACGCATTTGTGTGGCATAGCCAAACATTTCCGCTAATGGTACTTCAGCACGAATCTGCTTAGTGCCGCCAGGTAAGTCTTCCATACCTTGAACCATACCACGACGACGGTTAAGATCGCCCATGATATCGCCCATATAGTCTTCAGGTGTTTCAACTTCTACTTTCATTACTGGCTCAAGTAGCGTTGGGTTTGCAGCCATGAAGCCTTTACGGAATGCGATAGAACCAGCCATTTTAAATGATAACTCATCCGAGTCAACATCATGGTAAGAACCATCATACAAGGTCGCTTTTACGCCAACGATTGGATAACCTGCAAGTACGCCATTTTTCATGCGCTCTTGAATACCTTTATCAACCGCACCGTGGAATTCTTTTGGTACCGTACCACCAACAACTTCTTCTTTAAATTCATAAAGAACGTCGCCAGCTGGATCCATAGGCTCAAGACGTAACCAAACATGACCAAATTTACCACGACCACCAGTCTGACGTACGAATTTGCCTTCTTGCTCAACCGTGTTACGAATCGTTTCGCGATAAGCAACCTGAGGTGCGCCGATGTTAGCTTCAACACCAAACTCACGCTTCATACGGTCAACAAGAATCTCAAGATGTAGCTCACCCATACCACTGATGATAGTCTGACCAGACTCTTCGTCAGTATGTACACGGAACGATGGATCTTCTTTCGCCAAACGACCTAAAGCGATTGACATTTTTTCTTGGTCAGCTTTGGTTTTAGGTTCAACCGCTAGACTGATAACTGGATCTGGGAATTCCATACGTTCAAGCGTAATAACATTTTGCTCGTCACACAACGTATCACCAGTGGTTACATCTTTCATGCCAACCAAGGCTGCGATATCACCAGTACGGATTTCTTGCAACTCTTCTTGAGAGTTTGCCATCATCTGTACGATACGGCCAACACGCTCACGTTTCATTTTAACTGGGTTATAAACGCTGCTGCCTTGCTTTAGAACACCTGAATAAACACGAACGAAGGTTAAGTTACCAACGAACTTGTCATTCATGATTTTGAATGCTAAAGCTGAGAACGGTGCTTCGTCTGACGCTTCACGAGTGCCTTCAGATTCATCTTTATCATCAAGGATACCTTTAATAGCAGGTACATCCATTGGTGCAGGAAGATACTGAATAACAGCGTCCAACATCTTCTGTACACCTTTGTTTTTAAAGGCAGTACCACAAAGAAGTGGAATGATTTCGTTATCAATAGTCAACTGGCGAATAGCAGAGTTAATTTGATCAACAGTTAATTCACCGTTCTCAAGATACTCATTCATCAATTCTTCAGTCGCTTCAGCAGCGCTTTCTACTAGATACTCACGATATTCTTCCGCTTTTTCTTGTAGTTCTGCTGGGATTTCACGCTCATCATATTCCATGCCTTGAGACGCTTCGTCCCAATAGATGGCTTTCATCGTTACTAGATCTACAACGCCTTCAAAGTCGTCTTCTTTACCAATGGGGATAACCAATGGTACTGGCTTGCCGCCTAGACGAGTTTTGATCTGTTCTACTACGCGGTAGAAATCAGCGCCAACGCGATCCATTTTGTTAATGAATGCAAGACGTGGAACTTTATATTTGTTTGCCTGACGCCATACGGTTTCAGACTGTGGCTGAACGCCGCCTACTGCACAGTAAACCATGCAAGCGCCATCAAGAACACGCATAGAACGTTCAACTTCAATCGTGAAGTCAACGTGACCTGGGGTGTCAATGATATTGATACGGTGTTCGTCAAACTGTTTTGCCATACCTGACCAAAAACAAGTTGTCGCCGCTGAGGTGATAGTAATACCACGCTCTTGTTCTTGCTCCATCCAGTCCATAGTGGCTGCGCCATCATGTACTTCACCAATCTTGTGGCTAACACCGGTATAGAACAAAACACGTTCAGTAGTGGTCGTTTTACCAGCATCAATGTGCGCAGAGATACCAATATTGCGATAGCGCTTTAGGGGAGTTTTACGAGCCATAGTGTTTTCCTAGGGAAATTCGTGTATATATTAATGTGTTGTGTCTCTACCTCTACTCTATGACAAAGCCATTCAGCCCTGCAATATTACTAATCATTGAACCTAATACGGGCAAAAAAGAGTAACTACTAAGAATAGTGCGGCATCAAACTCAGGAGACTTTCTTTACAGAATAGCATCCCTTTTCAGAACAGCATCTTGACAGATGTCCGCCATCTGAAATGAGTGTGTCTGTTATTATCTTTCAATAATTACAAGCAAGTCATTTATTAACAATGGCGACAATCAATAGAATAAATAAATTATATCTAGATGACTGGCATACACCAGTCACCCAAAACTACTTTTAAAAAGCTATATTTAAAAGAACAGCTTAATTAAGAGTAGCTTAGAAACGGTAATGGGAGAATGCTTTGTTAGCATCTGCCATGCGGTGAACTTCGTCACGCTTCTTCATAGCATTACCTTTGCCATCAGCAGCATCATTCAATTCGCCAGCTAAACGCAAAGCCATTGATTTTTCAGAACGCTTTGCAGCAGCTTCAGCTAACCAACGCATAGCCAAGGCGGTACGACGGGAGGGGCGTACTTCCATTGGCACTTGGTAGGTTGCACCACCAACACGGCGAGCTTTTACTTCAACCATTGGGCGAACATTTTCCAATACTTCTTCAAAGAAAGAAACTGGATCTTCGATGTTACGCTTTTGGCTTACTGTCTCAAGTGCACCGTAAACGATACGCTCAGCAGTAGATTTTTTACCATGACTCATGACATGGTTGATGAATTTTGCAACAGTTTGGCTACCAAACTTAGGATCCGGTAGGATCTCACGGGTAGCAACGACGCGACGTCTTGGCATAATAAATATCCTTTTCTTCAGGAGTGTCTGACATTCACAATCTCGCACCAATTAATATTGGATGGCGTTATATCGAGTTGTCAGTCAGCCTTACTGCATGGCGCTATGTGATAAGGGTTAATGACTCATTTGGTCAAAAATTATTCACATTAGACCCATGCACAGTTAATGTTTGATACAAAGAAACTCAGTTAATAACGTTTGGTTATTAAACCTTAGGTTTCTTAGCACCATATTTAGAACGACCTTGCTTACGGTCTTTAACGCCTGCGCAATCTAGTGCACCACGAACGGTGTGATAACGTACACCTGGTAGATCTTTTACACGACCACCACGGATAAGAACAACACTGTGCTCTTGTAGGTTATGACCTTCGCCGCCGATGTAGCTTGATACTTCATAACCTGAAGTCAAACGTACACGACATACTTTACGCATGGCTGAGTTAGGTTTTTTAGGGGTAGTAGTATATACGCGAGTACATACACCACGGCGTTGTGGGCACGCTTCCAACGCAGGAACTTTTGACTTTTCCTTGATGGTTTTGCGACCTTTACGAATCAATTGGTTAGTTGTTGCCATGAGGCATCCTTCTCCCGTTTGGTAAAAAACAAAAAAATAGGGAAACGCACCATCCATCTGACTTTAACGACAGATTTTGGCACACCCATTTTTAGGACAGTGTATTATAAAGACTTGTTGCTGCTATTTCAACCACTTATGAGCAGTTGGACTTTACAGCAGCGGATAGATATGTATTCAGTCTACTACTATACCACTTTATCTGTTTTTAACGGCATAACCGAAAAAACAGCTAACTAAATACGGTATCAAAAGTAGATGCTTACATCATTTAGATAAGATATTTAGAGATAAAAAACAGTCATTTACCTGAGCTATATGGCGATATCGGTTTAATTTTCAATAGAAGTAAGCCGATATCGCCAACATTAAAGATAAATAGCAATTACGTAGATCTTCAATATTCTAAAACGAAATAATCAATAAACCTTAATAGCTTATTATTTACTCGACTTAGCAGCTGCTTTTTTTGTTTTGCTGTCAGAAGATTTATCTGCACTATTCTGCTTATCATTCTTAGTGCTGTCGACTTTCTTTTCACTAGTCTTCTTTTCGTCAGCTATAGCATCAACATCGTTTTCTTTATCGTCAGCTTTTTTCTGAGTATCTTTTGCATCCTCTTTTGCAGCATTGGCGTCTGACTTTATGTTTTTTGATGCTGCATCTTTTGATTCTTTTTCTTTAGATTCCTTCTCTAGTGATGCGGCATCTTGAGCTTTGTCTTCTTTCTGCTCAGTGCTGCCCGTTGCCTTACTAACCTTTACTTCGCTACTACTGTCATCCGTAATAGCGCGATTGGCAAGCTTAGCTTCTGGCGCAAAAGTTGCTTGAGCAACGCCAATGACCTCATCAATCAGCTGACTGTTATAGCGCATACCAACGATAACGGCAGTGGCTGGTAGGAATCGGCGTATCCATGTTAAGTTAATTTGATCCAAATCAACACCGACCTGACTGGCAATACTGTCCACTTGCTCTGCGTAAAAATTAACTTTTTTATTCTGCAAGCCTAAGTTTTTGAGCTCATTGTGCAAACCACTGCTTTGGGCACTATCCAGTAAACCTTTACCAATACCAATACCTGCCAGCAATGCTTGCTTCTCTTGCATTTTGCTGAGATCTGCATTGGCAAGTAACTCATATGCCATTTTGACGCCTTGCTTACCAGTTAACGGCTTATTATAAACAGCGCCCAATTGATAAACCGTGCGTAGAGAAACCAACAATAACCATAACGTATCCGCAAGCAAGCCCGGCAAACCTGCCAAACCTGTAACACCGCCAAGCGTCGCTAATGCACGGTTTTGATTGGCGATATCGGTCGCTAACGCGTAACGCTGCTCGTCGTCTAAGCTCACAATATTGGCAAAGCGATGCTGATTCGGTAAATCAATTTGACTCCAGTTGTCGGCAAGCTTAGCAATTTGAGCAAAAGCGCCATCAACGGTCGATTCAAAGAAGCTGTTCGGCACCACTTTTTTGGCATATTTACCATAAGCAGCAAAGCGTGTGCCCAATAGCTGCTGAGTGGCTTTTAACGTTTGCTCACGGAACAAATCTTGTTGGTAATCTTCATCGCCTAAGTTCACCGCTTTAAATTGACGCGGTTTGCCAGTTTTTGCATTCGCGCTATCAATCATGGCACCCATACGCTCTAAATTGCCACGCGTAAAAGAGCCAACCGTACTAATACCTTTCGATAAAGTGCTACGCTTTCCCATCTTGATATCCTTAATATGATGTTTGTTATAAAGTAATATGGTTAAAGTACTAAGTGTTAAATCACTATTGTTAAAATGCTGCTCTAACACTCTTTTTATAATAATACGCTGTTTGCCATTCTAGCGAACCCCTATTGTGAGTGTCAGTGCGAACAATGTTATCGCTATCAGCCCTTTTGTATCTAAAAGTGTCATTTATCGATGACAACTTAACCATCATAGTATATCTATTACATCAGCTCATATTAAAGAAGCTTTTACCATGGCATGCATCACCCTCATTGTTTGCTTCTTAATAACAAACTGCATAAAACTATAGAACAACCATTGTTGCTGATAAGCCCTATTTTATTATTATTTTGCATTTACTCAAACATTTTGCCACCTCGATACGGTATCATATGCCATAATTCAAAGTACACTTGTACCATTATTTACCTGCATTCTATTTCTCTCAACTCTCTATGAATCCATGATAACGTTAGCGTCCGCTGTTAGCACTTAAATGCCTTGGTATAACAACACCTTTGTTATCAAAAACAGATAGAGATGAAGTGATATGGTAGAAGTAGATATTTTAAAACGATGATTAAAAGTAATTATCAAAAAAATCGTTACTAATAAGGAATATTGTATGCGCCGCGTTGTTATCACTGGAGCAGGGATTGTATCTTGTATCGGACATGATTTGGCTACTGTCACAGAGGCTCTTAAACAAGGACGCTCTGGCATCACATTCAACGAATCTTATGCTGAGCACGAGTTCAAATCACACGTCAGCGGCAGTATTGATCACTCACAGCTTGATACCTCAGCTATTGACCGCAAACTAAAACGGTTTTTTAGTGACGCAAGCCTATATGCTTATGTCAGTGCGTTAAGTGCGATTGAGCACGCTGGACTCTCTTTAGAAACCATCAATAACAATCCGCGTGTGGGCGTGGTCGCAAGCTCTGGCGGCGCGTCAACAGAAAATATCGCCAATGCAATAGACGCCATGCGAGAAAAAGGGTTACGCGGCGTTGGTGCGATGGCTGTACCAAAAACAATGGGCAGCTCAGTATCGGCGGCGCTTGCTACTGGTCTAAAAATCCAAGGTATCTCATACTCATTAACCTCGGCTTGTGCCACGTCAACGCATTGTATCGGTCATGCTGCCGAGCTTATTCAATTGGGTAAAGCAGATGTGATACTCGCTGGTGGTAGTGAAGCAGAACATTGGACTCAGTCTTGTATGTTTGATGCCATGGGCGCTGTCAGCACTCAATACAACGGTACCCCAGAGCTTGCCTCAAGAGCTTATGACAAAGACCGTGATGGTTTTGTTATCGCGGCAGGTGGCGCGATGGTAGTCGTTGAAAGTCTTGAGCATGCCCAAGCACGCGGTGCCAATATTTTGGCTGAAATTGTCGGTTATGGTGCCAGCTCTGATGGCGCAGAAATGGTCGCGCCAAGCGGTGAAGGCGCAGTACGCTGTATGAAGCTAGCACTTGCTGAAGCGGGTTTAGAAAGCGTAGATTATATCAATAGCCATGGTACCAGTACGCCACTTGGTGACATCACTGAGCTAAAAGCCATTGCCAAAGTATTTGATAACGATATCAGTAAAGTGCCTGCCATTAGCTCAACCAAGTCTATGACAGGTCATAGCTTAGGTGCGGTTGGTGCACAAGAGCTGATTTATTGCTTACTGATGTTACAAGACAGCTTTATTGCACCAAGTATCAATATTACAGAATTAGATCCAGCTGCCAAAGGCTTTGATATCGTCACTGAAAAACGTGATGTTGAGCTTGAAACTCTTATGAGCAATAGCTTTGGCTTTGGCGGTACTAATGCAACACTGATCATCAAAAAGTTTGACGCTTAAACTATGGTTGTAATAGATACTCATACCACTGTGCAGACAGATTCTGCCCTACCGCCAGCTAGCAAAACTAGCTGGCGTTTTGGTGACTTATCTGCTGCCGAATTAATGCCGCACCTGCAACGACATTTGTTAGAACAAAATAGCAAAGCAAACTGGCAATTGGTTTGGCTCAATAATGATGGGCGACCTGTGATTGGCTTATTACCAAAGACGAGCTGGTGCGTTTATCCTGTGACTAATGACACGCTGCATGCTACTAAACAGGGAAACCTTTATAAAATCGAGAAAACACGGCGTGGGCATGTTCACCTTTATAGTAATTCCAGTGATAGTGCGGCTACAAGCTATATGAGTTATAGCGACTGGCAAGAGGAATTAATTACTTACAGTCGGGCTCATGAAATAGATGGCATTCACGGTAACGGCTCGTTCTCAACTAAAGACGTCGATCAACAACCAAGTTATCAGCACGGCTTAATAGGTTTTATCAGTTATGACATTAGCGCTCACGAACTCAGTCCAACCGTTAATATAGAGATGGCAGCACAGCCGTGCGCGTTATTGGGGCATTATGATATTTACTTAACCGCTGATTCAGACAGTCAAAGCAGTTGGCAGTTAAAGGTAAATAATGATAATAACCCTGACAGCAGCTCAGTCCAGCAGGATACAAATGCACTAATCAGAGTGCTAACATCTTATTTAAATAGTTTGGATAATCAACTATCGAATGAGAATGTCACTAAAAAATACTCCTGTAAAACGCCGCCTTTATTACTAGAAGCTCAGTGGAGCAAACGACACTATCAGCAGGCGTTCCATCAAACGCAAAATTATTTGCAACAAGGCGATTGTTATCAGATTAATTTAACCCAAGCATGGAGTGGCTATTTAAGCACTTATGAAGATAATTCAGTCACAAGCCTCATTGACTATTTACCTGCTTTGCACGCTAATACCCAAGCGCCTTTTGCAGGATATATAGCCATTGATAGCTATAATCATGAAAGTAAAGTAAATACATCAAACCATCAGTTTGAATTATTAAGCTGTTCGCCTGAATTATTTTTTACCTTTAGCAAAGATATTGAGACTGGCAAGCATCATATACGTACCAAGCCAATCAAAGGAACCATGCCGCGCGGCTTAACAATCGAAAAAGATAATGACTACAAGCAGCAGTTAATCAACAGCGAAAAAGACCGTGCAGAAAACGTTATGATTGTGGATTTGTTACGCAATGACTTGGGTAAATACGCCAAAATCGGTAGCGTAAAGGTACCACAGCTATTTGCGATTGAGAGCTTTAGTAATGTACATCATATGGTCAGCACCATTACCGCCGAGCTCAAGACAGATACCCATCCGTTAAGCGTCTTATTTGGCAGTTTGCCTGCAGGATCAATTACTGGCACGCCAAAGAAACGGGCAGTGGAGATTATCGCAGAATTAGAAGCTGAACCGCGTAGTGCTTATTGTGGCACCATGGGTTATATGAACTTTGATGGTAGCGGTCAGTGGAATGTACTGATTCGCACACTACAGACAACCAACACAACAGACAACCCTAAACAAGTCAGTTTATGGGCGGGCGGAGGTATTACCGTTGCCTCTGACTGCGATGCTGAATATCAGGAATGCCTAGATAAAGTCGGCAACCTATTATCTGTCCTTGTTAATACAGCTAACCACTGAGCTTTATATTGAAAAACAGCTTAAAGCGGCGCAAAAGAGCCTGCTAACATCATGTGAGCAGGCTCTTTTTATTACTTATGAAACATTGTTTTAGTACTATAGTTGAGCTAGGTATTAATTTGCCTCGACATCCGCTACAGCCTGTAACGCTTTTAACGCTTTTAACGCTTTTAACGCTTTTAACGCTTTTAACGCTTTTAACGCATCAATTAAACGCTCGTTCTGGGCAGCGGTGCCAATCGTAATGCGCAAATACTCATTAATACGCGGCTTATCAAAATGACGAACAATGATACCTTGCTCGCGTAATACTTCTGCTATTTGACTGGCAGCACCATCATGAGGACGCGCAAAGACAAAGTTGGCATGTGACGGCAGTACGTCATAACCTAAGACCGTCAACTCAACCGTCAACGATGTACGCAAATCAATGACCTGCTGGCGGGTTTTCTCAAAGTATTCAACATCTAAGACGCTAGCTGTTGCACCAGCTTGTGCCAACTTATCAAGTGGATAGCTATTAAAGCTGTTTTTCATACGCGTTAATGCTTCAATCAATGAGGCATTACCAAATGCCATACCGACACGCAATCCAGCAAGCGAGCGCGATTTTGAAAAAGTCTGGGTAACTAGCAAGTTATCAAATTCATCAATAAGGCTAACCGCTGATACTTCTACGTCTGGACTACTCTCTTCTAGCTGAGCAAAATCAATATACGCCTCATCAATCACAATCACTGAGTTTGAGTGCTCGCCTGCAAGCTTACGGATATCAGCAAGCGACAATAATAAACCGGTTGGCGCATTTGGATTGGCAATAACGATACCACTGCAAGGTCGACGATAGGCATCAGGACTGATACTAAAATCTGCTTCTAATGGGATTTGTACAAGCTCTATACCAAAGGTATTGGCATAAACGGGATAAAAGCTGTAGCTAATATCAGGCGCTAAAATTGGGCGCTCTTTTAAGAAGAAGCTGGCAAATACCAATGCCAATACTTCATCTGAGCCATTACCAACGAACACTTGATTGATATCAAGATCATAAAGCGTGGCCAATGCGCCGCGCAATTCTTCAGACTCAGGTGCAGGATACAAGCGCAAATCATCCGCTTGCTGCGCTAAGACTTTAATAATCGCCTCACCTACTTTTGGTGAAGGCGGAAATGGATTTTCATTGGTGTTCAACTTGCACAAGTCGTCATGCTGGGGCTGCTCGCCAGGAACATACGGCGATAAATTACGCGCTTTAGATGACCAAAGTCTGTTATCTATCTTTGATTCACTCATAAGTTATCCTACTATTAATCACAGAAATGGTTATTTCTAAAACTGTTATTCCAATAATTGTTTTTGAGAAAATTAGGACTGGTAACGATAACGGGCTGAAAGCGCATGGGCTTCTAAGTCCTCATGCTGCGCTAAAATATCTGCCGTCTCAGCCAAAGGCTTACTGCCCGCTTCACTACAATAAATAATAGATGACTTCTTTTGAAAATCATAGACGCCAAGCGGTGACGAAAAGCGTGCTGTACCCGATGTCGGTAGCACATGATTCGGTCCTGCACAGTAGTCACCGATTGCCTCTGGCGTATGACGTCCCATAAAGATAGCACCTGCATGACGAATACTACCAAGCAACGCATCTGGATTATCAACAGACAGCTCCAAATGCTCAGGCGCAACGCGATTGATAACTGCCATGCCTTCTGCACGGTCTTTAACCAAGATAAGCGCGCCACGATTTTTTAGCGAATCACGAGCGATATCTGCCTTGGGTAATTCAGCCAAGGCTTTTTCAATTTCAATGGCGACTTCTTTAAGCTGTTTTTCACTTGTGGTCACAAAAATCGCTTGGGCAATACGGTCATGCTCTGCCTGTGATAATAAATCCATCGCTAACCAATCAGCACAGTCTTTCGCCGTGCCTTCTGCATAAACCAGTACCTCAGAAGGTCCGGCAATCATATCGATACCGACTTGACCAAATACCGCGCGTTTGGCGGCTGCAACATATTTATTGCCCGGTCCAGTGATTTTATCTACTGCCGGAATCGTTTCAGTACCATATGCCAATGCCGCTACTGCTTGTGCACCGCCAATAGTAAAAACGCGATCAACTTGTGCCAAATGCGCCGCCGCTAATACCAAGGGATTGAGCACACCTTTTGGCGCTGGCACAACCATAATGACTTCTTTGACGCCAGCAACTTTGGCAGGGATGGCGTTCATTAATACTGAAGAAGGATAAGATGCCAGACCGCCCGGCACATAAATGCCGACACGGTCAAGCGGCGTGACCTTTTGACCTAAACGATTGCCGAACTCATCTTCATACTGCCATGACTCTTGTACTTGGCGCTCATGAAAGCTCTGCACGCGCGTCGCTGCTGTGGTCAGAGCGCTTTTCACGACATCATCAAGATTGGCAAATGCTTCAGCAAGTGCCTCTTTGGATAATTCTAAAGCCTTCATCGTCGTTGCTGGATGTTGATCAAACTGCTGCGTCAATTCTAGCACCACACTATCCCCGCCATGACGCACTTTACTAATAATGTCATCTACCGTTTTGAGTAAATCGGCATCATTAACGGTTTCAAAAGCAAGCAGTTCTGTCAACTGACTGTCAAAATCGGCGTCTTGCGTACTTAATTGGCGCATGGCTTTGTCCTATATTTGAGCATGAATACGGCGGTAAAAAGGATGATATGAGGGCTTAAATGCCAGCTTATTTATAACAATCACATTCAGACTATACAGTGCTTTTATTAGCTGACATGCAAATACAATAAAACCAGTTTAGCACGCTATGTTCTCCTTAGAGCGCTAAACTGGTTTGGAATTTTGTATAACCATACTTGATATTATCAATCTACGATACGCTTTTATCATGTACTGATTTATGAAGTACTGCTGATACTGTTTTTAAAACTATCTAATATCGGCTCAAGCAATGAAAACTTGCGCTTATAACTGACTTGGTTGACGATAAGACGGGAAGAGACATCACAGATATGATCGCGCGCTTCGAGTCCATTAGCACGTAAGGTATTGCCCGTATCAACCACGTCGACTATCAAATCACCTAAACCAACCAAGGGCGCAAGTTCCATCGAGCCGTACAGCTTGATCACATCAACTTGCTGTCCTTGACTTGCAAAATAAGCACGGGCAACATTCACGTATTTGGTGGCAATACGTAGGCGACGGTTTGGCAAAGGTGCATCCTTTACGCCAGCGGTCATGAGCTTACACTGAGCAATTTTTAGATCTAATAATTCATAAACATGATTGGCGCCATGCTCAAGCAACACATCTTTACCTGCCACACCAAAATCCGCTGCGCCGTGTTCAACATACGTTGGCACATCGCTTGCGCGTAAAATTAATACTCGGACATTGGGATTTGAGGTTGGAAAAATAAGCTTGCGTGAGGCTTCAGGATCTTCCAATAATTCAACGCCAGCGGCACGCAAAAGTGGCATCGTCTCTTCTAAGATACGACCCTTGGATAACGCCAGTGTTAAGCCTGAAAACTCATCATTTACTTCGTTCAATAAACCACTGGTTGGTAAGCTGTTGGTTACTTCAGTCATAGTGACGCTGGTCCGTGTGCTGATGGTGCTGAAAGTTGTCGCCGTCAAAGGGCATTTTTTAATATTACACTAGGCTTAAAATTTATTTTGATTATAACGCCAGTGTTAATACTAGCGTTATAACTTTTAGCAAGCTATATTAATCGTTGCTATTAATACGCTCGATATTGACACCAAGCGCACGCAATTTGTCTTCAACGTGCTCATAGCCCCGGTCGATATGGTAAATGCGGTCAATTAAGCTCTCGCCTTCTGCTGTTGCGGCTGCCATTACCAATGACATCGAAGCACGCAAATCAGTCGCCATCACAGGTGCGGCTGTAAAGCATTCAACCCCTTTTACCACAGCCGTATGACCGTCTACTTGGATAGAGGCACCCAAACGATTAAGTTCAGGGACGTGCATATAACGGTTCTCAAAGATATTTTCGATAAAAGTGCTGGTGCCATCAGCCAAACAAGCTATCGCCATCACCTGTGCCTGCATATCCGTTGGAAAACCTGGATGCGGCTGGGTACGAATATCGACCGCTTTTGGTCGACCTTTCATTTGTGCGCGAATCCAATCATCACCCGTAGTGATAATTGCACCCATGTCTTCAAACTTTTCTAGCACAGGTGTTAATAGTAGCGCAGAAGTATTCTTAGTCAATACATCACCGCGTGTCATCAAGGCACCGGCAAGGTAAGAGCCTGTTTCGATACGGTCTGGCACGACTGAATACTCACAGCCATGCAAACGCTCAACGCCTTCAATCGTCATGGTTGCTGTACCAATACCACTGATTTTAGCACCCATTGCGACCAGCATATTAGCCAAATCAACCACTTCTGGCTCAAGTGCACAGTTGCCCAAAACAGTCGTGCCTTTAGCAAGTGCTGCTGCCATGATGACGTTTTCAGTACCGCCTACCGTCACCATGTCAAATGAGAACTTACAACCTAACAGCTTACCGCCCTTTGGGGCTTGCGCAATTACATAGCCGTTTTCCACTGTAATACTAGCACCCATTGCTTCAAAGGCTTTAAGATGCTGATCAACGGGGCGCGAACCAATCGCACAACCACCCGGCAAGGATACTTCTGCCTCACCAAAACGTGCCAACAATGGACCCAGTACTAAGATTGAGGCGCGCATGGTTTTAACCAAATCATAAGGCGCATAAAAATTATCGATACTCTTGGTATCGCAAGTGACGGTATCACCCTGCTTTTGGATTTTGATACCCATGCCACCAATCAACTCAATCAAAGTGCGCACATCTTGTAGCGATGGCACATTGTGCAATGTCGTCGGCGTTTCAGCCAATATCATAGCCGCAAGCAACGGCAACGCGGCATTTTTAGCGCCTGAAATGGTGACTTCCCCTGCGATACGACTACTACCAGTGATTAAAAATTGATCCATAAAGGTGACAACCTAACGATAAGTATAAAAATAATGAAAAACCGAATCGGTTATTAGCGGCAAAAATACTTGCTCGTGATAAACAATCCAGTCGTAAATAAAAAGCTTTAACCTACTCTAGCCTTGCGATTGAACATCCCATTCAGCAGGCGTTAACGCTTGAATATTGAGCGCATGAATATCACCACTGGCGATTTTATCATTGACCAAAGCATAAACGGCTTGCTGACGCTGCACAGCGCGTTTGCCCTCAAAACTGGCATCAACCACACGCACATCAAACTTAGTTCCTTGATTGGCAGCTTGAATAAAGGCATCTGGAAAATGCGTTTGTAAAAATGCAATCAAATCGTCAGCGTTCATGCTCATAGAATATTCTGCCTTAAGGTTTTAGATAGGGTATAGAGGTAAAGTGACGACATTATAACAAGAGTTTGACCATCTTACAGCACTGTCTTACACAACGATGCTTAACCATTATTAGCCTAAAATAGAATCAATACCCATGTCGGAATTATTAATTGCAACCCTTATTTAAGGGTTTTATCCAAATAACTTAATACTTGTGCGCGTACATCATTGACCCAGCGCAGAGGTGGTGCCATCGCGCCAATACTGGTGGCATGACTGGCACCGGCAATTTCACTTGTCTGCACGGTAACACCTGCCGCTTTTAACGCCTGTGTCATTTTGATGGTATTGGTCGCATAAACAACTTTGTCTTTTTCAGCAGTCAATAATAAATACGGCGGCTGCTGCCCTTTGATCTGACGATCTGGCATTACCTCATCAGGTGTCGCGTCGGCAGCAAAAGCGGTGACGCTACTAAATTTACGAAAGTCATAACTATAAGGACCTGCAATACCAATCACTGCAGTGATATCTTTTGGCTTAATACCATAAGGCTTTAAAAAATCCTCATTGGCGACCGCAGCAACAGCGTTAAACGCTCCGGCAGAATGACCAACGACTGCAAAACGCTCTGGATTGGCATGGAAACGCTTGGCATTTTTGTAGCTCCACGCAATCGCTTGCGCCGTATCTTCGACATAATCAGGATAGACATGCTCAGGGGCTTTACGATAATTAATCACTGCAGTCACATAACCTGCTTGCGCCAAACTCTGCCCGACAAAAGCATATTCTTCCTTACTACCACTCTCCCAAGAGCCGCCATGGACGAATACCACCATCGGATAATCTTGTTTGATGGTGGTATTCGTTTTCATGGCCTGCGCTAAAGGTTTTGGATAGTAAATATCCAAATCTTGTAATGGCTCGTCACCATACAGGATATCTTTACTAACCCCAATGCCGCCATTTGAAGTAATACCATTAACGATAGCAAGCGCTGATAACGCTTGTGCTTGCTGCGTCGCTAGCGCAATACTGCCCACTGCCAACGCAGTAGTAACCCCTACACGTACTAGTTTGGACATTCCTACCTTAGGTCGCTGTACATCATTATTTAAAGCCTTCATAGCAGTATTCCTGTTATATGTCAGTCAGTTGTAGATTTATAATCTTACCTACACTGCATTAACTATATTTGCGATTAATATTTTTTGACTGTACATATTTTACGGAATAACAGGGGATTTATCGTGCTTCTACTGTTATGGGTATTTAGTGTTCTTGTGAGTGATATTTGGGCTACTTTAAGATAAAACTAGCATTAGATAACAATATCTTATCAAGATTAATCACTCATCTAATT
Source organism: Psychrobacter sp. DD43 (assembly GCF_904846555.1). Lineage (NCBI taxonomy): Bacteria > Pseudomonadati > Pseudomonadota > Gammaproteobacteria > Moraxellales > Moraxellaceae > Psychrobacter > Psychrobacter sp. DD43. The sequence goes on from NZ_CAJHBE010000015.1 coordinate 84,393, forward strand.
CACTTCAATCTATGGGTTTCGATACAGGTCAATGTAAGGGCTGGATGAAGGCTCGGTAACTGGCGAGCCATCCTCAGTCACTATAATAGGTGTGGCACTGATAGTCGCATCCGCTGCGACAGAACCACTGGTATTAGGTATTGCTCTGTTATTCACGACTGCAACTCTGGTTGGATGAGCTGAATTTGTAGCATTGGCCTCATACATGATGTCATCGTTACCTAGCTTTACGCCTCGATCATCGACGACAGTAGTCAGTAGTACCAATTCTGTAACACCAACCGTGCTATTGGCAATATCAATCAGGTGGCTTTGCTGCGTCGGTGTCATACGACCCATGATATAAACCACGCCATTATTGGTCACTGCTCTAATTTGTGACGCTTTTACCCCATCAGCAGCGGCTGTTTTTGCCATCAGCTTTGAGGTTATATAACCGTCATGGACAGTTTGGCTATAGCCTTTTGAAGCACCAACTGTCAGCTCATTGTAGACTTGACGAACATCTGGCATAGAGCCTACGACTTTACTGACTTCTGCCTTAATTGTTTCAGTCGGCACTTCACCGGTCAGTAATACAATACTATTAAAGCTATCAATACTCATGCGACTGGTTTGCTGCAAATTTTCCTGCAAACCATAAACGTTAATCTTGACGGTATGCTCAATACTACGATCAAGCAGACGCTGCGGAATAGTGCGCTCAGTCATGGGCACGCCATAAGTACCTTCTGTACTATTGGTCAAATAATTGGTGGTACAGCCAGTCGTGACAATGCTCGACATTAATATGATGCCTATCGCGTTACGGCGCGGTGAGCCAAAAATAGCAGTGCGCAGATTCATCTGTGTCATGATTTACCTCTTTAGTACATGAGTATTCATAATAAATAATAGCAACAGTCAATGGTTGTAATTTTAACAAATATGACAAAAACCTGATTTAATAAAATTATTTTAGTGCCGCTACTCTACTGAATTTTTACTGCTTACAGTTAGGCTTTTGGTAACGACAACTTCATTTAATTTGCTTTGACATTATAAAATTAGCCACGCTTAAATAAATCATGAACAAGTTTTATTACCAAGCTGACGCGATAAATGCGCCTTGCAGCCATTCAGGCTGATTAATTTTTAACCGTTGATTTGGTTGATTGTCTAACATGATATTGGCTTCATTTTTATTTTTTTTATTCATTGTATTATAAGCAATCACATCAAACCGGCATTCATATTTATGATATTGAGGATTTTGCTGTAAAAAATGACGCGCTGCTTTGATAATTTTACGTTGCTTGGCTGCTGTGACGCTGAGTGCCGCATCACCAAAATGTGATTGCTGTCTTTGCCGTACTTCCACAAATACCAGTGTAGACCATGCTTGTCCTTTTTCTAACATCACTAAATCAAGCTCGCCAACTTTAGGCTGCTGCCAGTTTTGCGCAACCAAAATCAACCCTCGCTCTTGCAAAAACTCACACGCTTGCTGCTCAAAATAACTACCTTGGCGCTGTTTTGGAGAGGTTAGCATTAAAGGTTTATCATTTGCCATGACGTCTATCAGTCTGCTCAACATTTCAGAATTATCATAGCACATCATGCTAAACTAACCACTTTCGCGTGCAGATACTGGTGTGGTTTTTTAGGCTGTGCTTAAACTTTATTTGATAAGGCAGTTTTGCCTTTAATGTTGAATGTTGTTAGCCAGTTTTATCAGTCAGTGCGCCATATCCCTTTATTTATTATCTTAATGACCCGAGGTTTTCATGTCTAGCCCTACCGCGATGCCAGCTTGTCTATATATCGTTGCCACGCCGATTGGCAATCTGAGCGACATGACACCGCATGCGATTGATGTCTTAAAGCAAGTCGCTATCATCGCCTGTGAAGATACGCGCACTTCAGGTAAGCTGTTATCACATTTTGGCATCAACACCAAAGGCAGTAAGGATGATGATACTGAAGAGGTAACAGTACACAATAATAAGAATGATGGCGAAAACGACTCTGATAGCACGGCTGTCTCGTCCTAAAATAGATTGATAGTTTTTGCTAAGCCAGATACCCTGAGTATCTGGCTTTTTTGTATTAAGCAGG
>NZ_CAJHBE010000016.1:0-85914 GCF_904846555.1 Psychrobacter sp. DD43
ATTAAATATATTAATAATATTTATTTTATGGATACTGCTATCCATTAATTAGAGGTTTGTCTCCATTAGTATTCATAACGTATCAAACGCTGCATTTCTTCTTATTAGATATTTACATCTAGTTACAATTATATTTATAAGCGTTTTGTCGTTGTCCACAAAAAAGCCCTCTTAGTCTGGCTAAAAGGGCTTTTACTCTATCGAGTCTATTATTAGCTAGATTGGCTAACCTTTATTTTTAACCAATAATACCTGCAAGGCTAGCTAGGAATAACAAGGTAAAGCCACCTAAGAATACAAGCCCTGCAATCGAATAGGCGTTCATACCGGCTGATAGCTTTTTATGGTTTTTCACGAGCGAATAGTTTAACCAACCAAAGATAGGCGCGGATATAAAGGCCGATATCATCGCAAACTTCAGCATAGCGCCTAATTGACCTGCAAAGAAGCTAATAATCAAAAGACCGCCACCAATAGCATAAGTGGTCCAAAAGGCGATTTGCTTTTTATTAATCTCGTCTTCACTTTTTAGTAAGCGCCAGCATTCGGCATTGGCACGTCCATAGCCATCTGCACAGGTAATAGTGGTGCCAAACATACACATAAAGGCGACAAAGGCGACCAGTAGTCTTGACCATTCACCGATAGTGGCGGTATACATATTGATAAGCTGATCAATATAAGCGACACCTGCGGTTTGAATCTCTTGACCTGAGCCATATTGCACGAAAACGCCCAACGCTAAAAAGAACAAGGCTAAAATAGCGGAAACTAAGAAACCGACATTAAAATCCAGTAAGCCCTGACGGTGAGTGGTATTGTCCGCTTTTCTCTTGGCTGATGTCCACATCGAGGTGATGGCAGCGAACTCAAGTGGTGCTGGCATCCAACCCATAAGAGCCACAATAAACCCTAAAGTCGCCAAGTTCCAAGGAGAGGCAGGGACAAAATCCGCCACCATAACCGTCGGCTTACCAGCAGCAATCATCACCGCTAACACGGTTGCGGATACGAGCGCAATCATAATCCATTTAGTCACGCCGTCAAGCAACTTATAATGACCAGCAATCAGAAAAAACCAACATACCGCAACGATGATGACCGCTAAGGCAATACTTGATAGTCCTACAGATGCGGGCAGCATAAAGCCCAATATCACTGCCGCAAGCAATGTCACAGCCCCCGTACTAATCACCGCCGATAAAATAGATAGGATAAAATAAATCCAGAGATAGGCTTTTGAGCGTTTGGCATAGCCTGCGATTAAGCTCTCGCCAGTGTCGTAGACATAATCGGTGGCAAAGCGGAAGAACGGATACTTAAAGACGTTGGCTAATATAATCATAATCGCCAGCTGCCAGCCATATAACGCGCCAGCCTGTGTCGATGAAATCAGATGCGAGCCGCCAATAGCAGCAGTCGCCATCAGAATACCGGGACCAAAGATTCGCCAGCTAAAGCCTTCTTGCTGCGCGGAGAGAGTATCGCCTGTGGCACTTGGGTTATTGAGTGGTTGTGTGGTCATGCTTACCTCGAAATGGTTAAAACGGCAAATCATCACTTACCTGTGTCAGTTTGCCAATGATCATGAGCGCATCGCTTAATACTATTTATTAGTACTGTTTATGAGTACTGTTTCTTAAAACGATTTGCCTTGTATCGACTTTAGCACACCAATCTGGTTTAGTAGAATGATTATTTATATAATTATTACTTATTTTTTGCATAGCCATTCCTGATAGTTAGCATAATTAAATATAAATATCAAGATTTATCAATGGCTATTTTTTCGGGCTTCTTTATACCACAATTATGACTCAATATCTGATAATTTAGCGCTGAGATTCAAATTTTTGCCGGCGGTAAGTAATGCCGCGCTGCTCGTAGACATGATAAGTCGCACGCAATAAGTCAGGAATATGAGGATGCACAAAATCCTTAAGTGTATGCAGATAAATAGGTGAGGTGACGTTTTCGTGGATGAGGCGCTGATAGCTGATCTGCTCCGTACGCACCGTTTTTAAGCTGGCAGGGACTAAGGTGATGCCTTCGCCCGCCGCTACTAACCCGAGTGCCACTTGCAAGTCACTGACGGTGGTGGTCATAAATGGAGAGATGCCGTACTGTGCAAATAAATATAGTAAAGGCTCTGTTATCTGCTCAACAGTAGAGGCTTGATGATGGCTCGTATTATTTTTCTTATTCTGCCCCAAGGTTTTAGGAGTCCCTGTGCTTGATACCGTTTCTGGCATTGTTTCTGGCACTGTAGATACAGGCAAGTGGGTTTGATGATAGAGAATCAGGCGGTTATTGGCCAAATCGATCAAGCGTTGCTCGCGCACATTGGCAAGCGGATGGGCTTTGGGGAGGGCAACGACATAGCGCTCATGGCGTAACAGTATTTGCTGTATCCATGGGTCTTGATGGGCAAAGCGTCCAAAACCAATATCGATGTCACCAGATTTGAGCGCATCCATTTGCTGATAGGAGCTGATGTCCTTTAGGTTGACGTCAATCTCAGGATTGGACTGCTTCAGTCTGGCGATAATCTCAGGTAGCAACCCATACAGTATAGAGGGTACAAAACCGATATTTAATGCGCTGCTAGGGGCAGATAAGCGCTGGGTCATACCAACAACCGTATCGACTTCTGTCAGTATGGTACTGATTTTATCGTAAAAGAACGTGCCAGCTTCTGTTAAATGTAGCGGTCTGTGATAACGGTCAACCAGCATCACGCCCATATCTGTCTCAAGTTGCTTGAGCAAACGGCTTAGACTGGGCTGTGACAATCCGATTTTGGTAGCGGCTGCGCTAAAGCTCCTAAGCTCGGCAACGGCAATAAACGCATTGAGCTGCTTTAAATCCATGTTTTATGCTCATTTATCTGTAATATCATGTCGATTGATGAAGCGGATACTACTGTATTTTATATCAATAACAGCAAAACTAGAAAATTATGCTTGAAGCATACGAGTTGACACTCTATATTGTTTATTAACGATAGCGTTACACTTTAGCAAACTAATAATTTTTACCCTTCATTCTAGCAGTCATCTACGGTTTCGTGGCATAAACTGGTTTGGTATCACTTCATGAGCGACAAAAAAGACAAGCAAAGCGCCGATTTAGAGGCAAACTTAGCAAAAATCGCTAATACGAAGCCACGACTGCGTAATCGTAAACATAATATCTATGAGCGTTATATCACTCGTGTTGAAAGCGCAGAGACTATTGAAAGTACTATTGAAAATACAGAAAATGAGAGCGAGCCAACTGTCACCAATACTGATGCTTATGATGAGACTGATGCCGGTCTTAGGGCAAGTCTACTGGACAGTCCTGTTCAGCCGCACATATTACAACCGCTTAAAAACGCTGACAAGCTGTCATCCTATGAGCCACTAAGTGCAGCAGAACTAGAGTTATTTGGCAGCCAAGAGCAAGATAATGTGGAAAATACAGCAGGGTTACAGATATCTGATAACGCGAGCACATCGGTAAGCTTAGACTTCTCTGATGAAGATGAGAAGGTTATACACCCTTTAATGACAACAGAGGTGACTGATAACGCAGCTTCTACAGTTAAAGATGAAGATGAAGATACTGAGGTAAATGATAGCGCTTATATTGATGAACCTATCAGCACTGCATCTTTGATAACCTTACCCCTCAAAAAATCGAAAAAAAAGAAAGCGGTAAAATCAATACAAACGCAGAAGAGTAGTAAAAAGCCACTTATTATAGGTATGGTGCTTGGCTCACTCATGATTTCTGGTGCTGTATTCACGTTAATTGCGACTGGTTTCTTGTCCACCGGTACTACGTCTACAGCGTTAAATGAAGCTGGCACGCCTATTAATAAAAACGCGACTCAGACAAGCCCGGTCACCAAACAAACAGCTACTGACACTGAAATAAACACCACTGAGAAGAATGTTGTGGTAGAGGCTAATACGCCACCTGCTGTCATTGAAGTGCCCAGTGACTCTGACCCTGCCAAATCATCAAACCCCAAGCCTGAAACGGACATGACGAATAAGGAAAATGAAGCAGCTGTTAGTGCGCCAAAATCCGAGCCTGCCATCACATACGAAGATTTTAGAGAAGAGTCACAAAACACGCTATATCGTGAAACCAATGATTAGCGTCATAAAAACTCTTGTCTTAAATAACTTTCTTGCTTTTCTTTAGGCTATTTTTTAACCAATGGTCAAATATGAACGGACCAAATGGTAAGAACGAGCCAAGCACGCCGGCAGGGATCGCCCATATAGGCATTTTTATCTTGACGGCTGTGCCCATGAGTACAACAATATAGGCGATGAATAAGCCACCGTGAGCCATACCGATATATTTTACCCCTTCTGGAATGTCCATCATGTACTTTAGTGGCATAGCGATGCAGAGCAACAGTAAAAACGAGGTGCCTTCTAGATAACCTATCGTCGTAAGCGTTTTTAATACTGTATTTTGTTCTGTTGTAAGATTAGAGGCGGGTTCAAACATTGGCTGAGCCTGTGGCACTGTATTTTCCTTTTATCATCGACATATAAGGTATGGTCGTTTAACGAGGTAAGCAATAATAGCAGCCGTAGGTTGCTATTATTGCCTTTAGTGAAAAAACCCATAGAACGGTCAATATATGTGCAAATAAAACAGATTAAGTTAAAAAGCTTGCTAGCTAAGCATCAAGGGCAGGGGGCTTACTTTCAAATTCAGCAAGCATCTTAGTAATGAGCTGATCTTTTTGCTGCCAAACTTGCTCAACCCAATCAAACATTTCTGCTTTTATCGCCTCATCAGTCTCATAGCCGCCATTTTGAACACTGGCAAATAAGTCATCAGGCATCTTAATATGTCTGACATCGACGCCCAGACGCTTGATATTGCCTTTCCATAAGTCGCCATATGTCGGCACACCATCAGGATAGACGATGGTCATATCTAAAATACCATCGATGTCTTCGCCAAGCGCACTAATCGCTAGCGACAAGCCGCCTGCTCTTGGTTTAAGTAAATGCGTATAGGGCGATTGCTGCTTATCCCGTTTTACGGTGGTAAAACGGGTGCCTTCTAGATAATTTAACAGTGTAAAAGGCTTGTCTTTCAGCAATGCACAAGCGCGTTTTGCTTCTTCGATATCTTTGCCTTTTAAGGCAGGATTTTTCGCAATCGCCTCTTTAGAGTGTCGACGCATCATTGGAAAATCGAGAAAATAGAAAGCTTGACCAATGACTGGAATATATATCAGCTCAAACTTGGTAAAAAATCGCGTCAATGGCAAACGCTTTTCACTAATATATTGCACGATACTGGTATCAACCCATGATTGGTGATTACTTACCAATAAATACTTGCCTTCGGTATGGATATCATCAGGTAGGCTGATACGCCAGTCTTTATCCGGCAAAATGTTATCGATCATCGCGTTATTGCTGTTAATCCAATAATTGGTCACATCAATGACCGCTTTATCAGCAATCGCTGCACCAGTAACAGCTTTGGCTGCACCCATAATCCATACAGGAGGACCTGCCAACATACTATTAAAAGTAATAACGCCTGTCGCGGTGGTCAGCGAAGCGATTTTGCCAAGTTTAGGATTGCGTTCATGTAGTTTTTGAACGAATGATTTGAATCGCATGTTAAATCCTCTTAACCTTACATATTATAAGTGGTTAGTAACGTAGTGGCATAATACTAGCAGAAATCGATAGGCGTGTTTACGTAATTGGTTTGGCTTTACATTTCACCGTTAGTCGTGGATATACCTAGTAGCTGATAACTAATAGCTAATAGACGTCAATCGTATTTGATTTATTTTTATATCAAACTAGGTTTATAATTTACCGTTAATATTTAGAGGGTTTACAATCGATGATCGACACTAACACTCTTGATCTCACGACAAGCCAAAAACAAAAAAAATCCAGTGCTAAATACTTAACACTGGATCAATAAGACCAATTACTCAAAGTACCAATCAGCCTTGTAGCTGGTCAATCATACCTTGGTATTTGTCTTTTTTCTCAGCAATCCTACTACGCTCTTCTTCTGCATTGTCTACCGATCCTTCAGAGTCTGCCACTTTCTTATCAAAAGCTTCTAACTCGGCAGTTTTGGCATCCAAAAGTCTGTTAAGCATAATAGCAACCGCTTTTTCAGAAACGTCAAGCGTCATATTAGAAGCTTCAGACGTAAAATCCTCTTTAAGCTTAGCAGCCCATTGATAGATATTAGCTATCGTCGCACTATGCTTGTCCTCATGCTTGTCTTCATTTTCAGAATCAGACTTATCCTCTTCGTCAGATTTCGCTTCTTTTTTGTCAGAAATAAAGTCATCTTTGAGCTTAGAAGCCCATTGATAGATGTTGGCTATCGTCGTACTGTGCTTATCTTCTTTGGCAGAATTGTCATCTTGATCGTCTTTATTGGACTCATCATCCTTGCCAGACTTAGTTTCTTCATCAACCTCATAGTCTTTGTCAGCATTGTAATCTTCAAAATCACCGTCTTCATAAACGACAGTATCACCTTTTACTACTTCTACGCCTGTTACCGCATCATTTGAAGTCGTTGTCGCTGCACTCTCAAGAGACTCTAAGGCATTTTTAATGTTATCGTTATTAGTAGACTTGTCAGACATGATTTATGATCCTTTTAATGGCATTAAGTGAAATATATTTACCGCCAATATTATGCCAGTACAATTTTTTATTCAGTATCTTAATGTAAATTACATGTTTCAATTTGCTAAAAAGGCGGCTACGCCTTAAACAACTTCCATTTCTAATAGTGTTGTAGATGACGCTTCTAACTGATCATATTTTATCACCACATTATTACCTTCAAGACTGGTATCAAGCTCAACATGGTAAGTAGCAAGCGTGACACTTGTATCATCCAAGCATTGACCGGTGGCAAGGTTAAATCTCTGCTTATAAATAGGGGAGGCCACATACAGTACCGCTTCATCAATGCCAGCATCGTTGGTAACAGTAGTGCCTCCAATTAACCCTCTAGATAATACATTAGCCTGACTAAACGGGTCATAGTTATCAAGCGCAAAAAGCTTAGCCTCCTTAGTGCGAAAAATTGCCACTTGTTTACCCTCTATCAGTGCGCAAACACCAGTCTCAGGGAGTATGTCTTCTAATTTACAAACGGTATACTGGTTCATTGGGTGATCCTTATTCGTATATGATCGGAAAGTGTTAAACGTTGATTAAGCCAGCTCGGTCACTAAGATTTGAGTTTTTTCAGTATCGGTTGCGGGGCGGATCTGCTCGCGCTCGGTGACAAAGACAACGTTGTCATCTCCTTGCTCGCTATTGACGAAGTGACGGAAACGTTTGAGCTTTTCGCTATCGGTTATGGTGGCTTTCCACTCACACACATAGTTGTCGATCAGCAGTTGCATCTGCGCCTCTAGCTCATCAGCGATGCCCAAACTGTCTTCAATAATGACCGCTTGTAGATACGCCAATCCGCCATCTAAGCTCTCGCGCCATTTTGAGGTACGCTGGAGTTTATCTGCTGTTTTTATATAAAACATGATAATACGGTCGATGTATTTGATGACCGTGTCGCTATCAAGATCGGTGGCAAACAACTCGCCATGACGCGGGGTCATACCACCATTACCACAGACAAATAAATTCCAACCATTTTCGGTGGCGATAATGCCAAAGTCCTTGCTTTGTGCCTCCGCACACTCACGCGTACATCCGGACACGCCCATTTTTATCTTATGCGGTGAACGCACCCCTTTATAACGGTCTTCTAATCTTAATGCTAAGCCGACACTGTCATCGACACCATAGCGACACCAGTTATTACCCACACACGATTTAACAGTACGCAACGACTTACCATAAGCATGACCAGTCTCAAAGCCAGCTTGCACCAACTGTGTCCAGATATCAGGGAGTTGGTCTAGACGTGCGCCAAATAAATCCACGCGTTGACCACCTGTGATTTTGGTATACAGATTAAATTCTTTAGCGACTTGCCCAAGGATGATCAGCTTATCGGCGGTGATTTCACCACCCGGCACACGAGGTACGACAGAATAGGTGCCGTCTTTTTGGATATTGCCTAGATAATAGTCATTGCTGTCTTGCAACGGTGTCAGTTCAGGCTTAAGCACATAATCATTCCAGCATGAGGCCAAGATGGAGGCGACCGTAGGTTTGCAAATCTCACAGCCATGACCGTTACCATGCTCATCCAACAGAGCATCAAAGGTTCTAATACCATGAACACGAATCAAGCTATAGAGCTCTTGACGGGTATAGGCAAAGTGCTCACATAAATCATTATTGACCTCAAACCCAAGGGTCGTTAACTGATAGCTTAAAGTGTCTTTCACCATAGGCGCACAGCCACCACAGCCTGTACCTGCACTGGTACAAGACTTCACTTCTGCAATGGAGTAAGCACCGTTCTCAACCGCCGCGCAAATAGCCCCTTTGGTGACGTTGTAGCATGAGCAAATCGTGGCGCTATCTGGTAAATTTTCTATACCCATCGTTGGTTTTTCAACGTTAGGTAAAATCAGGCTTTCAGGATGGGCAGGCAAGTCGATATTGTTGAGATATAGCTGTAATAGATTATTATAGTCTTCGGTATCACCAACCAATACCGCGCCAAGCAAGCGCTTATTATCAGACGTTGTGACCAGTTTCTTATAGATACCTGTCGCAGGATTTTGATATAAATAGCTCAAACTGTCTGCGCTTTTGCCATGGGCGTCGCCAATACTACCCACATCCACGCCCATGAGTTTGAGCTTGGTGCTCATATCAGCGCCCGTAAAGGTTTGCGAATGATCTCCTGTGATTTGCGCCGCGCAAATACTCGCCATGCTGTAGCCTGGTGCTACTAAGCCAAATATTTGGTTATCCCACACCGCGCATTCGCCGATAGCGTAGACATGCGCGGCATTGGTGCGGCATTTTTCGTCAATTAAAATACCACCTCGTGCACCTATCTCAATACCGCACTCAGGATTGTTTTTGATAATGCCATCTTGCGGACGAATACCTGCACTAAAGACGATCATATCGGTGTCAAGCGAGGTATCATCGGTGAATTGCATGGTCAGCTGGCACGGATTCTCATTAAAGGTGCTCAGGTTTTTATGTATGGCGTCGCTATTATCAATAATGGCTTGAGTATTCTTACCAGTCAATACTTTGACGCCAAGCGCCTCAATTTTTCGCTTTAAAATATCGCCGCCAGCCGCATCAAGCTGTACGCCCATCAATTGCGGAGCAAACTCTACCACATAAGTCTCTAGTCCTAAGGTGACCAGTGCTTTTGCTGCTTCAAGCCCGAGTAACCCTCCACCCACAACCACGCCTCTTTTTACTTTTGGTTGCTCAGCGATGGCAAGAATGTCATCCAAATCAGCAATGGTGCGATATACATGACAGTGTGCATGCTCACGCCCTGAAATCGGCGGTACAAATGGATAGGAGCCTGTCGCCAGCACCAGCTCACCATATTCAATCCGCTCGCCAGCTTCAGTGATGATGTATTGATTGGTGGTGTCAATATCTACAATACGCTGGTTCAGATGCAATTGAATCTGGGCAGATGCATAGGCGCTTAAATCAACCAAGTTGAGCTTACTAACATCTTTATGTTCAAAGTAGCTCGATAAATATACCCGATCGTAAGCGGGACGGTCTTCTTCAGCAAACACATGAATCTCAAACTGCTCATGTAACCCTTTTTCTATGGCTCGCTCAACGAAATGGTGCCCGACCATACCGTTACCAATCACCACCAACTTAGCTTTACCTGCCTTACTCACTATAGTGCTACTCATGTAATTATCCTTAGTCATGGGTTTGTCTAAATAGTGCTTACAGTAATTACATCTTCAATAACTGTGCCAAGCACCGTTATATAGCGCCATATCTCTAAGCGAGAGTCTCATCACTACAGACGAAAAACCTGACGATGACAGTGTATTTCCTAGGCGGCGTGGTATGTGTGAGGATATAAATAGCAATGATAAATAAAAAAGTCTTCTCTCATTAAAAGTGAGGATATAAAAAATGGATGCACCAAAATAGATAAAACCATGCACCAATTTGATTGTATTTATGGCAGTCAGGGTTTTTCATTCATCTCGATAAAATTAGCGTTTCTATATGGCTATTAAATTATGAATGACCTTGTAATAGCGGCTTGGAAGTCACCTATAGTAAAGCATGAACGCCTTTATCAAAGCCGAGGTTTTATCTGTATAACGAAGCTGATAGCGGCAGCTGGCACAGCCATTGCACCCCCTTAAATGCTCTAACTGGTCAGTTCGTTCAACATAATGTGTTCTTACGGCTTTCCATGTTAGCCCTGAATTTTACTATTTAAGGAAACCGCTTATGTCGTCATCGCCATCACCGAGCCCTGCTGCACCAAATAAAAACAAGCTCAATATTCTCTCTTTTACTGGTAAAAACCAGATACTCCATCTTGGTTGGATGGCTTTTTTTCTGACCTTTTTTGTGTGGTTTAACCACGCACCATTCTTATCTGCCATCGGTGAGACCTTGAGTTTGACCAAGGATCAAGTCAAAACCTTGTTGATATTAAACGTCGCTTTGACTATTCCAGCTCGAGTCATTATTGGCATGTTGACCGATCGTTTTGGACCGCGCCTCGTCTATACCGCCATTTTGGCAATTGGCGCCATTCCCTGTTTTACCTTTGCCTTTGCGCAAGATTACAACGCGCTGGCACTGTCCCGTTTTTTCTTGGGTTTTGTGGGTGCTGGGTTTGTGGTGGGTATTCGTCTCATGAGTGATTGGTTCCCTGCAAGTGAGCTGGGTACTGCTGAAGGTATTTATGGCGGTTGGGGAAATTTTGGTTCTGCTGCTGCTGCGCTGCTGTTACCGACAGTAGCTATTATTGCTGCTGCTATATTTGGTGGTGATGAAGGATGGCGTTATGCGACGGCCACCTCCGGGGTGGTGATGATGCTCTATAGTGTGATTTTCTATAAGATGGTGCGTGATACGCCTAAGGGTGCGACGTATTTTAAACCCAAAAAGTCTGGCGCCATGATGGTGACCTCAACAGGTGACTTTTGGCTGATGATGGCGTTTAAGCTACCAATGTATTTGGCGTTAGCGCTTTTGGGATGGAAGTTATCACCCGCTGGTGTCAGCTTACTCAGTCAGGCAAGTGTCAATATCGTCTACATCGGATTGGTCGTTTTATATATTTATGAGTTTGTGAGTAGTTATCGCTTTAATAAAGAGGTATTTACGACTCCTGTGCCAAAAGCGCATCAATATGATTTTAAGCAAGTCGGTATCTTAAATATTTTATACTTTGCGACCTTTGGCTCAGAGCTTGCCGTAGTGTCTATGTTGCCGCTTTTCTATCAAGAGACATTTAATCTATCAATTGTGATGGCAGGGGTTTTGGCATCTAGCTATGCGTTTATGAACTTGATGTCGCGACCGGGCGGCGGCTGGCTCAGCGATAAGTTTGGTCGCAAAATAACGCTGCTGATTTTGACCGCAGGTTTGGCTGTTGGTTATTTATTAATGGGTATCGTGGATTCAACATGGCCAATTGCACTGGCATTATTCATCACGATGTTTTGCTCTTTCTTTGTACAAGCGGGTGAAGGTGCTGTGTTTGCGGTTATTCCACTGATCAAGCGTAGCATGACCGGACAATTTGCTGGCATGACCGGCGCTTATGGCAATGTTGGCTCGGTTGTTTATTTAACTGTATTGAGTCTGGTCTCTTATCAAGTATTCTTCATGGTGATTGCCGCGACCGCCGTCGTTGGCTTCTTTGCGCTGTTCTTTTTAAAAGAACCTGAAGGCGTCATCATCGAAGAGATGCCTGATGGCAGCTTTGCCCAAATTAAAGTGAGCTAATTATGCCAATGAATGAGGCACTGTGGTTGCTTGATTTTTATAGCATGCAAGGGCGCAAGTCTGAAAATCAAGACAGCTTGCTGATGACAACCTGCTTGCAGTATGGACAGTTTACAGCAACCATCAACGGCGGTGTTCAGTGTCCTCATGCGCCTTTATTGGTGCTGATAGCGGATGGTGTCAGTGCCTGTCAGTTTCCCAAACAAGCCAGCCAATTGGTGGTCAATACTGTCACGCACCATCTTACCTTAGCACTTAAAAACGGGGCACTTAAAAATGAAGCGCTTGAAGAGATGGTATTGGCAGAGAACCAATCGCAATCAGCAAACATAGACTTTGATGACAATCAAGTTGCCATTTTGATTCGGGAGGCGGTCAATAAAGCCAATGACGCCCTCTATTTCCCGCAAGTCTATGAGCGCGTGCCACCACTATTATCCACCTTATCAGGCCTGCTGTGTATTGGCGACCGTATCCATCTGTTTCATACAGGCGACTCACGGATTTACCGTGTCGGTTTAGAGAGTATAAAAGTGCTCAGTAAAGACCACCGCATTCACTATGGGCAAGATAAAGGCGCGCTATCTGCCGCTATTGGCGCGGATACGATGGTCGAGCTCCAACAGTCAGTATTTACCTTGCATCAAAATGAATGCTTAGCACTGATGACAGATGGCGTCTATGAGTCTATTGCAGCGTCCGAGCTCCAGTTTGAGCTATGTTCAGCAGTAAAGGCGCTGTGTCAGCCGAGTCAAACGATAGATACGACGGATAACAGCTCGAATGACGGGGCAGTGAATAGTCTTAGCATCAGCCAAAACATATGCGAGCAGGCGTTTAACGAGGGCAGTCATGACAATTTAAGTATGGTGATACTCGGTATGAATGCACAAGCGCTCCATAAGCAAAAGACAGCCGATAGCGCTCATACTAAGAACAATAGTAATAATAAAAATGCTAGCCTGCATGATGCGATGCCTCACGACATCCATCGGTATCAGTTATTAACGGGCTTAGAAGTTGGGGCACGGATTGATGGTTTTATTGTCAAGCATATCATAGCCCACACTGCTCGTAGCGAAGTATATCTAGTAGAGGATGAAACCCATCATCTATTTGCACTAAAGTCACCAAGCCTTAGTACTATTGCCGATGGTCATTATCTGCGCGAATTTTTAAAGGAGCGTAAAATTGGTTTGAGCTTATCTAAGCATAGGCGGGCGGGCGAGCCTGCCTATAATCAAGCAGATCCTAATAACCTATCTAGCGACAGCAGCCTTACAGGCATCAGCAGTATAAAACCCTATCTAGACGCAAGCTCAGCGCTTAGTGCTTCAGGGTTGCTACGCTATTACCCCATACCAGCCAGCAGTGCATATCTATACCATCTCACAGAATATATTGAAGGCGAAAGCCTAAGAGATTTTATAGATCGTCATGCGCCTTGTGATGTGTGGCAGACCTATGATTTGTTAACCAAAATAGGCATGGCGGTTCGGGTGATGCATCGAAACTATCTATTGCATCAAGATATCAAGCCGGAAAACATCCTATTGACCACATCAGGCGCGGTCAAATTGATAGATTTTGGTTCAGCCAGCTCTTCCATACTTAAAGACAGTACGCGACCACCGAACGGTGATTTGCACTACGCTGCACCAGAATATTACAGCGATGCACCAAAAGGTGTGCATTCTGATTTATTTTCCATAGCGGTGATTGGCTATGAGCTGCTAACAGGTGAGCTGCCATTTAGCTCACAAGCGTTGATGCATTCACATCAGGCAAATCATACCTTAAGGCTACCTACTCAATTATTACGTCAGTACCGTGTACCTGCTGCCAGCCAGCAAGCGCTAATGCGTGCGCTGCTTGCTAATACCCAAGCTCGCTATCAAGCGATTGGCGAGTTCTTACAAGATTTTAACCCTGAGAATCATAATTATATTAGCGACCCTGAGCCGCTCATCATACGCAACCCATTACTGGTATGGCATAGCATTTGCTTTATTCAGTTTGTGCTCATTTTTTCGCTGTTGGCTTATTTCTTATAAGCGCAGGCTTTAAGCACAAAAGACACTCTGACACGCCATCTAATTAATGCTGCGCGTTGCGGCTAAGGGATTTTTTGCTCATGTCATCAGATAGATCAAAATTAACAATCCAGACAATGTCTTATGCTCATTTAAATGCGGGTATTGTCATTATTGGTGCTGGCATGGCAGGCAGCCGTTTTGCCATTGAGCTGGCACGTGCCCAGCAGCAAAGTAAGTCGCCAAATAACCAAAGACCATTACCGATTACCCTTGTCAGCAAAGAGCCAGAGGTCGGCTACAACCGCATTATGCTATCACCAGTGCTGGCAGGAGATAGCGCCTTTGAGGATACTTATTTATACCAGCAATCAGAGTATCAACAGTTGGGTATTGTTGTCTTAGCAGGGATTGCAGTTACCGCTGTGGACACCAAGCAACAGTCTATTAAGCTTGATAATGGACAGACGCTGGTCTATGCCAAGCTGGTTATCGCTACAGGTTCGAGCGCTCGAGTCATCCCTTTTCCCAATCATGATGCGACAGGCGTGCATGTGTTCCGAGAGGTAGCTGATGTTAATGCTTTAATTGAATACGCGCGCCAAGGGAAAAAAGGTCTAGTAATTGGTGGCGGGGTGCTAGGGCTAGAGGCCGCCTGCGCGCTGGCTTCTCAAGGGGCAGATATGACGGTCATTCATGTAGATAGCTATGTTCTTAACAGGCAACTTGATTTACCTGCTGCCCAGCTGTTGCAAGCTGAGCTGGCTCGTCGGGGCGTAGGTGTGGAGGTCTCTGCTATTACTGATTGTATTGCGGTCAATGACCAGCATGAGGTGAAAGGCTTATCATTGAAGGATGGACGTACCTTGCCGGCAGATTTTATTGTGATGGCAGTCGGGGTGATGCCTAATATAGCACTGGCGAGAGACTGCGGTCTTGAGGTCAATCGCGGCATCATTGTGGATGATTGCATGCACACGAGTTGTCCGCATGTCTACGCAGTTGGCGAATGCATAGAGTTGGATGGTGAGCTATTCGGTATGGTGGCACCTGTTAATCAGCAAGTGGATACCTTAGTCTCTGTGCTAAAAGACACTCGACTATCGGGCGACAGCTTAGGTTCTAAAGAGAACTGGCAGCCTTTTCGCAGTACACCGCTGTCCTTAAAGCTAAAAGTATCTGGCATCAGTGCTTTTTCAGCAGGGCAAGTCGACTTTGAAGAGGAGGAAGCGGCAGCTATCGAAACCATTACTTATCAGCAAACCAGTATAAATCACTATCATTGCCTTTACCTTAGAAACAATAAACTGATCGGCGCTGTACTCTACGGTGAGGTCAATGAGGGCAGTTTCTATAGCCAGCTGATCAACAGCAATAGTGATATCGCGCCTATAAAAGCGGATTTAATATTTGGCGAGGCTTACTGTGATTTGGAGAAGGTAACGACAGATAGTGAGGCTAACGATAGCGATCTGGATTTATTAAGCGCAGCAGACATAGTAGGAGCGGCGTCATGAGTGAAGTGATCTTGAGTAATAAACCGAATGCTAGTCAAGAATTAGAAAGTCGTATACGTCGATCTGATCGCAAATCTAATAACAAATCTGATGACATATTCAATCCTTCAAAAACGGCTCTTATTGCCACATATACTGAAGAAACGACGTCCACCATACGTACCACTTGTCCTTACTGCGGGGTAGGGTGTGGCGTCTTAGCCAGTGTCGATGCGGCAGGGGTAGTGAGCGTAAAAGGAGATCCTGAACATCCGGCAAATTTTGGTAAGTTATGCTCAAAAGGCAGTGCGCTAGCACAAACATTGGGCAGTGAGCGACGCTTAACTGAGCCTTACTATCAAAACAAGCAAGCGGTAATGCAACAGCATCGACCTATGCAATTGAGTAATGATTTTAACGCTATCGACATATCTGATGAGCCACTTATAAAGCCTACCGATTGGAATAACGTCTTAGATGATATTGCCACGCGCTTAAACGACACGATCGCCAAGTATGGTCGCGACAGTATTATGTTTTATGTCTCAGGACAGCTACTCACTGAGGATTATTACGTCGCCAATAAGTTTATCAAAGGCTTTATCGGTAATAATAATATCGATTCCAACTCACGCCTATGTATGTCTTCTGCAGTAGCAGGACACAAACGTGCCTTTGGCGCTGATTTGGTGCCTAGTAATTACGAGGATTTAGAGTCCTGTGATTTATTAGTGCTGGTGGGCTCGAACATGGCATGGTGCCATCCTATTTTGTTTGGACGTTTTTTGGCCGCCAAAAAAGCCAATCCCAATAAAAAACTGATTGTCATTGACCCACGTCGTACCGATTCCTGTGAGTTCGCCGATTTGCATCTACCGATAGCAGCGGGCACCGATACGCATTTATACAATGGTTTATTACATTATCTTAGCGAACACAGCTTCTCTGATACAGGTTATATCGAGCATGGTCATGGTGTTGATGATGCTTTAGCGGCAGCCAACGTCTGGAGCATTGAAAAAGTTGCTCAAGCTTGCCAAGTCAGTATCGACAGTATCCTTGAATTTTATCAGCTAGTCGCCGCTCATGACAAAACAGTGACTGCCTTTAGTATGGGTGTTAACCAGTCAAAGAGTGGCACTGACAAGGTGAATGCTATTATCAACACCCATCTGCTTACGGGACGAGTGGGCAAACCGGGTGCCAGTCCTTTTTCACTCACTGGTCAGCCAAATGCCATGGGCGGTCGAGAAGTAGGCGCGCTCGCCAATCTGTTGGCGGCGCATCTGGACTTGGACAATAGCATCCATCGGCAATTAGTCGCTGACTTTTGGCAAGCGCCGCAGCCTATTGCTGCAGAAGTAGGCGTCAAAGCGTGCGATGCTGCCGATGCTATCTTAGATGGGCGTATCAAAGCCATTTGGATTATGGCGACCAATCCAGTCGTGAGCTTACCTGAAGCGGATAAATTTCGCCGCGCATTAGCGGCTTGTGACTTGGTCATTGTCTCTGACTGCTCGGTAGACAGCGATACGGTGAAGTGCGCAGACATTGTATTGCCAGCCCAAGGTTGGGGCGAAAAGTCAGGCACGGTCACCAATTCTGAGCGGCGAATCTCAAGACAACGGGCATTGAAGCCTGCACTAGGACTCGCTAAGCCTGACTGGTGGATACTGTCTCAAGTGGCTACCCGCATGGGGCTATCAGGGTTTGATTATGACCATCCTAGTGAGATATTTAATGAGTACGTGGCGCTCACTGCTTTTAAGAACGACCCTAATCAATCAGCATCGAAAAACAATCAACCGCGCTATCTCAATTTGGCTAAAGACCTACTAATGCCAATCCTAAACCGTGCTGACTATGAGGTAATGCCCCCCTTTCAGTGGGGCGGTGCGCGTATTACACCCACTCAAGTAAACCTCATTGCTATTACGCCTTCAGATAGTGCTAGCCTGCCTAATTTTCATCACTTCCATCCACATCAACGTCGGCAGAAGACGAATAAGAGCGATGTTAAGAATAGAGATAAGTGGCATAACACTGACTTCAACCCATCAACCGTGAATCTACGCCTGATTACAGGCAGAATACGAGATCAGTGGCATACCATGACACGCACAGGGCTGGCGCCACAGCTTAATCAACATGAATCTGTGCCGACGCTGACTATCCATCCTAATGAAGCCAAACAACTCGGTGTTGAAAAGGGCGACTATGTGCAGCTACATCCTCGCTATGAGCAGATCCTGCCGAATAGTGAGGCGACAACTATTGATACGAATAATGTTAGTAAAAATGCCGATACAGATAATGAGAATATAGAGCAAAAAGTTTTAGCGCAAATCGTCATCAGTGATAGTATGCGTGTTGGCGATGCTTTTATGCCTATGCACTGGAGTAACGCCTTTGCTAGCTTTGCACGGGTAGGGACACTCATTCCGACTGTGGTCGATCCATATTCAGGGCAGCCTGAGCTAAAAAACTCAGCGATTCGCATGAGCGCCGTGCCTATGCAGACACTTGGCAAGATTATGGTGCATCCTGATTTTCAGGACACCATATTAGTGCACTTGCGTGCGATGACTGCTCATTTTAAGAAGGAAGCAATAGCGGGTGAGTCGCAAACAGCGTCTACAAACTTTGAGTTAAATGATGCAGGTTCGTCTCTCTCACTACCAGCGCTGACATGGAGTATCAGCAGGCAAGCCAATAGTGTGCTCATTACCCTTGCCAGCCCAGCCGAGCGCACAGCTAGGCAGTTGCTTGACCCTAAATTTTGGCAGCAGTTTATCGATGACTATCAAAAGTCTGTATCAGACAAGTGGTTGACTGGCAATGCCGACGATACTCTGACGGTTAATAGCGCTTTCACCTTGAGTAAACCAGAGAAGCAACTACGCTTTATCTCGACTCAGTCGGAGGTGAGGAGTGAGGCGTTAGACCATATACCAAGTCCTTTAGACTCTGCTATGCCGAGTGATCAGCTGCTATTAGCCATTTATTTTGCACCAAAAGTGATGTATTTGCCTAGTACACATTGGCTTGACATCTGCTTTGCCAGTACCGATGCCATACCAGTACAGCAGCGTTATAAATGGTTGCTGGCAGGCCGTCCAGCTACCGGCTATATCGATCCAGGTCCGTTGGTGTGCTCTTGCATGGCAGTCGGAGAAAACATTATTGTCAATGCAATCGCCAAGCAGCAGTGTCATAGCGCACAAGCAGTGGGCGAAGCGTGCCGTGCTGGTACCAATTGCGGCTCGTGTGTGGGTCAAATCAATGCGCTTATTGAGGAGTATGCGTCATAGCTGTCTTATAACTTCCTTATAGCCGCCTTATGAAATACAACCAATTGATCAATATGGCATGGGGCTTGCACCGTATATTGCACTAACAGCATCATTAGGAGTCACCGTCATGACGGATTCATCTGCCTTTATCGCAACACTACCTCCAAACGATTTATCTAATAAAAAGTGTGTCGTCAATACACTAAACGCGCCATTAAATATAGCAGCTACAAAAGTAGGTACTGTGCATTTAGTCGGTGCAGGCTCTGGTGATCCTGAGCTGCTCACACTAAAAGCTTTGCGAATCATGCAGAGCGCTGATGTGGTGCTTTATGATAGTTTGGTCTCAGAGGATATCTTGGATATGTGCGAACCAACAGCAGAGAAGATATTCGTCGGTAAACGCCGAGCCAATCATGCGCTGCCGCAAGAAGGCATCAATGAGCTGCTGGTCAAGCACGCGCTGGCAGGTAAAACAGTTGTAAGACTTAAAGGCGGCGACCCTTTTATCTTTGCGCGCGGCGGAGAGGAGCTTCAAGAAGTGGTACGCCATGGTATCTTTTTTGAATCTATTCCCGGTATTACTGCCGCCAGTGCCGCTGCTAGTAGTACAGGTATTCCATTGACGCATCGAGACCATGCGCAGACAGTGAAGTTTGTAACGGCATATAAGAAATCAGGAGCGCCCAACAATAACTATGACGAGCATTTAGATAGCACCCAAACCGTCGTTTTTTATATGGGATTGCATCAGCTAGATGAATTGACCGAAGGGTTAATAGCAGCGGGACGAGATAGCGAAACGCCTTTTGCGGTGATTAGCCATGCCAGCTTGCCCACGCAGCAACTGCTCATCGGTACGCTTGGTAGTATCGCTAAGCAGCAAGCCGAAGCGAAATTGCCAACCCCAGCATTACTGATTATGGGCGATGTGGTGACGCTATATCATGAATTTGCAGACTACAACCTTGGTGCATTTGGTAAGCGTGCAGTCTGCAATATTAAGCAATCCATCACCGATAAACATCTTATACCTACTTTTGAGAGTGTTGCATAAAATATAGGGTTAGCCTAAATGCTCAATAAGATGACTTTAAGACAGGCTAATCTTTTAACTATAAATTTCGTAATTGCTCAATTAACCAGCGATGTATACCACTGTCACTGGTACGTGGATGCCATGCTGCGATTACCTTAAAGGTGGGCGGTAATGCTTCGATTTCAATCTCTTTGACTTTATTATTTGGTAATAGTCGCGCAGGGTAAAAGGCAATCATGTCGGTGGTGTGCAGGATATCTGGCACGGCTGAAAAGCTAGGAACTGACATCACAATATGGCGTTTAAGCCCTTTTTCTGCAAACCATTGATCATGCGATCCGCGCAAATTGGCACGCGAAGGCGATACCACCAGCTGTGGGTGTGCGGCAACTTGCGCCAGTGTGAATATCTCTGTTGCAAAGGTGTTTTTATAACCCGTCACACATAAATGCTGTTCTTCAAATAGCGTCACATACGATAAATTGTCAGGGATAAACTCTGGAAAAGTAATCAGTAAATCAAGTTCGCCTGCCGCAATCAGCTGATTGATATTGTCTGATGCAAAATCTCTCACTATCAGCTTTAAATGAGGCGCTTCACAGCGTGTGATACTAAATAACTGCGGCAATAATGCCTGCGTCGCATAGTCGGTTGCACTAATCGTAAAGACGCCTTTGTAGGTTTGCGGCGTAAACACTTCTGGCTCTAACAATACTTCCAACTGTTTTAATATCTCGTCAATCGGCTGCCGCATTGCTAGTGCTTTTGGTGTTGCCACCATGCTATTGCCTTGACGAATAAACAAACGATCATCAAACAAATCCCGTAGCTTACGCAACTGCTCACTAATCGCTTGTTGCGTCAGTCCCATTTTGCGCGCAACTTGCGAGAGATTTTTTAGATCAAGTAGTGCCTGCAATACTCTAAGCTGCTTGATATCTAGCCGATTCATACCATTCATAACACTTACCATTAATAGTTGTACCCTAGACAAGAAAGGCTTGTTTCTAATTGTACCTACAAAACTCTATGCTAACCAACATTACTTAAGCAGCCCATTAGACCTAAAAATAGATTCAGTGGCTCAAAAAATACGCCTATCCGTTTGCTTTAAAAGAGAGTGTTATGAAACAAGCTATGCTAAATGTGCCAAAAATGAAAAATACCAGTGCGTTATTTTCATCTGTACAACTTGGACCTTATACCCTTAAAAACCGTATCGTGATGCCGCCTTTGACGCGCTCTCGTAGCACGCAACCTGACAATATCCCTAATGATTTAATGGCAAGCTATTATGCACAGCGTGCCTCAGCAGGTTTTATGGTGACTGAAGGTACACAGATTGAGCCGCGTGGCCAAGGCTACGCGTGGACGCCCGGGATTCATTCACCAGCGCAAATTGAAGGCTGGAAAAAAGTCACGCAAGCAGTACATGCTAAAGGCAGTATTATTTTTGCGCAGCTGTGGCACGTTGGCCGCGTGTCTCATACCAGCTTACAACCCAATCAAGCGCAGCCTATCGCTCCATCTGCCATTACTGCCACTAACGTCAAAGTGTTTATTGAGACAGGTCCAGGCGAGGGCGCTTTAGCCGACCCAAGTGAGCCACGGGCACTGAGCACAGAAGAAGTGGGTGAATTGGTCGCTATGTATGCACAAGCCGCGCGCAACGCACTAGAAGCAGGTTTTGATGGGGTAGAGCTACACTGTGCCAATGGGTATTTGGTCAATCAATTTATCTCTGAGCATAGCAATACACGTGATGATCAATATGGTGGTTCGTTGACCAATCGTCTGCGTTTTTTAAAAGAAGTGGTTGCCGCCGTCAGTGAAGTGGTTGGCGCTGATCGTTTAGGCGTACGTTTTGCGCCTTTATTTGCCAGCACGGATGAGACTCGTGTGTATCTAGGCTTAGTAGAAGCAGACCCTCATCATACCTATATTGAAGCGATTAAAGTACTTGAACAGGCGGGCATTGCTTACTTATCCATTGCAGAGGCTGATTGGGATAATGCGCCTGATTTGCCAGAGCCTTTTTATCAAGCGGTCAGAGCTGAGTTTTCAGGACGTATTATTTATGCCGGTAAGTACACTGTGCAGAAGTCGGTCGATATATTATCTAAAGGTTATGGGGATTTATTTGCTTTTGGTCGTCCTTTTATTGCTAATCCCGATTTACCTGAACGCATAGCCAATCATTGGCCACTCAATGAGGCAGATCCTGCCACGATGTATGGTGGCACTGCCATTGGGTACAGTGATTATCCTCGCTATCAGGAATAGCAAAGCAGCTGAGCAGTGAATAAAAATAAGGCCATTAATACTAATGGCCTTATTTTTATTTATAAATTTGGGATTTATTGGATATTCACAAACAGTCAATCATCAAGCGAAAATTATTGTTTTTGTCGCTTAAATATCTTTCTTTTATCATTTTATCAATAGGTAGCAGGCAATGAATCAGAATACTAAAGACAGACTGATACGTATATTAGTAGGATATGTCGGACTTTATCCGACGCTCTTAATCGTATTAACGTTATTAAAGCCTGTGACTCATGGTCTAAGTCTGCCAGTGGTGGTATTGATTGAAACCATAATACTCGTGCCGTTGACGCAGATAGTGTCATTTCCAATAGCAGGCTGGCTCATTGAGCGCTTAAGAAGATAACAAGCGTTGCTCTTTGCCTAGTTTGGATATGGGTTTTTAAGAGTATTGATTGAGATGATAAATGATTGATGGCACGGGTAAGTTTGTAAACCAGATAATTGAGTTGGTTGGATTTCAGCCGGATATTAAAAACAGCACTCTATAATAAGGAGGAGAATAAATGGTTCATAAACCTTAATATCTGACTTAGACTGAGTACAACAATTCTCATTTATTATAGAGTGTGCATGAGAGCAGATAAGTATTCGAAGGCTTGAGTATGCGCTTATCAAGAATTTTTCTATGATCACCCAATTATCAAACAAACTCGGAATAAGTCACCGACTAAAATACATAATAAGTTTCCCAGAGAAATTGAACAACATCCTAATTTTCTCAACAATGAATAACTTAAGTTAGGAACGCTCCTGAATGGGTGCAATTACATATTCCTATTGCACCTTTTCCTCATAAGGTGCATGGATACTTATTGCTTTAAATTCTTGTTTTTTTAATTGAGTTGCCAGTAAAGAGGACGACCATAAACCTTAGCAAAATAATCAATTAATGTTCTAACATTTAGAGAGACATGACGAGTATGAGGGTAAATAGCTGCGACATGTTGAGGTGTGGTTTTCACGGCTGCATTATAATCAGGTAGTAGCTTGATAAGCTCACCGCTCTTTAAATACTCACCGATGAGCCAATCTGGAAAAAGCACAATCCCCATACCTTTGAGTGCAGATACCAATAAAGATTCTGCATTATTGGACATCAATAAAGCGGGTGCTAAGAATGGCGTCCAATCTTCACTTTCTGTTTTAAAAAGCCAACGATTGGGTCCTGTTGAGCCTTTATATAGTAAACATTTATGATGTGTCAGATCTGGTGGCACTTGCAATTTACCGTGCGTGTTTATGTACGATGGAGAAGCGGCAAGATGATAGGTTTGCTCGCCAAAAATACGCGCATGAAAGGCGGAGTCCTGTAACGTGCCAATTCTAAAAATAACGTCTGTTGCATAATGATGAGGATCAATAAAGTCATCCGTTAAACTCAAATCTATCTGTAATTTAGGATACTGAGCACTAAGCTGTGGCAGCCAAGGTGCGATATGTCGTTGTCCAAAAAATACGGGAGCGTTGATTCTAATTAAACCACCCGGTTCTAGTGTCCTGTCTTGAAGCTCCTGCTGTGCTGCACTCATGCTCTCGGTCATGGATTTTGCATAGCGCATGAATACGCGACCTGCCTCAGTAGGAGTAACAGCGCGTGTATTACGGTAAAAAAGCTGCTGTCCCAGTGAGTCCTCTAACTGTTTGATAATACGTGACACTTTAGAAGCCGAAACGCCTTCTTTTCGAGCCACTACAGAAAAACTCTGAGCGTCAAAAACCTCTATAAAAAATAATAGTGTTTGTATGTTGATGGTATCTACCGTATTCATTTGTGCAACTTATGCAAAGGTCATTTTCGTATTATAGCGTTTTTTAATGGGTATACATTGCTGTAAGCTGCAGCGTATTGCTCATTAAGGATTTTTTCATGCAAATTTTATTGATACTCATTGTTGTATTAGGCGGCATGGGGTTGTCTGTTGAAGCAGGATTACTTGGGCCTTTAGGGAGTCAGGTAGGCGAGCTGTGGGCAACATTGAGCATTTTTGGTGTTGGCGCTGCTCTGACATTCTTTTTGATGCTGTTTTTTAGTCCGCGAGACAGCCCTTCCTTTTTCTCACAGCCGCCTTTACTACTGGTTGGTGGTATTTTAGGGCCTGTTTATGTTGTGGTATTAACCGTGGTGACGCCTGTTATTGGCATTGCGCTGACGATGATTGGGATATTGGCTGGGCAAGTATTTCAGAGTTTAATCATAGATCATTATGGTTTGTTCGAAACCATGGAACGAAAAATAGACAGCAAACGAATTATCGCTTTATTTTTCATTATTGCCGCACTTGTTTTTATGGCAAAAGGATAACCTAAATGATGCTTATTTTAATGATTGTATTAGCAATAATTGGCGGCGCAGCTTTGAGCGTTCAAGCGGCATTAAATGGTCGCCTTGGCGGCAATGTTGGCGTATTTAAAAGTGCCTTTTTAACATTTTCTGTGGGTGCGGTTGTGACCGCTCTACTTATTTTCTTTTTTGAGCCAAATCATACCGTTACTTTGTTGGGTGTCCCTAAGTGGCAACTGCTTGGTGCCTTATGCGGTGTGCCTTACATTGTCATTATGGTGGTTGCGGTCCAGCGTATTGGGACTGCTGTAGCAACGGTAGCAGTTATTTTTGGTCAGCTGAGTATGAGTGTATTAATTGATAATTTTGGTTGGTTAGGTAATGAGGTGATTAGCCTTTCAGGTAGTCGAATAGGTGCTTTGGTTTGTTTAGCAATTGCGCTTTATTTTATTTATGCGAGTAGCAAGTCTGAACCTAAAGAGGCTCAGTAGTGAGCTATGCTGAAGAAATTGTAGAAACTAATATGGGAGGTTTTAATCAGACATCTCAATCATAATGACTCATGCTGTTGATTTTATAATCATTAAGTTCATATCTAACACTAGCAGTTCGATGCTTGTATAGCGTACCGTTGAACTAATCGCAGATCATTATGGTATTCCAATTAATTAGATTTTGTTAATGCTAGTGCTTACATTTAGCTAAAAATACTGGTAAAAAATCCAAGCCTGAAGGCACTGGTTCATGGATTCAAACGCTCCCTAGGCAACCTATCTTAAATATTTCTGAGCCTCTCTTTTAGATACGGCTCAATTAAGTCTAGAAGAATAGAAAATTTATAAATACCAAGTCAGAATGTATAGAAAAAAGGATTTTCTATACACGTTTGGAAGACACAAAAGACGATATCAATATATCCTAAGGGGGTATCAATGGAAGCAAACGTGGATCAGAGTATCCGTTTACCGATCCCTAAAATAGAATCGCTATAATCAGGATGTAATACCATCCGAAAAAGCGACATTATTCGCTGGATTGATAATCAATTAAAAAAGCATTAAGTGATCGCTTTCAATTCGAAAAAACTGACCAGCCCGTTTTCTGTACCAGCAGCTCTAATGCCTTTGACCCAAGTTTGGAATTTCCTACGTGATCAAGCCCTGGTGACCAAACTGCGATTGAGCCTTTACCTGGCGCTATCGTCAAAATACCGCCACCAACACCACTTTTACCCGGTAGCCCAACACGGTAGGCAAATTCACCAGCGCCATCGTAATGACCGCACATCATCATTAAGGAGTTTATCCGTCGAGACTGCTGTGCATTAATCACTCGTATCCCTGTGTGTTGATTAACACCATTAGACACTAAAAAAAGACCAGCACGGGCTAACTGCTCACAACTCATTGCAATCGCGCATTGATGAAAATAAACACCGAGCACCTTATCTACGTCGTGCTTTATATGACCAAAGGACTTCATAAAGTGGGCTAAGGCGGCATTTCGATCTCTGTGATCCATTTCAGACGCTGCCACTTTATGGTCAAAACGGATCGAATCATCATCGGCAATAAAGTGTACAAACCGCAGAATTTCACCCAAGGTTTCTTTCGGCTCATGTCCCATCATAATGGCATCCACCACGGCAATCGCACCAGCATTGATAAATGGATTACGTGGTCGACCCGATTCAAACTCCAATACCGTGATCGAGTTAAAGGGATCGCCAGATGGCTCACGACCAACATGGGTCCAAATTGCATCACCTAACTTGCCAAGACCGATGGTTAAGGTAAATACTTTGGAGATACTTTGGATCGAGAATAGGATGCTCGCATCCCCTGCTACATATACCTGCCCATCAGGTGTCGCTACGGCAATACCAAACTGGTTCGGATCGACATGCGCCAGTTGCGGGATATAATCTGCCACTTTTCCACGATCGATTTCAAGGGCCATCTCTGCGGCAATATCATTAAGAATCTGTTGCATATGAGTTGGGTAACCGTATTTCTACTGCGTTGTTGAATAATAGTGATTTTAACTGAATAAAAGGTGATAAGGATGTAAATATTATATTTTAATTCAGGTCTATTGAAGTGAATTGCACTCAGATTCTCGGAGATTATTGTGACCGTGAGCATAATCTCACAGTCATTTCAGTTTTTTTTGCATAAATAATGAGTGGGGTTGCTCCGTATTATCAGTTCAGGGATACTTATTTTCACCCTCCAAAGAGGTACTAGATAAATCCATGTCTACATTTAATGTAGTAAATAATTACCAAGAGGTTATTAACTCTATTGATACAGTTGATATATTTCGCCAATCTCATAGATATAAACTTAGGGATTTTTAATTTAGTCAAATTTATCAATCCTATCGTAGGTTCTGCATAGATAGTACTATAGCTATGACTTACACCCAAAAAAGCTCTAAAAAATAGTAAGAATATTATATGTCAGTAGAGTTGACACCAGTAAGAAGTCGTTACTTGCTCAATTATTGTGTTTTGATCTGAAAGGATGTGAATAAATTTGATTTATAAGCTCATACTAAATAAGCATTTGCAGGTTGCACTGCTGTTTTTGCTGATTCAGCAAATTATTGTTGCTTCATCAACGTACTTTATTGCTCGCCTTGCACAAAGTTTGACCGAGGAGAGTATCTCAATTTTATATATGGTGCTATTTGCCGTCTCTTTAGTAGCGGTTTATGTGCCCGCGTATTTTTGTGTCACCAATACGGAGCGCGCCAAGTACGATGCTCATAAGCTGTACAATGATAATTTTCATACTGTCTTTTTAGGCAAGACCTACTTGTTATCTAACGATGAGTTACAGAGTACGGCAACCACAACACTCGCTCAGGAAAGCAACTACACCCTTGAAACCGTCATTGATAGCATTTTTGATATTTCAGCGCTGGTGCTCAATGTCTTATTTAATGTGTTGGTCATTGCTTGGTTTTTGGATGGCACATTACTGCTTGGTTATGCAGTAGGTATTATTTTTGCCTCCATGTTTGTGCATTTTAGACGGCATGCTTTAAAAACGGCTGCCAAAACTGATCAACAATCGCGTCTGAATTTGACCGCTAAACTTTTTGACAGTTGGGATAACGTCGTTATTTTTAATAAGCATAATTACACGCTCTATAACAATATGGTTCAAAAAAGCTTTGCAACAGCAAAGAATAATAGCGTTAAATCTACATCGATTCAGCACATCAATTCAAGCTTAGGCATGATCATATTGATGCTGCCTGTCTTTGTGGTCACTGCTTTTATTTTTAATAAAAATTGGCAGGATGCTGCGACGATGGCGGTACTAATTGCCACATTGCCAAGACAAATTCAGCTATTGCAAATGTGCTATGCACTTATTGGATACCATACCAGTATTGGCGTTATTAGAACGATGTTAGATGGTATTTTAGAGGTTTTACAACCAACCACTGTGGATTTAGATACCTACATTCAGGCAAACCAAATACGTGTGAAGCAAACAGGGGATATTTTTGATTCAACACAACTGCCCAAGCAAGGTAGAGTAACGTTGGTTGGTAATAATGGCGTTGGCAAATCTTGTATGTTGCTTAAGCTCAAAGACCACTACCAAGAACAGGCTTACTATTTACCCGCTAAGCACAATTTGTATTTCAATTACAAAGCAGATAAAGCCCATAAGGGTTCAACAGGACAACAACTCATCAAACAAATTCAAGAAATTAGAGAGGACGACCGAAGTACGATTGTCATGCTTGATGAATGGGATGCACATTTGGATAGAGAAAATACTCAAACTATAGATCAATATCTTGATGAGCTTGCCCAAACAAGGCTTGTAGTGGATGTTAGACATTGATTTGTAGAATATTAATTTTTAGATACTAATGTATAGACAAGACGATATCCTGAATCACCTGCGGTAGAAACATAGTCTACTTTTTCTTGTGCTATCAATTTTATCTTATAATACTCAGCATAATATTGTTCAAGTTGAGATCGTGTCACTAAGAAAGGAGGTAAGTTTTTATGATTATCGCTGCGCTGCTTCTCACCGTCATAAGTAAAAGATAAGAGAAGTTGGCTTGCTTTATTACTAAGCGCCATCAGTTTATGTGTATAGCGTGTACGTAAATTATCAGGCTTCATATCTGGAAGCGCTACTAATGCACCACGATCATACACAGCATCTATTATTCCAATATCAATAGGACTTAAGTCAAAGATATCACCCACCCAGATTTTGAGAGTTTGTCCTTCATGTTCAGCTTGATAACAAGTGAGATTAGGAGTAGTTGGATGTAGTGATACTGTCGCTTGCAAATCAGTTTCGGCAAAAAACTGTATGACTGCTATTTCTGACAGCTCAACACCAATAACGTCGAAACCCTGATTTATAAACCATAGCATATCCACGCTCTTACCGCATAAAGGCACAAAAACGCGACCATTTTTAGGGCTATTGGGTGCTTTAAAATGATGTATTAGCATGGGATGTGGTTTTTTCTGAGTAAAATTAGTTTGGCTCTTTTGCCATGCATTTTTCCAAAATTCAGGAGTCATAAAGTTAACCTTTATTGTATTAGACTGAGTCTGCCTTGTTGTTTTGTTTTGGGAATCTCTAAGCTGTAAGATGCATTGGCTTTGATAAAGTAAATATGAATGGCAAATAAAGCATGCTTTACGGTTAGGAGATATCGTAGGTAATTTTCTTCAATACTTCATAATAGTTCTCAAGCAAACTCGATTTTTTGACTGAGTAATTGCTATGAGCCTATCCATAATCTTGCCAATGTCTGCCTTTGCTTTAGCGGTTTTGCTGGCAGGTAATGGCTAATTTATTCAATGCTGCGGACATCTGTCTATCAAGTACCAATTTTTTATTATCAAACCTGTGCATCAGAGTAGATAAGTATTCAATCATTTATGTTTGCTTAAATATTCGAGCACAGTTTAAATTGAGCCAAAACAAATCTGCTGAAAATAGAGTAGGGGTTGTCACAGGACTGAAACAGCTAGGAACGTCAAAGGTGGATGCGATGGCGACGTTGGTTAAAAAGGTAAATGAAGATTAAGCTTGATTATAAGGGTATAAATGAGCGATATTTAATTTAATAATATTAACTCAAGGACACACCATGACATCGATACGAACCGTTGGCATATTACTTTTTAACGAAGTCGAAGTATTAGATTTCGCAGGACCTTTCGAGGTGTTTTCATTGGCTGAAAACGATAGCAGTGATAAGCATTTTGATGTCATTACCATTGCCGAGCACCAAGCGCCAATATCTGCTAGAAATGGTTTAACTGTTATACCGGATTATAGCTTCGACAATCATCCCATTATTGATGTTTTGGTTATTCCAGGCGGTTATGGCGCAGAAAAGGTTGAAATAAATAATCCAGTGGTTATTGATTGGATTATCTCTCAAGCAAAGATTACCGAGTTAACGCTATCAGTCTGCACCGGTGCCTTACTATTAGCAAAAGCTGGATTGCTGGCTGGCAAATCTGCAACCACCCATTGGATGGACTTGGACAATTTAGCATCCTATCCTAATATTGAGGTTATCGCTAATACCCGTTTTGTCGATGCCAGTGACGAGACTGCTAAATTGGTAACATCAGCAGGAATAAGTGCGGGTATTCATGCCAGCCTGTACTGTGTGAAGAAGTTACTAGATAGTCAAACTATGCAAACAACTGCAAGACGTATGGAGTTTGATATAGGTTAAAAGCGTTAATAAATTTGGCTAACAAACACCGCGGCATAAAGAGCTTGGATCTTGCATTATCGGCTGGCAGTGTCACTTTGAAGGGACCCGAGAGAGTATGGTCAAGATGAAATCTAAAATGAACTTAATAACTATCATGAACTGTCCAATCACCTACTGAGATAATAGAGTGTAGCCACCAATATATTGGAAACAATAACGCATGGTTAGCAGCCATATTGGATAATTTATTAAATGTATAAAAACTTCTAAGTATTGTTGGCTATACCAACGCTTGAGCCAATACTTCAAATACTTTTGAACTACTCATTTGTGCCACATTAAAACGCATAAAGTTCTCAGCATTTTTTGATTGACTAAAAGCATTGCCTGGGGCTAAGACTACACCTTGTGACAAACAACGATTAGCCAGTTCGGTTGCACTATTATTATCTGGCAAGCGGCACCAAAGGAACATCCCTGCTTGTGGTAGTAACCACGGCACAATTCCCAATTTTTCCAAGCGTGGCAGCGCTTGAGAACGTGCGCTTGCAAGACGCATATGCATCGTGCTCATATGTTTGCGATAACCGCTGTCCGTTAGCGCCGATAACACAACTGCTGCTGCCAGCTGACCGCCGCCAAAGCCAGTTGCTATTTTTAAATCGAGCAAACTCTCAATCCATTCATTTGGCGCGGCTATATAACCGCAGCGCAAGGATGCCGATAAGGTTTTAGAAAAACTACCAATATAAAACACGCGTGATAAGCCGTCTAATGCCGCAAGCCGTGGCGCAGGTTTGACTTCAAAATCAGCAAAAATATCATCTTCGATAATATATAAACCAGCGGTCTGAGCCAATTGCAATATTTGGTAAGCCGTAGCATGCGATAAGGTTGCACCGGTAGGGTTATGGATGGCGGCATTAGTAATATATAGGCGTGGTTTGTGTTCTTCTAAAATTTTCGCAAAGGCATCTATATCTGGACCATTCGGCGTATAAGGCACGCCAATGATTTTGACTCTATGAGCACGCAATAGCGCTCGAAAATTAAAATAACAAGGGTCATCGACGACTACTGTATCGCCTGCGGTCAATAAAAAACGTAAAATCAAATCTATCGCTTGTGTGCCAGACTCTGTCAGCATGACTTGTGAAGGCTGCGCATCGATGCCCAGTCCTGCCATACGCCGTGTCAGTAATTGGCGCAATGCGGGCAATCCTAGCGGCGTTGCATACTCGCTGATAACGGTAGCGTCACCTCTTGCCGCATGTCGTAAACCGCGGCGCATACCCTCCACAAACAACCAATCGGATGGCAGCCAACCACAGCCAGGCTTTAGTACATTATCGGATGGCTCAAGCGATTGCCGCGACACCCAGAGTGGATCTATCGCGCGATCAAGATTATGCCCTGTTTCTGTTAATGAGAGCGGCGCTGTCGTCTCTGCGACATAGAACCCTGCGCCAGGACGCGAGTAAATAATACCTTCTGTTTGCAAGCGCTCGTAAGCTTCAACTACCGTTGAGGGTGAAAACCCGTAACTGTTCGCCGCTGCTCGTACGGAGGGCAGGCGTGTTCCGAGCATATAAACGACGGTTGCTATCTTTTCTTTAACGTCAGCCATGACGACTTCAATTCGTGTTAATTGATGCTTCATATTTTTCAAGTGAACCCATGAATATATAAATTCGATAGAAGAGCTGTATGGGTTTTATATACCAAACAGTTCTGTCTAATTGTACTGGATTGTATATAGATAAACTAACGCACTTTTGTTTTAATCATTGAGCCTAAAACGATGTGATATGGCTATAAAGCCTGAGTGGTGACAACCATTAATATCAATCAACCCAATGATACTTTTTTAAAAGCGGCTATATATGAGCACTCAAAAATATAATAAATATTTGGCATTTGCATTATGTGTCATAACAACAAGCGTTAATATACAAGGACCACTTTATGCTATTTACGCTAAAAATGATGGCTACGGTGTTTTAGCAACCACGGTCGCATTCTCTTTTTATGTGTTGGGGGTGATACCGGTATTATTAGCTTTTGGTGGACTCTCCGATAGGATTGGGAGACGCAAGACGATTTTAATCTCTTTAAGTTTATCAATAGCGGCAACTGCTCTGATGATGTTCTATCCTTATACGCGAGCGTTAGCAATAGCGAGATTGTTGCTTGGTGTGGGCACGGCCTTAATGGCAGCAACAGCGACCGCATATATGATTGAGTTGATTGGCTCGTCCGATACGGGGCGTGCGACCACTTGGGTAACTGCAAGTACCACTATAGGTTTTGGTCTTGGGCCTGCATTAACGACAGTTTCTCTATTGTTGTATGAGACACAGCATCCTGCCAGCTTTTTCTTCCTGTTAATAAGCGCGTTTTTATCAATATTTTTAGTATGGCGGCTGCCTGAGACTGCGCCGAAACGCTCTAATACATTTAAATCAATGCTTAAGCTGCCATATTTTAATCGTGAAGTGATATGGTATGGCGGCGGTATTTTGATTTGTTGGGCGACTACCGGATTGGTTTTATCGATTATTCCATCAGTATTGGCCACGCATGGACTGGCTAAGTATGCTGGAATATCCTCTATGCTTGCCATCAGCTGTGGATTATTGTTTCAGCCTATCGCTCGAAAGCTTGATCCTCAAGTATCATGTAAATTGGGTATTCTGATTTTACTTCCTGCTTATGTGTTGCTTGCTTGGGGTGCGCTGCATGCCAATCTACCAGTAATTCTTTTAGCGGCTTTTTTAGCTAGCAGTAGTTGTTATGGTTTCGTATATTTAGGCGGGTTGTCAGGGGTGACACAGTCTGCTGGCACTGAGCAAGCTCGTGCTAGTGCTGGCTATTTTTTAATGGCTTACATGGGGTTTAGCGTGCCAGTGATTTTTACTGGTTTGATGATAGATCAGTATGGTTCTACTGTTGCATTTTACGCTTTTGGGTTGTTTTTACTGCTGGGCGCGTTTTTATTGTTCGCAAGTCAGTCTATTTTAAAACCAGAGTCCGCCACTATTGCAGCACCTTGATATAAGATTTTATTTAGCTAAACAAGCTTTCTTTAATAGGAAATAAATAAATGCTTCTCATTGTAATCAATCAAACACAGCACACAATAAACCGAACATAAGGCACAATCAGATAATGACTGCTCTCACTGCTATGATAAGCCGCTTTTTCATAGCAAGAAGCATCCTGTTGATACAATAGGGTAGCGTTAAAGCCTGACATAGATAAGTGCTCATTACCTTGACCTTGAGAAGAATATTCTTTAGAAAAAACTGTTGAAAATTGAATAATTTTCTGGTCTTTTGCCGAATAGAAGCCCTCGTTTTTATCTTACTGATGACAAGCGACAATAAACAGTACGGTAATATCATAGCGATTTTCCATCCAATTATCACCGTAAAACGCCTGTTCTATAAACTCTTGCCCCGCAGTATTGACCAGTTTTTTAGGTGTTAGCATGAGCTCATCCAAGCGCATAAAGCGATGAGACTTGCTTAAATTAGTAGGCAACAGTAACTATTTATTTTTTGGTCATTTTGATAAAGCCCGTAATATATTTGGCTGTGAGGTGATAATTGTGAATGAGAGACTATGCAAGGGGCTTATTAGGTATTGCGAAGGTAGTAAGCACAGTACAGTAATGATGAGCAGAACAAGTTTATCAAAGAGGTTAACTTTGAATGAATAATAAAATCACTGTATCCACAACATGTCTATAAGAGGTTTCTGAAATATATGCAGAGAGGCTATTAGCGACTTGATTTAATGCATTAAGTTCGATTAGGACTCCGCGTATTAAACCTTCAAGACATATCAGTTAGTAATTATACTAGTGATGATTACAATGATTATTTAAACAGGTAACACATATTATGATTAAGCAATTATCGAGCAGACTGACTAACAACTTAATGCTTGAACATAGTCCTATGAACTTAGTACTACATACACTTCATTTAACATAATATACATTATGCGAAAACAAACCAACGGTTTTATAATTTGGGCACATCATATTTTGTATAATGCTATTTGCTAATCATCCCATTGATTTCTATCAGCAGTTATTTGATGTCGATATATTGGTTTCTAATTAAGGACAGTTTTTAAGCAAATGCGCTCGTAAAGATGTTCCATCCTCATCTAAGATTACATCCGCCACTTGGCACGCAGAATTATCACAGGACAATTCATAATAAACATCATGGCCATGCGCTAAGCTGACTTGGACCAAGCCTCTGGTTGTCACTGAAAATTGCTTGTCTTGTGCATAATCAGGATCTTGAGAATTCCACAAGACATCGTAACCCACATGACAGGATGTTTGCGCTTTAGCAAAGTAATCTTGCTCACGCTGCATGGCAGCCTTCAGATCCGGATTGGCATATTGATGTAATACCACTGGGTTATCCATTCCTTCATTATTCACATCCTGCTGGTACATCTTGGCCACAGTATCAATTTTCATGGCAAAAGCTGTCTGTAACGGCTGCGTTAGATTGGCAGTAGCCGTGATAGCAGAAAATCCTATTGCGAGCATCATTATAGAAAATATCATTTTTTGCATGGCACCCTCCATGAAATATGACGTTTTAAGTGTTATATTCATTAAATCACATACAAGCTACCACTTTACTGCTTAATTGTGTCTATCGAGTTTATTAAAAAACACTGTTTACACAGCACCATTATAAACTTTGATGCGTTATTAGTACTATTGATTGGTAAATATACATTGGATCTAGTATGTGTTTTGGAATGACTTAAATAAGCTACGATAAGGATATTGTTATGATGCCATCTACTCGTTCTAATATTTTTCAGTCTTATCTTTATAAGCTATCAACCGCGGCGGGGTTTGGTTTAGTGCTAGCAATCACAGGGTGCCAATCTTCTGCTGAATCCAACGCCAGCACTCCAAATCAATCAACTGGCAACCCATCTGTACTTATAGTCTCAGATATGAGCCAGCAAACGCTCAAACAGCAAGCACTGCGTATCCAGCGCGCTCTTGCCAATAATGATTTTTCTAGAATCACAGATGATATTCATCCAACTCGTGGCGTACGTTTTTCGATGTATGCTTACGTAAGGACTGATACGGATAAAGTCTTTAGCCGCGAGCAGTATGCTCAGTATCTACAACAATCAAAAATTCGTTTTACTTGGGGCGAAAAAGACGGTACTGGCGAGGCATTGGTAGTGCCACTACCAGAATACTTAGATACGTGGGTCGCCGGTGAGAAATATAATAATGCCAGTATCAGCGTTAATGAGTTTAAACATAACGGCAGTATGATCAATAATTTAAAAGAGATTTACCCCAATTCAGAGTTTGTTGAGTTTTATCATAAAGGCTCAGAGCAATACTCTGGTATGGACTGGCGTATCCTACGCTTAGTGTTTGATGAGTATCAAGGCAAACGTTATCTGGTTGCTATTGTCAATGAACAATGGACGGTTTAAACAACCTTTACCTGTAAAAACAAGTGCTTACAGTCATAAAAATCAATAACGGGCGGTGTTATTAAATCAATACACTGCCCTTTTTATGGTTTTTTTAAGCTATTAAACGGATAATTAAGAAATTAGCGACTGAAAAATCCGTAAAAACACTTATAAACTGAGTAAACATTGATGATTTTTATAGGTCATATAGAAGGTAGTAGCAGTACCCTTATCCTCTTTGCTTTCATATACTGGATAATCATACGCTTCCTCAAAAATGCCCTTATAACTATCTAGTTTATCCATGCCTTTTGTAGTTAAATCTGCTTTGTTGTTTATATTCATTAAATGATAAATGTCACTATAATCAACATCCTTTTGTCTCATCTCCATAATATTGAAAGCAAAAGCTGACTGAGTTGAACAAAAATCTTCATTATTATCAGATATATTTTGGACTTTATCGAGGGTTGAATCTATATATACTCCTAATTCTTGCAGCTCTTTAGGATATTGTGAGGGAGCATTGATAGCATATGCCGGATGCGTTATCAGCAAAGCATAAATTAAAATTAGCAATTTTTTCATGAAATTCATATTCTCGTAAGTATGGTTTTTTCTAATCGCTTTTACCAAGACACCTTTCATTCATAGCGGCGTTTGGCGAAAAAATTTCACCATTATCTCGTAAATATCAGGATAAGCATCAATCAGCTTTTGCGGCGTCTCAAAAAACACTTCACTCAGTACCGCAAAAAATTCCGCAGGATTGGTGGCACCATAGCGATCGAGACCTGATTTATGATGGCTTTGAAAATCCTCAAAGTCGCGGCTCATAATTTCAGTCCAGCGCGCAGGATCCATATCCGGTTGCAGCGGCGGAAAGCCATTAGCGCGACCATTTAGCATATCAAGCTTATGCACAAACTCATGAATGACGACATTATGCCCATCACGCTCGCCTGAGTGTTTGGCATCCTTCCATGACAGTATAATGGGACCACGCAGCCATGCTTCGCCGCTACGATGCTGACTGCCCTCATGGACGATACCCAACTCATCTACGGTGCTGGTTTCGCTTTTGTAAGAACCCGGATAAATAATAATGGCCGACCAGCCAGCGTACCATTCAAGGCTTAGGTTTAAAATAGGCAGACAAGCTTGCAAGGCGATAGATTGCTTGACCGCATCGGTAATCTCGAAACCCTGCGCGCCAGTAATCGACTTATCCGCCAAAAACAACGTCGCCAGCTCAAACAAGCGTGTTAGCTCATCCTCGTTTAGCCTCTCAAGTATCACAATACGCTTGGCAGCTTGCAGCCAGTCAGCATGGGTAAACTCGCTGTTGTCCAATATGCGCTGCTCGCGCCAGTCTTTTATCATGCTAAACATATTGAATTTCCTTTAATTTTGTCGTTAGACTGTGCTTTTTATTATTGGCGTTATGTGTTTTTAAGAGGTTAAGTGATGCTGACAATAAGCCTATTTATCAAGATTCTAATGACAGCATATTCATAATCAATTTAATCAAAGTTTCTTTTTGGTTGGGGTCAGACTCGGCAACCAACAAGGTTAATGCGGCAAGCCCGGTGTTATTAATAACCATGTCACCTTTATCATTGAGCAGTCGATTATTCCGATGCAAAAAATCTACAAACAAAAAAGCGCCGCTGCGTTTATTGCCATCGGTAAAAGGATGATTTTTGACCATAAAGTACAGTAAGTGCGCCGCTTTACTCTCGATGGTCGGGTATGCAGGCTCGCCAAACACCGTCTGCTCTAAATTACCCAATACGCTGTCCAAGCCATCACCGCGAGGCTTGGCAAATAGCTCAGTCGCCTCACCTCTATCTATCAGCTGCGCTTTCAAATCCGTCAGCGCTGCCATCGCCTCAGTCGGACTGGGTAAGATACCGCCATCCTCCCCTGCAGGATTATCAAGCAAACCTTCATCATAGCGCTGTAACCATAAGAATGTCTGTGTATAACGACTGATAATCTCAACCAAGCCGCGACCTTCATCGGTTTTCAGCTCGGGACTTTGCGCGGTTTTTCTGATTAAATTTAACGCTTGTTGTAGCTCGCTTGAGTTTTTATCAAAGCGCTCTTGATTGAGTGTATAGCCTTGCACCAAGTATTCACGTAGGCGCTGGGTTGCCCAGCGTCTAAACTGCACACCTTGGGGAGATTTGATGCGATAACCCACTGAGATAACCACATCTAAGTCATAAAACGTCACAGGGCGATCAGAATTTGCAATATGCATTTTTTGCATATTGCTTTTTTCAGCAATTTCTTCATCGTTTATAGCATTGGCAATATGACGCGAAATCACTGATTGGTCACGACCAAACAACTCGGTCATTTGTGCTTGCGTGAGCCAAACAGTCTCTTGCTCGAAGCGAACGTCTACCTGCGCCTCTCCATCAGCGCTTTCATAAATCTCTACTTTTGCTGTTTTATCATTCGTCGCATCAGTCATCTTGGTTTTTCCTTAACTTAATATACGCGCTTATGATCAATCCATAAATCATACAGCGACTGCGTGACAGAGTACATAACAATGACTATCCTGTGCTTGGAGTATCTCGCGGCGTATAACCGAAATGCTGCTTATAAATGCGTGAAAAATAACCTTGGTCACCATAACCGACTCTATGCGCCACTTCATCGATGGTTACGTAGCTTTTGGTTTTTAAAATATGATTGGCCTGCTTTAAGCGTAGCTCTTTTACCCATTCTGAAAAACTATAGGGCAACTCAGCAAAC
Source organism: Psychrobacter sp. DD43 (assembly GCF_904846555.1). Classification (NCBI taxonomy): domain Bacteria; kingdom Pseudomonadati; phylum Pseudomonadota; class Gammaproteobacteria; order Moraxellales; family Moraxellaceae; genus Psychrobacter; species Psychrobacter sp. DD43. The sequence continues at coordinate 38,357 of NZ_CAJHBE010000016.1, forward strand.
AGTTTATGCAAGTATCTGACCGATATATGACAAGCAGCAGCGACCATCGCTGGGGTTAAAGCAGGGTTTTCTAGGTGCAGATGGACGTAATGCTCGATGCGCTTTAGATGTACCGACTGTATGGACGAGCTGGTACTCATCATCACCTCTTTCGGGGCGCTTAATGTCAATACAATAAGGTTAAGCAGCTGTTGCTCTAGGATTCTAACCTCTAAAGCCGCCAATCGATGCTGCTGAATCAGCTCTAATATCTGCCTGATTTGAAAAACCAGCAACCTGCCTGCCCCTTCATCAATAGACAGACTGCGGGCAAACTGCCGATCTATAGTGCCCATTTGCGGGGTTAATAGAGCCAAAGGCACCTTGATCACATATAACGACACTTGCTGCAGATGATAAAACTCATAAGGTAAGTTTGATAATTCAATAAAGAACTGACCCGGGCTTGAGGTTAATTGGCGGTTTTTTTGCGCAAAACGGACGCTACCGGTCACAGGAAAGGTGATTAAAATACTGTCGTCGCTACTATTGTCCTTAACGCCGTCACTAGACTGTTTGCTCGCTAAGCTGCGTTTATAATGCACGGTATTGGCATGATAATGAGACACGCCGATATCCAAAAGCTTGGCGTGTTGCAAGTAACCAGAAAACTGACTTGGCTGGCGAAAGCTTACATTGAGATCAAAATAGGTATCATTGATGGTGCGCTTCCAATCAAACGCGTCTAACGTTTGAGGAGCACTTATAGCAGGTGTTGAAGATATTGGCGCAAATGGGGTTAATAGTGGTGATGATATTGCCGAATTTGAAATAGAACTGTCCCCTACAATGTCTATGAGACTATCGCTGTTTGCTGTGCTATTGGCATTGGTATTGTCTGTATCGCGACTTGCATTCATCCTTGAATACTCTATGAATAAAAAATGAGCGGTAATGGCTGCTTATACACTAAGCGCTATTTGTAAGCATTTTATTAGATGCTAAGCGGTTATTTTTATATCATAAACGTATTATTACCCTGATGTCTAAATATGATACCTAAAACAAACATCAGGCATTAAACGAGGTTTAATGCCTGATGGGAAAACTATAAAGCGATAACGATGAAAACAGCAAGCTAAGCGGCTTTGGTTAGCTTATAAGTGCCCGTCTCATGCAATTCTGCTTGCCAGCCTTTTTTAATCACAATCGTGGTGGTTGGCTCTTGAATAAGCGCCGGCCCTGCAATCAGCGCCCCTGCCCCAAATTCCTCACCATTATAAATAGGCGTATCAATCCATTCGTATTCTTGATCCATGATCATCTCACGGCTGCCAACTTGCGCCTGACTGATATCACCTTGTTGCTTAGCAAGCTCTGGTAGCTTGGGCTTACTGATTTTACCGATGACAGCGACTTCGATATTGACCAGCTCGACCTTATTGTCACGCTCATCATAAGTATAGAGCTCTTTATGACGATGATGAAAGGCTTCTAGAATCGTTTGCACGCTATCGGCATCAAGCTTGCCATTGGGTATCAGTACATTACACTCATGCACCTGCCCGACGTAGCGCATCTCCATGGTGCGCTCGATGATGATATCGTCTTCTGCAAAGCCATCTTCTAGCAGCTTTTGCACGCCCAAGCTTTCTAGCTCATGTAAGGTGGCATTGAGTGACTGTAGCTCTGAATCTGGCGCAATAATCATCATCTGCGTGGCCAGATAATTATATTTAATATCAGAGATGATTTGACCAAAGGCGCAGAGACAAGAGGCAATCTTTGGTATCAAAATAGTACCAATACCCATCTCTTCTGCCAAATCGACAATATGCATGCCACCTGCGCCGCCTGCACAAATAAGCGCAAAGTCGCGAGGGTCATAGCCTTTTTCAATGGTAATACGGCGAATACCGTTTGCCATGTTTTGATTGACGATGGCACTGATACCAAAGGCGGCATGTGCCAAGTCAATTTTTAATGGATCGGCGATGTGTTTTTGCACCGCTTGCAGCGCTTTGTCTTTATCCAAAGTCACGCAGCCGCCTAGCACGGCATCGGGCTCAAGGTAACCTAACACCAGATTAGCATCGGTCACCGTTGGTAACTCACCGCCTTTACCATAAGACGCAGGACCTGGGGTCGCGCCAGCACTTTGTGGACCGACCTCGAGCATCCCAAAGTTATTTACATGACCAATAGAGCCGCCGCCCGCGCCCAGCGTTTCAACATGAATCATCGGCACGCCAATACGATTGCGTAAAAAATCAATATCACGGTTTAGGCTCGTTCGACCAGATTTGGCCATCGTGATATCAAAAGACGTCCCGCCCATATCAACGGTGATAATGTTATCAATGCCAAAGGCGCTGGCAATATACAGTCCTGCTTGCGGTGCTGATGCGGGTCCTGAATTGATGGCATTAACCGCCCGTTCGCGCATGATGTTACCGACCGCAAGCCCGCCATTCGACTGAAAGTAACGGACCGGCTGCTCAGCGCCGAGTGCCTTAAAGTAATCATCAATCTTATGTACATAAGACGCCATAACGGGGCTTAAATAGGCATTGACCAATGTCGTTGAGGTACGCGTATATTCCTTAATCTGCGGATATACTTCACTACCGCAGCAGACAAACACCCCCGGCATGTGCTGCTCAATCAGCTCTTTGGCACGCTGTTCATGCTCGGTATTACGGATAGACCACACAAAAGAGATGGCAACCGCTTGCACGTCTTGCTGTTTTAACACTTCAATCGCATCGAGGATATCTTGCTCATTTAACGGCTCGTGTTCGCTGCCGTCTGCTAAGATACGACCACGGATAGGAAAGCGGCGGTCACGCGTAGCAATTTGTGGTGCCGGCGGGTAACTGGCATCATAGCGGTGTCCTTCTTCTTTGTGCCCTAAGCGTATCTCGATACTGTCTTCATGTCCTTTGGTACATAGCAATCCTACTTTTACGCCCGTCATCTGAATCAACGCATTTAGTGCGACGGTCGTACCATTTATGCACAAATCGCAGGCTTGAATGATGTCCTCGATAGGACGGTTAAACTTGTTGGCAATTTGCTGGAGACCATTGGCAATGGCTAAGGTGCCATCCTCTGGGGTCGATGGCGCTTTAAACAGATGAATGTCACCGGTTTTTTCTGCCAAGACAAAATCTGTAAAAGTCCCGCCAGCATCAACGCCAATACGAAAATCGTTGTTCATAAGTCATCCTTAACTCAATCATGAAAGTTCAATGTGTGTTTTATGCGGTTATCTGGCGGCGTAAGTACTCAGTCTCAGCTTCATTGAGCGCCAGAGTTTCTGGGTCAAGTACCACGCCGTATTCAATCTTTGCCGCAGCAATTGAGATAATTCTTTCTTTTACATCCTTGATGACCGCTTGAATATCGCGATCAAATGAGCTGCCGTAGCCGCCGCCACCCGGATTGATATTGCGCGCGCGTTCACCCGGCGTGATTTCCGTAACAGTGTTTTTTCTATATAAGTCCGTTTGCCCGTCTTTATGTAGTATCTCTAGACGCCCAACTTTAAGCTCAGGTGAGATTTGTTCCGCGCCGCCTGCGCCCATAGTAGGATGCTGACGACCTTCGCCAAAGGCAATAACTGTCATGGTATGGTCTAATGGCTCAACTTCCCAAACCGTACCACAGCCGCCGCGGTACTCGCCAGCGCCGCCACTGTCTTCTGCCAATCCATACTTATGAATTAAGATAGGATACTGATATTCCAATAGCTCAATATCTCCCGAGCTTAGCGCCCCAAAGCAGCTTAATGGTCCACAAGCATGCCAGCCATCCATTTGCTGCGTGGCTCCTGCCCCTGAAATAATAGACGCCAAAATCATGGTGACGTATTGCTCGCCAGTTTTTGGGTCGATACCAGCGATATTAATCCCTGACGAATGTCCCCAAGAGGCGGTAACGCGCTCTGGTGCTGCTGCTTCAAATGCCATACGTACCGCATCGGTTAAAGTTTCCATTGGCGTGGTCGTACAGTTGACATGCGGCGCCGGTTCTTTGGCATTACATAAGGTGCCATGCTCGCCCAAATCAACGGTCACACAGCGATATAGGCCTTCGTTATACGGCGGCTCTACTTGGGCAAACATCATTAGCCCAAGTAACACCCCTGACATCGAGTTACCGGCATAAGAGTTGATAAAGTAAGGGACTTGCGGTGGACTGGTGATTTTAATATGTACGTCGCTGTCTTTGATAACGATATCAGCGCTAATGGTCATATCACCCAAGCCATGACCTGAGTCTTCTAACACCGCCTCGCCATGATAATCGCCATCTGGGATAGAGGAGATTAATGAGCGCATATGGTGGTCAGCCATGTTCTTTAGCTCTTCAATCGCGCCGCGCACCGTTTCAACACCGTATTTGTCTAGCAGCGCAATCATATTACGCTCGCCAACGGCACACGCGCCATACTGAGCATTGAGATCGCCTTCTTGATTACGGCGTGAGCGCATATTACTGTGTATGAGGTTAATCACATCACGACGTCTGACGCCTTTTTCCCAAATCTTAATGGGCGGAATGCGTAAGCCTTCGGCATATATCTCTTTGGCGTCAGGGTTATAGCCGGCTGGTACAGGGCCTCCGATATCAGTGACATGACCTTTACAGACTGTCCAAAAGACTAATTCACCTTTATAAAATACCGGCTTATACATACAGCAATCTAGGATATGGCTGCCCATCATCACAGGATCGTTATGATAAATGACGTCGCCTTCATGAATGTCATCACCGTAATATTCAGCGACGGCTTTCATGGCTGGCATGAGTGAGCCTAAATGAATGGGAATATCTTGCCCTTGCAAAATCATCTCAGGCAAATGATCAAACAGCGCATTGCTATAGTCATGGGCTAAGTTAAAGACACTCGAACGGGCAGTTTTTTCTAAGGTGGTTGTCATCTCACGCTGCGCCGTTTCTAGGGCACCACGTACGACAGACAAGGTAATAGGATCTATAGAGGGGTGAGCGTTGCTCATGAAAGACTCCTTGTCGAGAAATTTGGGTCGGAAACAGCGCGTTTATATAGGCGAAATAAAAGAATATATCGGTCTATATGACCATTTATCCTTATCCTTCAGCGCGCGCTTTATCTGGCTTATCATCTATCCTAATGATCAAGCTTTTTCACTATAGCGAGGTTTTGGTCAAATAGATGGACTGTGCGTGCAGAGTTTTTGACTGTGAGTGTGCAGATGTAACGATAAGCAGCCTGTTTTTACGGTTATCATAGTGCGATATAAAGCGTTTAGCATAAAAAAAGAGCAATACCTCATATGTGCGGCACTGCTCTTTTTGTCTATTCTTACTAACTTCAATTGTATACGTTATTCAATACTAGGTACGAACCGCCTTTCTCCATAGTCCTATCCTTATATTAGCCAATACCAGCCCAGATAAGATAAGCACCATCGCTAGCATCTTCCACCATGTGACCACCTCTCCTGTAAACAACACTGAAGTCGCCATCCCAAACACGGGCACCAGTAAGGCAAATGGCATCACCTTAGAGGCGATATTTTGACTAAGCAGATGCGCCCACAAAACACGCCAGCATTTAGTTAGGTGCTATTACCCCACCACCAGCCGCATCATCTGGGTACTGATATAACCACCAAAAGTGCCCACGGCATAACCTAAAATACCCAAGAATACGCCAACTGGAGCCAGTGACGGATGAAATGCTGTAGCGACAATCGGTGCCGATGACGCGCCGCCAGTATTGGCATTGGAGCCGACCGCCAAAAAGAAAAACGGCGCACGGATGATTCTGGCAAAAATAAATATCAATATCACATGGATGCTCATCCAAAGCAAACCAATTAGTAGCAGTCGCCATTGTGAGACGATGCCTGCTAGATTAATTTGCATACCGATAGCGGCAATTAATATGAAGATAAAGACGGTACCAATTTTTGAAGCACCAACATGATCAAGTCTGCGTATTTTAGTAAAAGAGAAGACCACGCCGATTAACGTGATGATCACTACCATCCAAAAAAACGAGCTGGCAAAGCTATATTGCACCGCCCAGCTATAAGGCGCAAAAAACCCTGCAATCTGACCACCAACGAAATGTGCCACACCTACCATAGCAAAGCATAAGCCAAACATCACCATCAAGTCATTTAAAGTCGCTGGACGAGCATTGTCACGCTCATAATTCTCAACGGCTTTGACGACCTTATCAATGCTACTGCTATCCGCCCGTAAAAACTTGTCAATCTTCTCACTGTGTTTTGCCATGACTAAGATGGCCAGTAACCACAGTGAAGCATTGGTAGTATCAACCAATATCATCATCCCAAACAGATCATCACTGACGCCAAACAGCTCCTTCATCGCTGCTTGGTTTGCCGCGCCGCCGATCCAACTACCAGCAACCGCTGAAAAGCCGCGCCATAGCGTGTCATCGGTAAACATCTCAGGCGACACCCATTTAGCGATACCTAAGCTAATAGGACCACTAATGACAATAGCGATACTAGCAGCGAAGAACATCGCAATCGCTTTCCAGCCTAAGCCCAGTATCTTCGGTACATCCATCGACAAGGTCATTAACAGCAAACTTGCTGGCAACAGATACGTGGCAGTAAAACCATAAATCTGCGAGCCAATACCGTCAGCGAAGACACCTAGACTATTTAGCGTCGCAGGGATAAAACAGCACAGTACGATACCCGGTAGCACCGCATAAAACCGTTGCCAAAACTTACCAGGCAATGCTTGGGTATAAAATACCAAACCAATAATCGCCATAATGATGCCAAACGCTAATGGCAAGCTTTCAATAGCTAAATAAGAAATATCCGGCATCAACTGGCTCCACAGCACACGATGAGTAAAAGTTTGTCAGTATAGACAAGGCAAAAAAAACGCGCAAGTAGCTATCGAGTACAAAGCTTAATTTTAAAAGCTTTGAATAAGTCAGAGTTTTTAAATACCTGCATATACTTGGGTCATATCTCTATGTGGTGGTTAATATCAAACTATTGGGCACAAAAAAGCCAGATAACAAGTATCTGGCTTTTCTTGCAATATCTTTAGACGATTAAGACATGATTATCAAAAATCATTAATCGTTTAAAATAAGGCTATTACGAGTTGTTACCACGGTTGCCGCCAGTTGGACGACCTTGACCACGGCTGTCTGAACGACCAGCTGGGCGACCTTGGCTGCCACTTGGACGACCACGACCCGTTGCAGCACGCTCACCGCGTGGAACGCCAGTGCTATCGCCGCGACTAGGAGCACCAGTACGCTTGCCTTGATACGGCTTGCCACCTGAACGCTCATTTGGCTTACCTGACGCGTCACGTGGCTTACCTTGATAACCGCTGTCATTGCTTGCGCGTTGACCGGTTGGAGCGCTGTCGCTTGAGCGACCGCGTGCATTAGCAGGATTACCTTGATAGCCACCACCCGCGCGACCACGACCTTGACCATTACCGCCGCCGTTTGAACGACCACGGCCACGACCGCGACCGTTACCTTTGTTTTCGCTCGGTACATAAGTCTTCTTAGGTTCCATACCTTCGATGACACAGACTTCCATTTTGCGATCTAAATAACGGTTGATAGCGTTTAGCTGTGGACGGTCATCCATGCTACATAAGCTGATAGCGATACCAGTACGGCCAGCACGACCACAACGACCGATACGATGGACGTAATCTTCAGTTTGGCGCGGTAAGTCATAGTTAATAACGTGCGAGATTGCTGGGATGTCTAGACCACGAGCGGCAACGTCAGTCGCTACTAGGATTTTGACTTTACCATTACGCAAATCTTGAACGATACGGTTACGCTTGCTTTGTGGCAAGTCACCATGTAGGAAGCTGGCTTTATGACCCGCTTCTTGTAGCTGTTTTGCTAGTTTTTCAGTGCTACGTTTGGTAGCAGCAAAGATAATGATCTGTTCCATATCTTGCTGGCAAACGATTTTATCAAGTAAACGGTTTTTATGATCAAAATCATCACAGTAGTACACTTTTTCTTCGATGTGTGCAGATTCTACTTTGATTGAGACACGCTCAGGGTTCTTAGTGAAGCTGGCAGCAATTTTACCTACTGGGCCATCCCAAGTTGCAGAACACATGATTGTTTGGCGATCAGTTGGTGCAGCACGCAAGATGTCACTGATGTCATCAGCAAAACCCATGTCTAGCATACGGTCAGCTTCATCAAGTACCAAAATTTCTAGGCTTGATAAGTCAACGCGACCAGCATTGATATGGTCAAGTAAACGACCTGGGGTCGCAACGATAACTTGAACGCCTTTCTTCAGAGCAGTGATCTGACCATTATATGGTGCGCCGCCAACTAGTGGTACACAGAACAGGCCGCGCATGTCTTTAGAATAGGTGCGTACGCTGTCATGTACTTGCTGAGCAAGTTCACGCGTTGGCGTTAGAATAAGTGCTTTGGTTAGTTTGTCAAAGCTAGTAGCGCGGCTTAAACGATCAAGTACTGGGATAACGAATGCTGCAGTTTTACCACTACCAGTTTGCGCTGACAATAGAAGGTCACGACCTGCTAGAGCAAAAGGAATCGCTTGTGCTTGGATAGGCGTTGGGTTGGTATAACCACTGCGATCAAGTGCAGTTAGAATAGGCTTAGCGATGCCAAGATCAGTAAAAGTAACTTGGTTTTCGTCAGAAGCGTCAGTAGTAGCCGCTTGAGTATTTGTGTCAGTGTTTGGGGTGTCAGTGCTTTCGATGATACCGTTTTCAGCGGCAATTGCAGATAAGATGTCAGTCATGAGTATCCTTGGTAAGTATAAGCTGCTGTAAATTCAGCAAACTTGATGCATACCACTGATAACCGTTCACCACGCTACCCATATAATCTGATTATCAAAATAATGATAATTACATGCCAAACCCATAAGGTTTGTCAAAATTATATAAAGGCGTTCGTGCTGTCTGACGTATTTTGGTGGTAGTGCCGAGTGTCTCATCTTTGTCTGCTAAAAACTCGATATCAATGCTTATTCCAAAGCAGATAAAGGTAAATAACAACCAATCTAGCCCCTACAAGGGTCCGTAGATAAGATATGAGTCAAAAATAATAGGATTATTTAAGTACACAAAATCATCGGCAACAATTACTTTCGGTCATCCTAGACCCAAAATCGCAGGCGATGTTATCAATCTCATAATTCACATTAGACTATGCTAACGTGGCGACGCAGTATAACACAACAAAATCGTAATCAGTAGCTGTTTTTACGATTATTGTAGAAAACGGCTATAATACAAGAGTTGGTGCGCTATACATAATTAATAATATAGGTATTTTTACATTAAATATTTTTATCATGCGCGCTGCATTTACGCTAAAGAATATCGAATAAATGATCATTACCGCTTTAAAAGAAAAGCAAGCAATGAGGCATTGTAGACATTGATATTAACGTGATAGTTTCACATCAGTGACGTATAGGGGCATCTGCCAAGCACCGCCCGCTTCAATCATACGGCACAGACCAGTGCTACTCTCATGACTTTTCTCAAAATCCTTACCCGTCCATAACCATTCGGTTTTAGAGATACAGTCGCCAAGACCCCGACCTTTTTGGACAGAAGTGATCTGACCCTTGTCGTAATCGGTGGCGTTGTTTGTGATCAGCTTTGGCTCGTATGGTTTGGTATCATTGATTACCCAGACACCCTTACCTGCATTATAAGCACCTGTCCAGCAATTATGCTGTACCAATACCTGCTTGCTGTTTAGGCGATTGACGTTCCATGACGATTTGTCATATAGGCTTGGACAGTCGCTACTGATATCTTTTATGGTGCCTTTCATCAGATCTGATAACTGAGATGAGCGCATGACGAATTTTTTCTTATTACCAGAGGTGGCTTTCGGATTGGGCATCACCATCCGTATCGCTGGTATTGACTTAGGCGATAACACACTACTGTTAGATTTGCTGGCGCCCTCTGTACGAACAAAAGCACTGGCTGTGCCCACTCGACCTTGTGCTTCATCCGCTTTTAGCATGACCGCACTCGCCCCTTTATCGGACAAGCGCCAACGCGTATTACGGATAACCAGCTCTATCTTACTTGATTTGGTCAGTGCCTCTAACAGCGCTGTGACTTGCGGTGAAGTGAGCTCAGCATAACCAGCAGCACCTGAAAAAGGCTTGGCTTCGCCATAATCTCTATCATTAATAAATAAAGATATCCGGTGACGGTTACCCAATTGCATCAAGGCTTTGGCAGAATTTTCTCTTGCACCGCCAAGCTTGACCCGAGCATCAACCGTGGCATTGACACCTGCACGGCGTATCAACAATAAAGACACTGGCAATTCGATATCATTGTCTGCTTGATAACCCGCCAGTCGGCAAGTACGTGTATTGTCACAGACCACTTGCCAATCTTGGCTGGTAAAATCTATAGGCGTATCAGCACTAGCTGCGGCGCTGTATAACGCGGTACTGATAGCAGTAAGGATGGGTAATAAAATTCTTTTTGACATGGTTTTTGTTATCTTTTTTGTTTTTTTAGACGGCGCTTTGATATGAGAGTTGTTTGAGTATTTAGGTTTGACAACACTACTCTGGCTACTAGGACCATTTGCACTCAATAAGAGGGTTGGTCTATTCCTAAGCATATCATTCTCCTTCATAATCATCATTCATCAATAGAAGAGGTTTAAGCGCCTACCCTTTTTGGGTGGAGGCTGCTATCTTAACGCATCCATGTTTCTATCTGTTGTACTAATGTACCATTATGTAATTAACAAAGTATAGCTCAAATGCTTATGTCCATATGTATATTTGGAATAATGAATATTTAAAACAGAAAAAAGGTTAATAAGACAGGTGCTTATTAACCTTTTTGTTCGTAAATATACAAAGATGTTTTATTTTTTACCTTTTATATCAAACATTTACAGACAAATAAATGAGACGCTTAGATGAATTATCGTGGCAATTGGTCTAAGCAATAGGCTCAAGGACTAAGTTCACCGCACGTTTAACGGCTGGACGTTCAGCAATTTTTTTCGCCCAGCGCTGTAGATGTTGATACTCATCCACTTGTAAGAATTCTGCCGCCTCATAGAGCTTGCCAAGTGCCAATTGACCATACCATGCCCAAATAATCATATCGGCGATATTATAATCAGACTCCTCGTCTCCGCCCATATATGTATGGTCTTTTAGGTGGCGGTCAAGGACGTCAAGCTGGCGTTTGACTTCCATAGCATAGCGATTGATAGGATACTCCATTGGCTCTGGGGCATAGGCGTAAAAATGCCCAAAACCGCCACCTAAGAAAGGCGCACTGCCCATCTGCCACATTAGCCAAGACAAGCATTCTACCCGTGCCTTACCTTGCTGCATCGGAATGAATTTGCCAAATTTTTCCGCTAAGTACATTAAGATAGCGCCAGACTCGAAGATAGCTAACGGCTCGCCAGCCTCGCTAGGACTATGGTCGACCAAAGCCGGTATCTTCGAGTTTGGGTTAATAGCGACGAAGCCCGAGCCAAACTGAGCGCCTTTTGAGATATCTATCAGATAAGCATTGTATGCGGCTTCCTTGATATCAAGCTCAGCAAGCTCTTCTAATAAGATATTTATCTTAACACCATTAGGCGTATTCAATGAATATAGCTGTAATGACGCATCGCCTACTGGAAGTGCCTTATCTTGTCGTGCGCCAGCGGTTGGACTGTTGATACTTGCAAATTTGCCGCCGTTTTCTTTATCTTGTGTCCAAATTTTGGGCGGTGTATAGCTCTCTATCTGATCGTTCGTAGAATTGTTATCCTGACTCATAATGTGACCTATTTTTTGTTGTATTGATTGTCATATTTTAGAAATGGGGGTTTCTACTATATATCTTCTACTATAACGGGGACTGATCCTGCTATTAAAGTCCTGTCTTGTAATTTATATGGTAGAGATGTTTAAGTGAAATAGTATTTAGTATTTAGTATTTAGTATTTAGTATTGAGGATATAAGATAATGACAGACATTTTAAAAATTTATTAAGCCATTTCTTTTAGATAGCAACTATTTAGATCAGTCCTTTTGAATGTTTACTATGCTGCTCTTTAACTACTCGGCAGTTATTTTTATACTACGCATAATATAATGGCTTTGTTGAAAATTTACTGTCGATTAAGGTAAGTTTCCACGAGCCACGGTTTTAAGATATGGTGAAAGTAAAATGGTAGCCCTGACTCCAACGCAAGATAAATACCTACCCTATGTACTGGCGGTAGCGTTATTTATGCAAATTTTAGACGCTACTATTCTAAACACGTCCCTACCACAGATGGCACAAGCATTGGGCGAATCGCCACTACAAATGCAATGGGCAGTCATCAGCTACGCACTTACTTTGGCTATTTTTATTCCTATTAGCGGATTTTTAGCCGATAAATATGGCACACGCCGCGTGTTCTTGTCCGCCATTATCATATTCTGTATCGGCTCGCTATTATGTGCCGCTTCTCCGACACTAGACTTCTTAATAGGCTCACGTATTATACAAGCTATCGGCGGCGCGATGATGACGCCGGTTGCACGCTTAATTTTGGTCAAGTCTTATCCGCGCAATAAGCTGTTGACGGTGATGAACTTTGCGGTAATCCCCGCTTTGGTTGCGCCATTGGTTGGACCGGTATTGGGTGGCTATATCGTACAGTACGCCAGTTGGCACTGGATATTTTTAATCAACATACCCATGGGTGTTTTTGGTTTTATCATGGGCAAAAAACTGGTACCAGCGTTATTTGAGGATACCAAGCGTCTAGATTGGACAGGGTTTTTGTTGTTTGCCGCTGCCGCTTGTGGTTTTACCTTGGCGGTAGAGTTTGGCGCACAAGTCGGGCGTGGAGTTTATGGGCTGATATTTGGACTGCTAGCAAGTCTGTTGCTTAGTGCTTATATTTGGCACGCAAAACGTCGTACAGCTCCGCTATTTCCATTGAGTTTGTTTGATATCCGTACCTTTCGCATTGGTATCACGGGTAATTTATTTACCAGATTTGGCATTAGCGCTGTGCCATTTTTGCTGCCGTTGCTTTTGCAGGTGGTGTTCGAGTACTCTCCCTCGCAAGCTGGCTGGCTACTTGCCCCTATCGCCGTAGGTGCTATCGGCATCAAGCCTTGGGTGAGTAAGATTATCCAGCGTTACAGCTATCGCACGGTATTAGTCTATAACACGACTTTTATGGGTATCTTGATTATCATCTTGGCGCAGTTTAATGATGCGGCGCAGTGGATGTGGTTTATACCTATTTTAACTGTCATGGGCGCATGTAACTCTATGCAATTCAGCGCAATGAACACCATTACTATTGGCGACCTGCATGGTACTCAAACCAGTAGCGGCAATAGCCTGATGGCTGTCAACCAACAACTCGCCATCAGCTTTGGTATTGCCTTTGGCGCTGCGCTGCTCACTCTGCTACGTGAGCGCCTACAAATGGATACATTGACCGCCTTTCAAACCACCTATTGGATATTGGGTGTCTTTACCATTCTCTCAGGATTGCATTTTTTACGCTTAAAACCCGAGGACGGTCGTGGTTTATATTAAAAGTAAGTATTGAAAGGTTGTATTTGAAATATAAAAAATAGACCAAAAAAAGCCAGCCTATGCTTGGGTTATGAGCAAAACATAGGCTGGCTTATTGTGACTCAATGAGAGTTGCTAATATCTAATCGTCATTCATCTGCGATTGGATATAGTTTTGAATACCGACATCTTTCATTAAGTCTTCTTGCGTCTCAAGCCAGTCTTGATACTCTTCATTACCGTCTTTTAGAGTAACCAATAGCTGACGTGATACATAATCTTGCTGCGTTTCACACAAAGTAATCGCATCGGTAATAATGCTAAACTTTTGCTTTTCTAAGCGCAAATTGCAGTCAATCATTTCAGGCACGTCTTCAGCGATAAACATCTTGCCATAATCTTGCAAATTGGGTAAACCACCTAGCAATAAAATCCGTGCAATCAAATCATCAGACCATTTCATCTCTGCGATAGACTGTTTATAGAAATTTTCGTTTAATGATTCTAAGCCCCAATGGCGAGCAATACGTGCATGTAAAAAATACTGGTTGATGGCTATTAACGACTGACCCAGCACTTTATTCAGTGCGCAGATAATGTCTTTATCCCCATTCATATTCTCTCTCCCTATCTATTGGATATTTGATTTAACTATATAGCGATTATTATCCGTTACTATCAAACAAGATTTGAAGAGACTTCAGCCATCTGACTTTGCAAATAATTTGGCAGACCAATCATATCAATCAAGCGTAGCTGCTGCTCAAGCCAATGGGCATGATCCTCTTCCGTGTCTTTGAGCTGCACAACCAACATCTCGCGTGTGACATAGTCATGCGCTTCTTCACACATTGCGATACCGTCTTTAAGATGTTTTTGTACCTGATATTCTAAATTTAAATCAAGCTGTAGCATCTCAGGTACAGTAGTACCAATATTAATCGCGTCGACGCTCATTTTAGGCGTGCCGCCTAACATCAAAATACGACGAATAATTGCCTGTGCATGTAAGGTCTCATCTTCCATCTCATGGCTGATACGATCGTACAATTTACCGTAATGCCATTCTGCATACATCTCAGAGTGGATAAAATACTGATCACGAGCTGCAAGCTCACCACCTAACAAAAAGTTTAAATAATCAATCACTTTAGGGTTGCCAATCATCACTTACACTCCTGTATGTATCATTGTTTGTTATATACATTCATAATTTTGCATATATATAAAGCGCCATTCGTAAACCAATCAGTAAAGATTAAAATCAACGAAGGCCCTTACATATTAAGAAGGATATAGTAGCATAGAGAGAGCTTAACGCTTGTAACGATATGAACTGAGAATCATAACCAACCACTATTTGTATTAGCGTATCAGCAACAGGTGCGATAGCAAACTCCCAATAGAAGTAGCTAGATCTAGTTTTGATGTGGAGTATCAGTGGAGTTATATGGACGCTTGCAACCTACTCTTTAGGTATAATGCTAAAATAATAAATGCATAATAGTGAATATAATCCTGTTTTATCAAGGCTTATACACGATTAGGATGCACAAGTTAGAGCGTAAAGCCTTATAAGTATTTAGCGCTTAAACAGCATAAGACAATACTTCGAGCTTAGCATGATGCTCCTCTAGATAATCATTTACCATAGGCTCACAGCAGCCGCAGCAGGTGGCGACATCTAACGTGTCTTTTAAGCCATCTAACGTATCGATACCAGACGCGATAGCAGCTTTTATTTGCTTTTCTTTGACATCATTACAGATACAGACGTACATAAATGGGTTCCTACTGTGATTGACTAACGTGTTATTCGCTATAATAACGATAATTATTAGCATTTACAATAGTGTTTGGTGACTTTTTCAGTCAGGTTAATGACAGATTTATGGTTATGTTGATCTTAATCAATCCATGTAACTGAATATAGTAATCCATGTAAACCGACGGTATCAAAGGTAGTAAAATGGCGACGAACTGTAAATTTGCTCATTTTTTAATCGATTTTAAGGATAACTGCTGTTATATTGTCCTCCTATTAACTAAATATACATTGGAACTGACCCATGTCTAATAATAATTCTATGATACAACCACTTGAGTTGTTTAAAGTATTATCTGACCCTACGCGCTTGAAGATTTTCCAAATCCTATATAATAAAGAATCACGCTGCGTCGGTGAGTTAGTAGAGATACTTGATCAACCACAGCCAACGATATCGCGTCATCTCAACCACTTAAAAAAACTGGGCATCCTAAATTGTGTTCGTGATGGAACTTGGATGTGGTACGAGGTCGCAAATGACTTGCCAGAATGGTGTCAAGACATCTTGGACACTACCTATAAGCAGATATCAATCAAAGAAAAAGCCATGCTAAAACTAGCCTAATGCTAATGGGCAGTGAAAATTTTGCTTAAGTAACTGTGGTTTATATTAGCCGCATAAAAAAAGACCTCATGATAAGGTCTTTTTTTATGCGCTATCGCTAGCACTCTTGATTGAACGTTAAACCAAGTCTAAGAAATCACTGACAAAGGCATTGGCTGGATGATGAATCAGCGCCTCTGAGGTGCCTACTTGCTCGACACGACCGTGATTCATCACGACAATTTCATCAGATACTGCCCTTGCCTCTTCTTGGTCATGAGTCACCATGATGCTGGTGATACCAAGCTCATGATGTATGTCTTTTAGCCAAGTTCGCAGCTCTTTACGCACCTTGGCATCCAGCGCCCCAAATGGCTCATCTAATAGCAGTAGTTTTGGCTTAACTGCGAGTGCACGAGCCAGCGCAATACGCTGCCGCTGACCGCCTGATAGCTGATGCGGGTAAGCGTTTGCCACTTGTGGCAGCTGTACCAAATCTAATAGCTCAGCCACGCGCTTATCAATATCCGCTTTACTGGGGCGCTCGTTTTTTGGTAGTAATGTCAGACCAAAGCCTACATTGTCAGCAACATTTTTATGTCGAAATAACGCATAGTGCTGAAACATAAAACCAATGTGGCGCTTTTGTACCGGTGTATTGGTGACGTCTAGCTCATCAAATAATATCTGCCCAGAGTCTGCATACTCAAGACCGGCAATGATACGCAGCAAAGTGGTTTTACCGCAGCCTGAAGGACCTAATAAAGTCGTTAATTTGCCGGTAGGTACTGTGATATTGATATCATCTAAGGCAGTGAAGTTACCAAATTTTTTATTAACGTTACGAATCTCGATGCTCATAATAGTGTCTCTTATTATTTCTTTTATCGTAGCAGATAGTTTCAATAGTATGGCGTATAGCAATAGTGGCTTCTATAAACCGTTATGATTTGCCTGCCGATTCTGTAACAGTATCATTAGCACTGACTGGCAGTTCAGGCGCACTTATCAAACGTTCGGACTTGGCAAATTTGTGATCTTGTAGCTTGGTCATGATTTGCTGAATAAGTAACGTGACCAAAGCAAGCGCGGCAAGTAAGCTCGATAAGGCAAAGGCGGCGGTAAAGTTATAGTCATTATAGGCAATCTCAACCAGTAGCGGCATAGTGTTGGTTTCTCCGCGGATATGACCTGAGACCACACTCACCGCACCAAACTCCCCCATCGCCCGTGCATTGGTCAAAATCAAACCATATAGCAGCGCCCATTTGATATTGGGCAGTGTCACATGCCAAAACGTTTGCCAACCCGTCGCGCCTAACGTTAATGCTGCCTGCTCTTCACTATCGCCCTGCGTTTGCATCAGCGGTATTAACTCACGCGCCACAAAAGGAAAGGTGACAAATAACGTTGCTAAAATAATACCGGGTACGGCATAAATTACCTGAAAACCCATGCTCTCAAGCCAGCCACCAATCGTAGAATTAAGTCCAAATAACAGAACAAACATCAAACCGGCTACAACGGGAGACACTGAGAATGGTAAATCAAGCAACGTCGTCACCAACTGCTTACCTTTGAAATGATAACGGGTTACTAGCCACGCAATGGCAATACCCATCACCATATTAATCGGTAAGACAATTGCCGCAGTAATCAAGGTTAGCCTAATCGCCTGCAAGGCTTCAGGATCAACGAGAGAGGCAATATATAATTCCCAGCCACCCTTAAAAGCTTCATAAAACACAGCTAGCAGCGGCACTACCAACATAATAACCATGAATAAAACCGCAATGATAATAAAGGTGAGGCGTACCCATGGCGTATCTTTGGTTGCTGGGTTGCTTTGGTAGTCGTAGCTATTAGAGATTTGCATTAGCGAGCTCCTACACGGCGCGACAGCTTCCACTGTACGATGTTAATGGTCAATAAAATCACAAAGGAGATAAGCAGCATAAATAATGCAACGGCTGACGCGCCTTGAACATCAAACTGCTCAAGCTTACTGATAATGATTAATGGCAAAATCTCAGACTGCATTGGAATATTACCTGCGATAAAAATAACCGAGCCATACTCGCCGGTCGCACGGGCAAACATCATGCCAGCACCCATCAGTAACGCAGGCAACAGCTCTGGTAAAATTACCTTGCGAAATGTCGTCAAGCGATTGGCACCCAATACCGCAGACGCCTCTTCGAACTCAACCGATAACTCCGCAAGTACGGGCTGTACAGCACGAACAATAAAGGGAAAACTGACGACCACTAAAGCCAACCAAATACCAATCGGTGTAAATGCCACTTGAATATCAAACTTGGCAAACCATTGCCCGATAAGACCATTGGGTGCATACAAAGTCGCAAGAGAGATACCCGTGACCGCTGTCGGTAGTGCAAAGGGTAAATCCACCAAGGCATTTATCAAGGATTTGCCCCAAAATTCATAGCGTACGAGCACCCATGCGACCAGTGTGCCAAACACCATATTGGTTAGCATCGCCAAAAATGACATCCATAAGCTGAGTTTGATCGCCGCCGTAACTTGTGGTTGGCTAATAGTCTCCCAAAATCCCGTCCAGCCCATTTGTGTTGTGGTATAGGCCATCATGGCAAACGGCAGTACTACCAACAGTGACAAACTAAAGACAGTGATACCCATACTTAGCCCAAACCCTGGTAGCACATTGCGCTGACGCAAGCGTGTTAACCAGCCTTTTTTCGGCACGGGTTTGATGGTAGAAGGTGTTGTTGCACTCATAATAGTGTCCTATTGCCTAGCTGATGGTACTTATCGTAAGCACTCTATCGTATCGATATGGAGAAAAAAGTATGATAAAAAGAGATGATGAATATGCTCATGGTATAAAGGACATAGCGTTGACGGCCATGTCCTTTATGAGATTGACATAATTTCATGATGTCGTGCGTTACTGATTAATAGTCAAATAATGCAGTCGCTATACTCAAATAAATCCTTGAATAAGTAACGGCTTTTATCGTCGGTTACTGACAGTACTACTGGTGTTACTGAGGTGCATTAACCGCTAACTTATCAAACAAACCACCATCACTGAAATAGGTGCTCATGATCTCATCCCATGTGCCAAATGCATCATTCGGACGGAAGGTGTCGATAGGTGGCAATTTATCACTGTTTTTATCAAGAACACTCTTCACACTTGGGCGCAAGTATAGATCAGCTGCCAATTGCTGGGCTGCATCGCTCCATAAGAAATCAAGATAAGCTTCGGCGGCATCTGTGGTGCCTTTTTTATCAGTGACGGTTTTTACGATAGCAACTGGGCTTTCAGATTTGATTGAGTATTTTGGATAAACAATATCGACTTGACCGACGCCAAAATCTTTTGCTGCAAGGTTGGCTTCGTTCTCAAACGTTACCAAGACATCGCCGATACCACGCTGTACAAATGTCGTAGTCGCCGCACGTCCGCCACTTTCATAGACTTTGACGTTTTTTAGCATGTCTTTGACGTATTTTTCCGCTTGTGCTTCATCTTTATTAAAAGCATGTAAGCCATAACCATAAGCACCTAAGAAGGCATAGCGACCGTTACCCGTCACTTTTGGGTTTGCCATGACAATCTCAACACCCTCTTTGGTCAAATCTGCCCAATCATTGATGCCTTTTGGATTGTCTTTGCGCACTAAGAAGACGATGGTGCTGGTAAAAGGTACGGCATTGTCTGGGAATTTGCTTTCCCAATCTGACTCAACCAAGCCTTTTTTCTCAAGCAGCTCAATATCAGAGCCTTGGTTCATGGTTGCGACATCGGCTTGTAGACCATTAGCGACCGACAGGGCTTGTTTACTCGAACCACCATGCGACTGCTTGATAAGAATATTGCTGTTTGGGTGCTCGCTTTTGTAATGATCAACAAATAATGGATTGTAGTCTTTATAAAAATCACGGGCGACATCGTAGGAGACGTTCAATATTTCGATGTCCTGCCCTTCTGTCGCTGCTGGCGTGCCCTCTGCATTGGCAGCTGGCTCAGTTTTTTCGTTGTTGCTACAGCCTGCAACGCCTAAAGTGAGCGCCACACCGGCGATACTTAGGGCGCTAAGTGTCTTATTTTTATAACCTGCGGTATATGATGTCATGGCTGCCTCAAAAAATGTCTGATAAGTAATGTAAGTATGCTAACAGCGCTATCTTATTATGTTTAATGATGAATATGTGTATGTTATTGCCAAAATGGAATAAAGAAATGAGAAATATAAGATTATCAATAACTTAAATTTATCAGTAATGCATAGGTTAAATATTTTTAATGATCATTGGCTATCCGCCAATAATTTAGCCATTTAATTCAGCCTTTCATCTAAGCATGAATGTCTGAATCAAATGGCTTATAACTGAACAACTTGATTACCTTTGTGGTTACCTTTACTGCACGCTTGCCAGCTTATCAAAACGCCCGCCATCAACAAAAAACGTCTCCATAATCTGTGTCCAAGGACCAAAGACACTGACTGGCTCAAAAGTCTCAATATCAAGCAAAGTACCTTTATGGGCGGCAAGTACTTGCTCATTACTAGGACGCATGTACATCTGTGCCATCAGTTCTTGAGCTGGCGTGTCCCATAAACTCTTTAGATAGGTGTTTGCCGCTTCTGTTTTGCCCGCTTTGTCAGTCACCGCATTCACCACTGCAACAGGATTGGCAATCAACACTGAATAACTTGGATAGACGATATCGACTTGCCCTTTGGCAAATTGCTTGGCGGCCAAATGCGCTTCATTTTCGGTCGTGATAAGCACATCCCCCAGACCGCGTTGGGTAAAGCTGGTCGTTGCTGCACGTGCGCCATTGTCATAAGTGACGACGTTTGCCAAAAGTTGTTTGATAAAGGTATCTGTTTTGGTAGAGGTTTCGACAGTTTCTTTAAAATGATGCAGACCGTAACCGTAGGCACCTAAAAAGGCATAACGCGCCGTACCACTGGTTTTCGGATTTGGTATTACTATAGCTACGTCACTACGTGCCAAATCTTGCCAGTCTTTAATACCCTTTGGATTGCCGCTGCGCACCAATAGAACCATGGTACTAGTATAAGGGACCGCGCCGTTTGGTAGCGCTTTCTGCCAGTCAGCAGCAACCAAGCCTTTTTCAACCAATAGATTCATATCGCTTTCTTGGTTAAAGGTCACCACATCCGCTTGTAGACCATTAGCAACCGACAGGGCTTGCTTACTCGAGCCACCATGTGACTGATTGATATGTACTTTGCTATTGGGATGCTCTTTTTGGTAGCCTTTGGCAAATAAGGTATTATAGTCTTTATAAAAATCGCGTGAGACATCGTAAGAGACATTCAACAAATCAATATCTTGTGACGGCGCTGCTGATTTTTGGGCGCCGTTTTGGGTCTCACTTTGCTTAGATTCAGTAGGGCTACAGCCCGTCATGAATACCGCCATTGTCAGCACACCACCCATTATCAAGGTACGTGGTGCTTTATTTTGAATCACTTGATTATCAGTCATTGAGGTATGACGCAAAGGCTGATTCTTGGCTATATTGGTCGTTTGCATAGACGCTCTCGATAATGTCATGCTGCCACTTGTGGACCTTACTATTTTATAATTCTATAAATAAGGATAACAAAGGCAGTGATGGTAAGAATTTTGGGAGATACATTGGTTTTTTTGTTGATGAGAGATATGCTAGCAGCATAGATAACAAACGCTTAGTGACGAATACGCTTATCGAGTGGTGAACTTGGCATAAGCACGATGATTAGTAGCGCTATTATGAGTTATTCTATAATGGATATTTTTAGGAGCTGCTTTTGGAATATAAAGATAAGCCGTCGCTTTTACGTAAGTGATGGTATTGTTTGCCCAGTAGACGAATATTTGTGTAAGCTGTATTCTCGCTGGCGCTGTATAGTCAGTCCTTAATAAAAGAAATACAAATATTATCAATCACTACTGGGGTTAATTTTTCTTGCTTGCTGTGCCTACGCAGACAGAGGCTGCGAATAATGAACCCCAGTAGTTCCGTACTCTTTTAAAAGTGGATCAACTATAATCGCTGCAAATAAACGACTGCTACCTAAAACTGTTTAATTCAATCAAAAATAGCCATTTTGCAAAGCCATTTTTATCACTTACTCACTTACCCAAGGCAACTTAATGATTACTTCTTTCTCTTGTTACTCGCGTTTTTTTGCTGCTCTTTCTTTAACGAGTGCAGCGCTGCTTGCTTTGAGTGGTTGTAATAACACTATAAAAGCCAATGTGGATAATCACAGCGTTACGCAACCCGCAGCGACACTCTCGCCTGCCGTAAAAGTCATCGTTGGTGACTATGCTTCTGAGGGTTATGCTAAGCGTACGCAAGGCGATGACTGGGTAGGCGTGATGGTCAAAGCAGAAGGTGATAAGCAGATTGACATTAAGGTACGTGCGCGCAGCGATATCAAAAAACCGACCTGCTATTTTGATGGCAAAGCAACATTGATGGGTCAAGATGATGCACACGGCATTATTTTTCAGAGCAAGGTTAATGACAGTACGGCTTTTTTTCAATTTAAAGATGATAAATTGACTATTGATAGCCAAGATAAATACGCGCTTAACTACTTTTGCTCTGGCGGTGGCACATTGGTTGGTGACTATCAAAAGTTGGCTGGTGATTTAGAGCTCAGCTAACCACGAGATGTTCAAAACTTCAAATAACAAAAAAAGGGTCAGACTTATCATCTGACCCTTTTTTATTGTTAATAGTTCACATTTGATATAAATTTCTATACCGCAGAAGCCCCGACCAATTTAACCTCAGCACGCTCATCAAAAGCGATACCAGCATAATAATCACGCAAAATCTGCAACACTTCTGGACGGCTAAAGTTCTCTGGTACATCAAGGTCTTCTGAGAGTGCTTTGCGTAGTTTGGTTCCTGATACTTTGACATGTTCAGACGCTTCATGCGGGCAGGTTTTGTCTGACGCCATGGCATTACAAGCATTACACCAAAACGTCCAACCAATCTTTAACGGTTGGGTAATCAAATCATCTTTACCGACGTGGTCAAAGATGGTTTGCGCATCAAAGGCACCATAATAATCACCAACACCGGCATGGTCACGACCAACGATCAAATGGCTACAGCCGTAGTTTTGGCGGAATACGGCATGTAATAATGCTTCACGCGGTCCGGCATAACGCATATCAAGCGGATAACCGGCTTGGATCACAGTGTCTTGTCTAAAGTAATTATCAATCAAAGTTTTGATCGCTTCTTGACGGATGTCTGCTGGGATATCACCGGGCTTCAATGCGCCTAATAATGAGTGAATCAATACGCCGTCACAAATCTCGATGGCAATCTTGGCAAGATATTCGTGTGAGCGGTGCATGGGATTACGGGTTTGGAACGCCGCGACCGTTTGCCAGCCTTTATTGTCCAAAATTGCGCGGGTTTCAGCTGGTGTTTTATAAATCTCAGGATATAAGGTTGGAAACTCGCCTTCGCTTAGGACTTCAACGCTACCTGCAATGTTGACTTCACCTTGCTCCAGTACTTGCTGTACGCCAGGATGCTCTGGATCTGTGGTGGTAAATACTTGCTGGCACTCATGGCCTTTATCGATGGTATAGGTTTCTTCTACCGTCAAGATGCCCATAATCTCGCCATCTTGCGCCACCAATGCGACTTTATCACCTGTATTTAAGCTGTCCGCTGTCGCTTTCGGTGCTGATAAAGTAATAGGAATCGGCCAAAACAAGCCAGCATTATCACCACTTTGCAGGTGCATATTATCAACCACGCCCTGCCAATCGGCTTGATTCATAAAACCATTTAACGGCGTAAAACCGCCAATACCAAACATAATCAAATCACCGCGCTCACGTGAGCTGAGCGTAATGGTTGGCAAAGTACTAGCAAGTTTTAATGCTTGGTTGCGAGCCTCACCATTCAATAGTAACGGCTTAAGCTCAGTACTACCGTGCGGAGGAACAAGTTTTGAGGGTGTTTGATTATGGGTGATAGATGTCATAGTAATTTTACAGCCTTAAGAGATGAGAGAAAGATGAGTAACTGTAGATAAAAGTCGTAGAGAAGCAATTGGGCGAATAAAGGGATAATGGCAGTACGTTAAAGCTATTTATTAAATGATTAAAAACTGCTCATTAAAATCAGGTATTGAATTCGATAAGCATAGGCTACCTAATTTTCGTTATGAAAATTTATGCTGTGTTTGGATATAGATATGTCTTAAAGGAATTTATGTTTATAGACGCAAGCTTATATGATGTAAATCTGAATGGTTTACCTTGCGACTGGCAATAAAATCGAATACACACGCAAATCATTTTCGTCGCAGCTTTTATGTTTAAAAATAAAATTGAGATTACGTCATGTATCAATATAACTACGCTGACCAAACCTTGGTAGAAGAACGAGTCGCACAGTTTCGCGACCAAACCGAACGGTTTTTGGCAGGCGAGCTGCCAGAAGAGCAATTTTTACCGCTGCGTTTGCAAAACGGTCTTTATATTCAGCGCTATGCACCAATGTTGCGTATCGCCATTCCATATGGCCTGCTAGCCAGCTACCAACTGCGTAAATTGGCAGAGATTACCCGTAAATACGATAAGGGTTACGGACACTTCACGACCCGTACCAATATCCAGCTAAACTGGCCAAAGCTAGAAGATGTGCCAGACATATTGGCGGAGCTGGCATCGGTACAGATGCATGCCATTCAAACGTCGGGCAACTGTATTCGCAACACGACTACCGATCCTTATGCGGGTATTCATCAAGAAGAGATTGCGGATCCACGTCCTTATTGCGAAATTATCCGTCAGTGGTCTACCTTTCATCCTGAATTTGCTTTTTTACCGCGTAAATTTAAGATTGCTGTCGTTGGTACTGCCAATGACCGCGCGGCGACGCAAGTACATGATGTGGGATTGCATGTAAAAACCAATGACGCAGGCGAGCTTGGTTTTGAAGTATTGGTGGGTGGCGGTCTTGGCCGTACACCAGTGATTGGTAAAGTAATTAACGAATTCTTGCCACGTCAGCATTTGCTTAGCTATCTAGACGCTATTTTGCGCGTTTATAACCTGCATGGTCGCCGCGATAATAAATACAAAGCGCGTATCAAAATATTGGTCGAGAGCATGGGCGGTCCTGCCTTTGCGAAATTGGTCGATGCTGAGTGGGAAGCTCATACCAAAGATGGTCCACTGACGCTGACCGATGCCAATTTTGACACTGCTATTGGCTTCTTTAGTGAGCCTGATTATGTTGGTTTTGATGCCTTACAAGTACAGTCTGACTTGCAACAGCAACTCAATGCGAATAAAGATTTTGCCGATTGGTATAACCAAAATACAGTTGCGCATAAAATAGCAGGCTATCGCGCTGTCGTCATTTCGCTAAAGGCAGGTTTGGTCGACGGAACCTACGTACCATCTGGTGATGTCAGCGAATCACAAATGGATGCTCTCGCGGATCTGTCAGACAAATATAGCTTTGGTGAATTGCGCGGTACTTATCAGCAAAATCTCGTATTCTCTGATGTGCAAACCAATCAACTATATGAGCTATGGGAACAGTTGGCGGATCTGCATTTAGCACGTGCCAACATAAACACATTAACAGATATGATTGTTTGCCCAGGTTGGGACTACTGCTCACTCGCCAATGCCACAACTCACAATATCGCTGAACAAATCGAAAAGCAATTTGATGATCTCGACTACCTTTATGACTTGGGTGAGATTCGCCTCAATATGTCTGGCTGCATGAATGCTTGTGCGCATCATCATACGGGTGATATCGGTATTCTTGGTGTCGATAAAAAGGGTGAGCATTGGTATCAAATCAGCCTTGGCGGTAACTCTAGTAACGATGCCAAAGTCGGTAAAATATTGGGTAAAGCAGTACCAGCCGAAGATGTGGCGATTACCCTACAAAAAATACTGGATGTCTATTTAGAGCAGCGCGTGAGCAATGAGAACGACGTAGAAGCTTTTAGTGACTTGGTCAATCGCGTTGGCGTGGCACCTTTTAAGGAGAAGGTCTATGGGTAATCATCATGTGTTAAACAGCAAAGGTATTGATATCGGTCAAAGTGATACGTGGTTGGCGCTTAATACCGATGAGCTACCAGATGGCATTGCTCTTAGCCATATATCGCTGCTTGAGCTATTACATAAACAAGAAAAATTCGATATCGTATTGCCGCTCACTGATTTATTGAATGCTGAAGGCAAGCTTGCTGGCGGGCTATTACAGCAGCTGAACGAGCTATTGACTGAACATGCCAGCCGTGTTGGCGTTTGGGTTACGTCAGATAATGACACCGATACATTGGTTGGTTTGTCAGAGTTTTTATTACAACAAGATTTGATTGTGATCCATGTACCAGCCTTTACCGACGGACGCGGTTTTAGTTATGCGCAAACCCTGCGTCAAATAGGCTATCAGGGCGAGATTCGTATGGCTGGCAAGTTTGGCCGTGACCAAATTGCTTACCTTTTACGCGCGGGTGCAGATAGCTTTGTGCTCAGTGAGCATGATATGAAATCTATCTCTGATATCAGTCAAGCATTTAATGCGCTTGCCAGCAGTTACGATGGACGCGATGCTAGCGCATTACCGATGTTTGCAGGCACTTAGTTTTAGAATAAATCATAAGCACTTATATTAGTTACTTTTCACTCAAATCATTTTTACATGAACTTTCATCAAGGAATCTACCATGAGTCAATTACACCCAAATCTAGATATCGATCAAGCCAACCAAGACTTGCAAGGTCAAACGCCAGAACAAATCGTAGAATGGGCATTAAGCCAAGCGAAAAACCCGATTATTACCACTAACTTCCGTCCTTACGAGTCAGCGATTTTGCATTTGGTTGCGTCGCTGCGCCCTGATATCACGGTACTATGGGTAGATTCTGGTTATAACACTGACGCCACTTACCAGTTTGCCAATAAAGTCATCCGTGATTTAAATTTAAACGTGATCACCTATATTCCTAAGCAAACTGCTGCCCATCGTGACGTGACAATGGAAGGTATTCCTGGTATTGATAACCCACTACATGATGAGTTCACCGATCAAGTGAAGCTTGAGCCATTCCGCCGCGCTTTAGATGAGCTAAAACCTGATGTTTGGTTCAATGCTATTCGTAAAGATCAAACCGAATTCCGTCAAGGTCTTGATGTCCTGAGCTTGTCTAAAGACGGCGTGTTAAAAGTCGCACCGTTGTTTGATAAGACAGATGCTGAGCTAGACGTGTATCTTGAAGAACATAACCTACCTAATGAGTTTGATTACTTCGATCCGACTAAGGTAGAAGAGCATCGCGAGTGTGGCTTGCATACACAGTTGTAATTGCTAAATACAGAATTATGATTTAATGAATACAATGGATAAAAATCCCGCTTAACCGGTTTATACCGAGTTAAGCGGGATTTTTTCAGTATCATGATTTTATATTGCTATTCCCTTTCTCAACAAAAACTACTTTTAATATCTCAAAAACGAATATACTAATGCCAATACATTACGTGAGCCTGCGCAACTGATAACTCATAATAGTAGTATATATTCAATTGAATGACTGGTCATACTATGAATACCTTTCCCCTATTTTTTAAATTAGAAGATCGTAAAGTACTGATTGTTGGCGGCGGTGATGTGGCATTACGCAAAGCTGATTTGCTGAGCCGTGCTGGCGCGTGTATCACTGTCCTTGCGCCAAGCATTAGCCATGAGATACAAGCCTTGCTCAGTGAGAGTAAGCACGCGCTGATTTATGAGAATTATAATAAAACCTATATGACAGATTCGCGCGTTATTATCGCGGCGACTGATGATGAGATGCTTAATCACCAAATCCATACTGATGCCACTGAACTCAACATTCCGGTAAACGTCGTCGATACGCCGCATTTATGCGATTTTATCTTCCCAGCTATTGTTGATCGCAATCCCATCGTCATTGGTATCTCGTCCAACGGTAAAGCACCGGTGCTGGCACGTTTGCTGCGGGCACGCCTTGAGACCTTGATTCCGCAAGGCTATGGTAAGCTTGCCAAGCTGGCTGGCGAGTTTCGTGGTGACGTTAAAGCCAAAATTCCAACATTGACTGGGCGTCGGCAGTTTTGGGAGCGAGTATTTGAAGGTAAAGTCAGTCAATTGATGTTTTCCGGTAATGAAAACGAAGCCATTGCCCAATTGCAAACTGATCTGGATAACACAGCGGCAAATATCACTGCAAAAAATGCTACAGATGAATCAACAGAAGCCCAAAATACGATGGGCGAAGTCTATATCGTTGGTGCCGGTCCCGGTGACCCAGAGCTACTCACCTTTAAAGCACTGCGTCTGATGCAGCAAGCAGATATCGTCTATTATGATGCGCTGGTATCACCGCAAGTATTGGATTTGTGCCGCCGCGATGCCGATAAAGTATTTGTGGGCAAGAAACGCAGTAATCATGCCGTTGCACAATTGGGCATCAATGAGCTATTGGTTAATAGCGCAAAAGAAGGTCGGCGTGTGGTGCGTTTAAAAGGCGGTGACCCGTTTATCTTTGGGCGTGGCGGTGAAGAGATTGAAAGTTTGCGCTCTCACAATGTTCCGTATCAAGTAGTGCCAGGCATTACCGCTGCCAATGCCGCTGCTAGCTATGCTGGTATTCCGCTGACCCATCGTGACCATTCGCAGTCAGTACGTTTTGTGACAGGGTTTTTAAAGGCAGGCTCGCCTAATAATAACTTCAAAAGTTTTTTGAATACTGATGAAACAGTCGTATTCTATATGGGTCTGCATTCGCTACCGCGCTTGACGGAAGGTTTGATTGACGCTGGGCGTAGCGCAAAGACCCCGATTGCCATCGTCTCTAACGCCAGTATGCCCAATCAGCAAGTATTAACGGGTACACTTGCAA
Organism: Psychrobacter sp. DD43; assembly: GCF_904846555.1. Classification (NCBI taxonomy): domain Bacteria; kingdom Pseudomonadati; phylum Pseudomonadota; class Gammaproteobacteria; order Moraxellales; family Moraxellaceae; genus Psychrobacter; species Psychrobacter sp. DD43. Next base: position 67,250 of record NZ_CAJHBE010000016.1, read on the forward strand.
GTATCGTTGAATTACAAGCACAACATCAACTACATACGCCTGCTCTACTCATCATGGGTGATGTCGTAAGCTTACATCATGATTTGGCTTGGTATAATAATAAAAAGACCTCAGAAAACGATAATAACTGGTTACGAGGCGGTACTGCTACAACACCAAAACCAAATCCTAACCAACAAGCGCATGCGCTATCTATGATTGCTAATTTGGCAACAGAAGATGGTGGTCTTGAGCAGTTAGTGATTGATTAGAAAGCGCCCTAAAAGCCCCTTTTTATTTAAAGCCCTGCCAATCTAGTGGTAGGGCTTTTTTCTGATTGCAACAGAGCAAAATCCTCCAATCCTTGCTAGAATAATGGCTGTCTTTTATTCACCATTAAGCCTCATTATGTCTGTATCCGCTGTTACCCCTCTTACTATCCTGCACACCTCTGACTGGCATTTGGGACGCAGGCTTTATGGACGTCTGCGCTACGATGAATTTGCCGACTTTTTAAATTGGCTACAAAACACTATTAGTGCGCAGCAAGTGGATGTACTTATTGTCGCTGGTGATATCTTTGATACCATGACGCCAAGCAATAAAGCCCAAGCGCTGTATTATGAGTTTTTAGGCAAGGTTTCAAAGTCATGCTGTCAACATATTGTCATCGTCGCTGGCAATCATGATTCACCGACATTTTTGGATGCCCCAAGCAATGTACTTAAGTTTTTAAACGTCCATGTCGTTGGTACGGCTTGTGATGACTTAAATGATGAAGTGATGGTGTTAGATGATGCAGCCGGTACACCGCATTGCATTATCGCCGCTGTCCCTTATCTGCGTGATCGGGATGTGCGTGGCAGTCAGGCTGGCGAGTCAGCTCAAAGCAAAGACGCCAATGTTATCAAAGGTATCTGCGCGCACTATGATGAAGTCGCAGATATTGCCAACGCCAAACAAGCTGAATTATTAAAATCGCATAAGCGCCATATCCCTATTATTGCCACAGGGCATCTGTTTGCTGCCGGCGGCACCACTACTGATGATGATGGTGTTCGTGAGCTATATGTTGGCTCGCTTGGTAAAGTCTCCGCTGATATGTTCAGTGAAAGCTTTGATTACGTGGCGCTTGGGCATTTACATGTGCCACAACGCGTCGGTGGGCGTGAAACCATTCGATATTCAGGATCACCCATTGCAATGGGCTTTGGTGAGGCGCGCCAGCAAAAGCAAGTATTGCTCATACAGTTTGGCACGGTGCTAAAAAACAAAGAGCTAACACTGGAAAATGCCTCTGAGAGCAGCACTCATCAGCTGAACAACACCCTTATTAACACTGATAAGACCGTAGAAAAAACCGCTAAAAAAGCAGTCAATCAGGCGGCAAGTTTTATGGATGACCTATTTGCTGATGTCGAGTCTCTAGAAAGTGATCAGCATAGTGAAACGAGTATTGAAGAACCCTCTGAACAAACAGAAGTTATTCTAAGCACTCCTTTCACTTTACCCGCCACGCCACTGCATCATGATACCGCCCGTCAGATGCAAGTTACCTCACTCCCTATTCCAAAGTTCCAAAACTTGGCGCAAGTATCAGGTGATTTGGAAACTATTGAGAGCACCATTAAAGAACTCGTTCATTCAGAATCGGTCTGGTTAGAGGTAACTTATACCGGCGATACTATCGTAAATGATTTGCGTGAGAAAATTGACGAGATAACAAAAGAGTTAACGGTTGAAGTGTTAATCACTAAAAATCCACGCAACTATAATAAAGTACTTCATCAGCAACAAATCTCTGAGACGCTACAAGACTTAAATGAGCAAGAAGTATTTGAGCGTTGTTTAGCCACTCATAACATCCCTGATGAGCAAAGATTGACCTTGCGAGAAGCTTATGGTCAGATCGTTTATGACCTACATCATGCAGATACTCAAGCTGAATAATATCCACAACTCGTAAGCCTAATACAACTAACAGTAAATTATCACTACTATCTATAAAAATAAGACCATGCCATGCGCCTAATTGAACTAAGACTTAAAAACCTCAACTCCTTAAAAGGCGAATGGCACATTGATTTTAGTGACGCCGCTTTTCTTAACGAAGGTATCTTTGCCATTACAGGACAAACGGGCGCTGGCAAAACCACCATTTTGGATGCTATCTGTTTGGCGCTCTACAGCCAAACGCCACGACTTGGTGATATTACTGGCTCTACCAATGAGATTATGACTCAAGGTACAGGAGAGTGTTCCGCAGAAGTCATCATTGAGATTGACGCCAAGCGATATCAGTGTTCATGGTATCAACATCGTGCCCACAAAAAAGCCAAAGGCAACTTATTACCGATTAAGCACGAGATTAGCGAGGTCAAATCTGGCAAGATTTTAGAAGAGAAAAAATCTAAGACCTCTGCGTATATTCAGAATCTTATTGGTATGGATTTTAGCCAATTTACCCGCTCCATCATGCTGGCACAAGGCAGTTTTGCCGCCTTTTTAAAATCTGATATCGGTGATAGAGCGGCGATTTTAGAGAAGATAACAGGTACCGCTATCTATGCTAAAATCTCACTCAATGTTCATGAGAAAAAACGCTTTGAAGAAGATGTGCTCAGCAAGTTGCAGGCAGGCGTTGATAGCTTATCCTTGATCAGTGTTAAAGACGAAAATCTGCTGGCAGCCGAGCTAAAAGCCTTAAATCAACAGCAAAGCACACAGCGACAAACCTTTAAGACATTAAGTGAGCAGCTGCAATGGCTAAATAACATACAACAGCTACAACATAACCTGTCTATTTATCAGAGCGAGTTTGCAACCGCCCAGCAAGCGCAGCAAGCCTTTATTCCAGAAGCCAAGCGTCTAGATATTGCCAACAAGGCATTAGAGATTGATAGCCAGTTTCGTGAGCTTAGCTATAGTCGTGACACGGTAAAAAATCTAGATATTGAACAACAGAGTTTGCTGAGTCAAATCCCTGACCAGCAAGAAACGCTTACGCAAGCTGCTCGCCATTTATGCGATGCCAATAAGCTAGAAAAGCAAGCCGCAGACAACCTGCAAACAAACTTACCCATCATCGCACAGGTACGCGAATTAGATAACAAAATCAGACAACAGTCTCAATCCTTAGTGGAATACAACCAGCGTAAGGACTTATCGGTAGGCAATGTACAGATATTGCGCCAAGCAATACAAAACCATCAGCAAACCGCCGATAGCACCAAAACTCAGCTAAATAATATCGACAATTACTTTGACAACTACCCAGAGCTGATCGACCTTGATACCGATATGACAATCTTTGATACTAGCTGTCAACGATTAAGGGCGCTACTAGAAGATAACGCTGAACTTTCAGCCGCTAGGATGAGTCAACATAGCCATGCCCGCCAGCTACAAGCGGATTTTGAGATATTGTCTAAACAGCAAGATACTGATCTTTCATTGGTAGCGCAGCGGCGCGAGCAACTGCTAAATCTCCAACAGCAGCAAGCAGTGATCATTCAAAAGCAGCCGCTTGCTAGTATGCGCGGTGAGCAAGAACAAATCGATCAGATTATCACACAAATTGAGCAAGTGAGATTTAAGATTACACAGCGGTCTGAGCGAATCAGTCAAGTTCATAATATCAATCTCGCGCTACCGATATTGAATCAAGAATTGACGGTCTTAGACGACTTAATTGCCACTCATCGCGCAGATATTCAAAATACTAAACTTAAAAAGCAAGATAAGCAGACACACCTTCATCTACTACAAAAAGTCGCAAGGCTTGAAGATTACATCGTGGAACTCAAAGACGGTATGCCCTGCCCTTTGTGCGGTGCGCATGAGCACCCTTATGGTCAACATCATCCGCTATTAGATAGTCAGATTGACAATAAACAAGAGTTATCGCTGATGCAGCAGACCCAGCAGCAATTATCTGAGCTTGAGATACTCATTGAGAGTCTAGAGAAAACGTTGTCCAAATATCATATTGACCATGCTACTAAGAACGAAGCCATTAACCACCAACAGCAGCAGTTAGCCCCTTTGCAGCAGCAATGCGAGATGTTGGGCAAAGATATTCAAGAAAGCCTGCTCTCACTACTTGATATCAATAAAAATCATTCAAAAGCGATGGCAGCGATTATCCATCCGCTTTATCAATTGAGTGAGGATATAAATAAACCTGATAGTGATATTGAACGCCCTTTAGCTTTATTAGACATTACCAAACAAAATCTGCTTGAGCAAAAACAGTCTCTTAAAAATATATTAATTCAACATGATGACTTGACACAAAGCATATCAACGCTAAGTATTGCTATAGAAAGTGATGAAAAGCAGCATCAAGCACTGATGAATAAGATCAATAACCTGACGATGGATATCAAGCTACACTCGCAGAAAATAGACACTACTGAAGATAAAATAGCCACCAACTTTTCGGCATTAATCCCTCTTACTAGCAGTATTCTAACTTTGGCAGATAAGTATCCGGCGGATAACTATGCAGAATACTTAAGTATTGATTTTAAAAAAGCAGACGTTCAAAGTGCAATTAAGCAATTGGACGCTAGTATTCATAATAAAACCGTATTAGATAGCAGCGACTATGAGCGTCATATTGACAGATTACGTCAACAGCGCAGCATGCTCAGTCAGCTAAAAAAATATTTTAACGAGCAAAAAAACAGCCAGCAACAGCTAACCAATACCTTAAGTGCAGTGAGCGCTCAAATTGACACTAAGCAAGCACAGCTTTGCACGGATGAAAGCGCTCTAAAGAACCTCGAACATTTGATAGCGGATAAAAACACTGAACTTGAGCTGCTCAAGAGCAAAAGAACAAAGCTTTTTTCAGATAAAAACCCAGAGTCAGAAGACACTCTACTGCGCCACACAGTGGATGACGCAAAAGCCAAACAAGCAAATGCTCAAAGACAGCTAGACAGCACGCAGCAAGTATTAGAGCAATTGCAAAAAAGGCAACGACAGCTATTGGCAGAATTGCAGTCTGCTATGACAGCCCTTAATACGCAACAAGCGGTATTTATGGAGCATCTAGCAGCGGCGCAATTTGTGGATGAAGACGCTTTTACCCTTGCGCGCCTGCCTAAAGAAGAGCGTGATGCTTTACATACTCGTAAGCTTGCGATTGACAGCGCCTTGCAGCAGGCACAGTCACAGTTAGATAGCACCCAACAATCATTAGAGCAGAACCTATCTCTTGCTATGACGAATGTCAGCCAAGAAACGATTGCCGCCCAACATCAGCACATTCAGATGGAGATTGATCAGCTCAGCCAACAGATTGGTGCTATTGTTCAAAGGCTTAAAGACAATGAAAACCAAAAAGGTCAACAAGCAACGCAGCTTATAGCCATTAATGCACAAAAAGAGAAGTTACAAGTTTGGCAGCAGCTGCATACTTTAATTGGTTCAGCCGATGGTAAGAAATATCGCACCTTTGCTCAAGGCTTAACCTTTGAAGTGATGATTAGCCATGCCAATAGCCAATTACAAAAGATGAGTGACCGCTACTTGCTGATTCATGATGACAGCAATCCGCTTGAGCTTAATGTGATTGATAACTATCAAGGCGGCGATATTCGCAGCACCAAAAACTTATCTGGTGGTGAAGGCTTCATTATCAGTCTCGCGCTCGCTCTTGGACTATCTCAAATGGCCAGCCACAACATCCGTGTGGATTCGCTATTTTTGGATGAAGGTTTTGGCACGCTTGATGAAGAGTCGTTAGATATTGCTCTAGATACCTTGACAGGCTTGCAACAAGAAGGAAAATTGATTGGTATTATCTCTCACGTACAGGCGTTAAAAGATCGCATTTTGACCCAAATAAAGGTCGAAAAAATCTCTGGCGGCTTTAGTCAAATCAGTGGTCAAGGATGTCGGCGTGTTATGAGTGATAAAGTATGATAGGTTAGCCTGATTGATGACGACATATGATAAAGAAGTACGTTTAAAGGCATTTATTAAATGATACTGGCACAGCTATTTAGCATAAAAATGTAAAAAAACCACCGTTAATGAATAACGGTGGTTTTTTATAATCAAACTATCTTTTTACTTACTCGATTCGCTATTTGGTCACTAAACCACTTAACTCACTCATCAAGACGGATAACGTTGAGAGGCTGATTTGGCTATCATTATTGCTATCAAGTTTATCCATCTCAGCAGTAACGCCGGCAAGCTGGCTAGCATGACGCGACTTCCAATCACTGAAGGCTTGAATGGCATCAGGTCGAGTCAATAACGTCTCCATCAGCATACGTAAGCTGCGCGATACGTCATTGGCAAGCGCATGACGGGCACGGCGATCCCAGTGGTCTTGCTGCGGCAAGATAGCAATATTATCCATCATCCAATCAAGCTGCAAAACGTGATAGGCCTCAAAGTATAAAGTGGCAATCTCGTCAACCGGACGTTCGTACTGCTCTGCTAAAAGGGCAGCATCAAGGGCATCAACATGGTATGGCAACATTGCAAACATCGATGCATCATTGATAGAAAGACCATCTTCTATCAATCTTGTGGTATCGGCTTGCAAGTATTGTGAGAATTGCTGCTCAATAAATCCGCCTGATTTGGTTAGCTTTTCGACACTGTCTTCAAAACGGCTAATCATATCAGCCACTTGCAAATCTTGTCCAAAGGCATTGATAAACCAGACTACTCCGTTTTCGAGTGCATCGCGCAGACGCAGTTCAAGCTCAAGCAGCAAAGTGGCATCGACTTGATTATCAAGTGCTTCAAGCAGCTCCCATGCTTTTGAGACATGAAATACATCACGCGCAATGGCATAGCCGCGCACGATAGTGGCAAGCGTTTGTCCTGTCTCTTCATGCAGACGGAATAATGCTTCGATACCCAGACGGTTGACCACACTATTGGTCATATACGTACTGATGATTTCACGGTGTAAACGATGCTCAGTCATCTCATCAAAAAAGCGCGATGCCAGCTCATCGGGGAAATACTTGCGTAATTCATTAACGAAATACGGCGCATCCGGTAAATCTGAGAGCAGTAAGTTGTCATAAACCCACATTTTTCCGTAAGCCATCACAACGGCTAGCTCAGGATTGGTCAGACCTGTGCCAGATTTTTGGCGTTTAGCAATCTCTTCATCTGATGGCAGATACTCAATCGCTCGATCTAGACGCCCTTCTGCTTCTAACATCTGAATAAAGCGCTGATGATCGCTTAAGTTTGCAGCTGCTCGGATTTGACTCAGCTCAATTGCTTGCGGTTGCAGATAGTTTTGACGCAGCACCAATTCGCTAATGGTCTCGGTCATGCTTTCAAGAAGCTCATTACGCTGCTTCAACGTCATATCACCTTGCTCAACCACTTTGCCAAGTAAGATTTTGATATTGACTTCATGATCTGAGCAGTTGACGCCGCCTGAGTTATCGATAGCATCAGTATAAATACGTCCACCAGTTTGGGCATATTCGATACGACCTCGCTGCGTGAGGCCTAGGTTACCCCCTTCACCGACGATAGCCGCACGTAATTCGCCACCGTTGACACGTACGGCATCATTGGCACGATCACCTACGTCAGCATGACTCTCCTCACTACTTTTCACATAGGTACCGATACCACCATTCCAAATGAGATCTACTGGCGATTTTAGCAACGCGCTGATAAAGTCATTGGGTGCTAAGCTGTCATCTGAGATATCAAAAACCGCTTTCATTTCAGGGCTGATAGCAATGGTCTTGTCTTGACGTGAGAAGATACCACCGCCTTGGCTAATGAGAGACTGGTTATAATCTTCCCACGATGAGCGAGGTAGATCAAATAAGCGCTCGCGTTCTGCAAAAGACGCTGCTGTATCTGGATTTGGGTCAATGAAAATATGCAGATGGTTAAAGGCAGCAACCAGTTTGGTATGGGTTGATCTGAGCATACCGTTACCAAAAACATCACCGCTCATGTCACCAATGCCCACGACGGTAAAGTCATCACGATTTTGGATGTCCATGCCGCGCATACGGAAGTGGCGCTTGACCGACTCCCAACCACCGCGGGCGGTAATGCCCATCGCTTTGTGGTCATAACCAACCGAGCCACCAGAAGCAAAGGCATCATCTAGCCAAAAGTTATATTCAGCAGACAAAGCATTAGCGATATCAGAAAAGGTTGCCGTACCTTTATCGGCAGCGACCACCAAATACGGATCATCTTCATCATGACGTACGGTATTGGCTGGCGGGACAATCGCACCATCGACGATATTGTCGGTCACATCAAGCATACCGCGAAGAAATGTTTGATAGCAGGCAATACCTTCAGCTTGGAACACATCACGACCATCCGCCATCGTTTTGGTTTTAACGATAAAGCCGCCTTTTGAGCCAACCGGTACGATAACGGCGTTTTTGACCATTTGTGCTTTAACCAGACCAAGTACTTCAGTACGGAAATCTTCCATACGATCAGACCAACGCAGCCCGCCGCGAGCGACTTTACCGCCACGCAAATGCACTGCTTCAACGCGTGGTGAATAGACAAATATCTCAAACATTGGTTTAGGCTTGGGTAGATTTGGAATATCTGCTGCCAAAAATTTAAAGGACAAACGATCTTTACGCTGCCCATTCGCCTCTCTTTGATAAAAGTTGGTACGTACCATAGCGTTAATTAAATCCAAGTACCAGCGGAAGATACGGTCTTCATCCAAGCTACTGACACCTGCTAATGCGGTGGTAATCTGTGCTCGAATCTGGCTGGTTTTGCTGGCACGTTCCTCTTCACTATAGTTAGGATTCATTCTTGCATCAAATAAACTGCCTAATGCGACACTGATGTCACTGTTTTTGACCATAGTTTGTTGAATATAGACGTTTGAGAACGGTGCTTTCGCTTGCATCATATAGCGTGACAAGGCGCGCAGTACCACCACATCATAAGTATCTAACTTGGTGGTCAATACCAATTCGTTAAGTGAATCACTCTCAACCTGTCCTGCCCAAATTTGCTTTAAGCTGTCTTCAAACTGTGCACGCACCACTTGCATATCAATGGTATCAACGTGCTCTAAGACCAGCTCATACTCCTGCATCCAAATAGGTTGCTCAGGTAAATCAAACTCATAGGTCTGCGCTGAGATAACTGATACCCCGAAGTTCTCTAGTACGGGTAAGACTTTAGATAAGATAACTGCTTTTTGACGACCATATAGCTTTAAGTGCAACTGATTGCTTGCGTCACCTGTCGATTGATACAAGTGCCAAATCATCGGCTGCTCATCGCTAAGTCCAGCCAAACGCTTGGTATCTTCAACGGCAGTACGTGCATCGAATCGCTCTTGGTAAGCGGCAGGGATATAACTTAAAAATCTGCGCGTCAGAGCATTGGCATGCTGCTCACCGACATTATCCAGCAGCATTTTTTGATAGTTATCACTCCACGACTGCATCAAAAAGGACAGCTTGGCTTGGAGCGCAGCGGTATCCACCTCATGCACTTGACCTGGCACTGTACGGACATGCACATGGACGCGGGCATGTTCAGATTCATTAAACTCCGTTGTAAAGCCTGAAGATGTACCACCATAAGCTTCTTTTAGGACGTTCTGTACCTTGATGCGAAGTTCGGTATTGAATTTATCACGCGGAATATAGACCAAGCAGGAAACAAAACGCTGGTAATGATCGATACGGCAAAATAAGCGTAGGCTTTTTTTGTCCTGTAGTTGGCTAATTCCTAGTACTGTCGGGTAAAGATCTTCAATGCTTGCTTGAAACAAGTCATCGCGCGGCAAGGTGTTAATGATATGCATCATTTTATGATACGCATGACCATCACGTGGTAGTTTTGCCATCGCCATGATTTTATTGGATTTTTCGCGTAATAATGGAATTTGTTGCACGCTTAGTTGATAAGCTTGCGCTGTAAAAAGACCAATAAAACGATGCTCACCGATGAGCTTGCCATTATCATCAAACTTATGAATGCCCAAAAAATCCATATAAACTGGACGGTGTACTGGCGATACTCGGCTTGATTTTGACAATACCAATACTTGCGGCGCTGTTAGCAGTCTTTTTAGATTGCTTGGCAGCTCGTCAAAGCTTTTTGAAAGCTGATCTTCACTACCGCCACGTAATAGCCCAAGCCCACTATTGCCAATAGAAAATAAATCCAAATCACTACGGTCGTCTTGGTTGGCTATATTGCCAACACTATTAACCTCGATTCTGTGCCCGTCTTCTAAGCGGTACTCGCGATATCCCAAAAAGATAAAGTGATCGTCCAAGACCCAATCTAAAAATGCTTGAATCTCTTGTTGAGAGTAAAATACTTCCGGCAGTGTTTTTGTAGCAAGCTCCGCTTTTATATCGGTTAGCTTGGCACGTATCTGCTGCCAGTCATCAACGACGACATCAAGTGTGTCTACTTTTGCCAGCAGCATCTGTTTTAATGCCGCCAATTCATCATTGTCTTGATAAGAGATTTCACAATGAATCAAAGACATGTGTGAGGTGCCACTTTCTTGAGCGCTTTCAACTTTAGTGATCGCGCCATTTTCATCGCGTTCGACATTGACGATGATATGATAAGTACGATGCACATCGATGCCTTGCTCTTCAAGACTCATCAATAGCGTGTCGACCAAAAATGGTCGGTCATAGGCAACGATTTGGATAACGGTATGTGAGCTGTGAAAATGCTGCTCTTCTGCAATGGGATTTAATATGGCAAGCTGCGGATGGCTACGATCATAGGCTTTTAATAGCGTAAAATGATGCAGCGCCATCCCAGCCAAATCAGCATTACTGATGTCCTTTGCAGTCTCTTGATGCAATGGCTGATAGTAGCTATGAATAAAGTGGTCAAATAATGATTTGTCCGCTTGTACATAACTGGTGGCAATATCGCTTATCTGGCTGATCCGCTCTTTTGCGATATTTAGAGAGTTTGGCATATCCTTTGTCCTTGCGCTTTTTTATAAGCTTCTTATTTAGGTGTTATGTCTTATGTATTGTGAATAATTAAGTTTGAACTTATTGAACATTAGCAATCATGGTTTGTCTGACTCCCGCTATATGAACTATTTTGTGAGGTTTAACAGGTCTATGAGTAAATAATTTCACTCAAGGCTATCTCTCAGGTGGAATTGTAACGCACCTGCTGTCATAGCTAAAGCGTACAACATCATTTCATGAATCAGTAAGATGTCGATAACATTTACTAATGAGACGATTGTGATCTGATACGGCTGAATATAGACGGACAGGCGCATAGCTATGACACATAGTCATGACAAGGGCGGCGTTTTTTTGTTAGAATAGCGCAGAATATTGGACAGTATTTTGCTGGCTCGCTATTAACTCACTTATTATGAATTTTAATGCTAAGGGCAAGAGGTATGATGAATATTTTGGTGATTGGTTCAGGTGGTCGTGAACACGCACTAGCATGGCAGTGCGCAAAAGATAATAATGTAAAAAATATCTATATCGCGCCCGGTAATGCTGGCACCGCCCTTGAACCCAAATGCCAAAACGTCACTTTGGAAGACGCCACTGATGCAGGCGAGCACAGCGCTGTTATCAAGTTTTGTCAGAATAACGCTATCGACATGGTCATCGTTGGTCCAGAAGCACCGTTGGTAACAGGCATTGTCGATGCTTGTCGTGCTGCTGGCATCAAAGCTTGGGGTCCAACAGCGTATTGCGCGCAGTTAGAAGGCTCAAAGACTTTTGCCAAAGAATTCATGGAACAAAACAATATCCCAACGGCAGCTTATCAGGGCTTTACCGACGCAGTAGCGGCAAAGGCTTATATCGATGAGCAAGGCGCACCTATTGTCATTAAAGCCGATGGTCTTGCTGCTGGTAAAGGCGTCATTGTTGCTGAGACGATCGAACAGGCGCATGAAGCCATTGACGATATGTTGGCGGATAATAAATTTGGCGATGCCGGTAGCCGCGTGGTGATTGAGCAGTTTTTGCAAGGCGAAGAAGCCAGTTTTATCTGTATGGTCGATGGTGAAAATATCCTGCCAATGGCAACCAGCCAAGACCATAAGCGTGCTTTTGAAGGTGATGCGGGTCCAAACACAGGCGGCATGGGTGCATATTCTCCTGCGCCAGTCGTCACTCAAGAGGTTCATGATAAAGTCATGGCACAAGTGATTCAGCCTGTTGTAGATGCGATGAAAGCTGCCGGTCATCCTTATACCGGATTTTTATATGCTGGACTCATGATTGATGATGCCGGCGACCCGTATGTGATTGAGTTTAACTGCCGTTTTGGCGATCCGGAGACGCAGCCTATTTTGATGCGCCTGCAATCGTCGATGGTTGATTTGGTTGCACAAGGACTCGAAGGTAAATTACCGAGCGAAGCCAATTGGGATGAGCGCCCTGCCCTTGGTATTGTCATCGCCTCAAAAGGCTACCCTGAAACTTCATCGAAAGGTGATGTGATTGCAGGCTTGCCAGAATTAAATAATGAGAATCAAAATTCGGTAAAAGTCTTTCATGCAGGCACGGCTTTTTCTAATGAAGATGCCCTTAGCAATGAGAAAGAAGTCGTGACCAATGGCGGTCGCGTATTATGTGTGACTGCATTAGCAGATAGCATCTCAGATGCACAGCAAGCAGCATTAACGGTCACTGCTGCTATCAGTTTTGATGGTGCTCATTATCGCCGTGATATCGGTCATCATGCTATTGCCCGTGAAAACATTTAAATAGTAGTGATAAGTAGCACCTACCTATAACGACTTTTGATAAATTCGACCTAGCGTGATGCTGGGTTGAATTTTTTGATGGGTTATAGTTTTTAAAGGCTGCTAAAACTAACAGGCAAAAAATGCTTAAGAATTTCAGCATGCTAGCCTAAATTACAAAGTAAATAACGTCGCTTGGCTAAGCTGCAAAACCTGCCTTCTTTATATGATACAATTCTGTACACTCATAGCACATCTCCCTTGTATTGTAGGTACATCACCCACAAATCAATACCAACTCGATGAAATGACGATATCTATGGCAAACAATACCTCTAGGTCTTCTAATAACAAGCAGTCTATCGATAATTTAAAAACCTCGGGGTTTGATCGTCGTATGTCGATTGCCAAAACTTCGTTGAACATCGGTCGTCGTTGGGCAGGTAATAGCGTGTCTGGTATGTTTCTTAATAAAGAAGCACGTACAGCACGTAACCAGATTTTTATGGAAGAACAGGCGCATTATTTGGCAGAAGAGCTTGGTAAATTAAAAGGCTCTGTCGTGAAAATTGGTCAAATGCTGGCGATTTATGGTGAGCATATCTTACCACCTGAGATTACCCGTGCCTTACAAACGCTTAATGATGATACAGCAACACTTGCATGGCCAAAAATCGAGCAGAATTTACAGGATTTATTGGGTAATAAGCTGCAGGAGCTTCAGGTTGACCCTGTCCCTATTGGTACGGCATCCCTCGCCCAAGTTCACCGTGCAACCGTCATAGCCACGGGTGAGCAAGTGGTATTAAAAATTCAATATCCGGGCGTGGCCGATGCGATTAACTCTGATTTGGCTCTATTTAAGAGTTTGTTAAAGGTTAGTAATATCGTTCCACAAACCCGTTCACTCGATGCATGGTTTGAAGAGATACGTGATTTATTACATCATGAAGTCGACTATGAGGCGGAAGCTGACACAACAGAGCGGTTCTATAACCGTTTGATTGACGATGCACGTTATGTAGTGCCGAAAATCAATCGCCATTATTCGACCAAACGCTTACTTTGTATGTCTTATGAGCCGGGTATCAGTGTGGTTTCTGACGCATTGCAACTACTCCCTCTTGAGCGTCGAAACGCCATCGGTCAGGCGGCTATCGAAATCATGATACAAGAGATTTTCGTTTGGGGTGAGATGCAAACGGATCCAAACTTTGGTAATTACCTTGTCCGTGTCGCACGCGACGAAACCGAAATTGATAAACTGGTCTTATTAGATTTTGGCGCGATTCGGCAGTTCGATAATAACTTATTGACGATTGCTCATAATTTATTACGTGCCGGTTATTATCATGATCATCAATCTATGATGAGTGCCATGACTGGTTATGACTTTTTTGATACCATGAGTGATAAAGTACGTTCAGATATCGCTTCATTGTTTTTGTTGGCAACTGAACCTTTTAGTGATCCTGTGATAAACACGGATATGCCTGCTAATTGTCTAGATGAGCAACAGCGCTATATTTGGGCTAACAGTAAGCTGCATACTCGCCTCTCAAATGATGCGACACAAGCGATGCAGTCTTTCGAGTTCAATCTACCACCTAAAGAGTTTATGTTTATCAGTCGGAAATTTATTGGTGCTTATACATTTTTGACGGTGCTTGATGCTCGTACGGATTCTAATAACTTAGTAAAACCGTTTTTATAAACTTATTTTAACGTACTTACTCGACGGATTTTTGAACCGCCTTTCTGGGGCGGTTTTATTTATTACAATTTTAATTGCTTAGGCTATTTTATAGTTTTAACTTAACCTTAGCATTTTATAGTAAATGTAATTCTTTTATCTTTTTTACTTAGGCTATTACCTTAAATACTCACATTAGCTATCATCCACTTATCGAATCTGGTTTGATAACCTTCAGGTTTCTTCATGCTTAACTCCCAACAGGTTTCTTGCCGTGCTAAGTATTTAACTTCAAAATGTGTACGCTGACTGCTGCTTGCAACCTGACTACGCGTATTGGGCAAACACCATACCTCATTTGCTTGATGCTCGGCATTGTCCATATATGTTTCGATGTTGGTTGCCAATATTATCTCCCCGCCTACCTGTAAGCGTGACAGTAAAAACTCAAAAAACGGCATATTAAGCCATTGTTGATTGGGATTGTGCTGCTCAGGATTGGGATATAAGATATAGATACTATCGATACTATTTGGCGCAATTGCATGTACGATCCATGCAATTGCATCAGCATGAATAGCGGTCAAATTGGCAGAATTCTGCTGCGCTGCCAATTTTTTAAATGCCTCAAACTTATTGCGCGTACGCTCAATCGCAATCAGATGCTTATCAGGATTTTGCATGGCAAAGCTTAAGGCATGCTTGCCCTTCCCTGCGCCAATCTCCAAAACGAGTGATGATTTAGGTTTAAGTGCTGCGTCTGGCATCACAAAATCACGTGGTGCTGAGAGTCGTTGAGGTTGAAATGCCCGCTCTTGCTGATGTGAAAGCTCAAGGTTGTCAGTCATTTGCTGTCCTTAAAATATTTGTCATTTGTCATTATTCGGCTGCATGCTATTATATAGTCAATGCAACCCAATAGTAATATCACGATATCGATTACTCATCGACAAATAGCTTTCTCAATCAGATTACTAGAGCAATGATTTTAAAATCAATTACTGCTTACTTTTTGAGGATACTTTGTTGATAAAACCAAGGATCTCTCTACTTTTATTATGACCGAATCTACTTCTAACGCCAGCCCTTCACCTAAAACGTATCCTTGTCCAGAATGCGGTAAGCAAACCACATGGCAAGATAATAAATATAAGCCATTTTGTAGTCATCACTGTAAGCTGATCGATCTTGGCGCATGGGCAAACGAAGACTATACATTGCCTGCTGAGTCCACGCCGTTTTCTGATGAGCTATAGTATTAAGCCCTTTACCCTCTTACTTTTATCACTTTATGATTCCAAGGATGCTGTACATGTCTGCTACTTACCTGATGCCCACTTATCTTCGTCAACCTATCAGTTTTACCCGCGGCTCAGGAAGCTGGCTCTATACTCAAGATGAGACGCCTTATCTAGACGCATTGACTGGTATCGCGGTATGTGGTTTAGGACATTGCCATCCACAAGTAACCGAAGCTATTCAACAGCAGGCAGCAACATTGGTTCATACCAGTAATTTATTTGGTATAGACTGGCAAGAGCGTGCTGGTGAAGCATTATGTAATGCCGCGCAAATGGACAGTGTATTTTTTGCCAATAGTGGCGCTGAAGCAAATGAAGCAGCACTAAAATTGGCGCGTCTATACGCGTATCAGCAAGGATTTAAGCGTCCAAAAGTCATTGTGATGGAGCAATCTTTCCATGGTCGTACCTTATTATCATTATCAGCAACTGCCAACCCCAAAGCGCGCGAAGGCTTTTACACTTTAGATAATGATTTTATCCGTGTGCCATTTGGGGATATTGCCGCCATTGAACAAGCAGCTCATGACTATGAGGATATTTGCGCGGTATTCGTAGAGCCTATTCAAGGTGAAGGTGGTCTTAATACGGCAGCTAACGGCTTTACTTACCTTGAGCAGATACAAGCCGTATGCGATACACATAATTGGCTGTTCATGCTTGATGAAGTACAGACCGGCAATGGACGAACAGGTAAGTATTTTGCTTATCAGCATAGCAGCGCACGCCCTGATGTATTAACGACGGCTAAAGGCTTAGGTAATGGCTTCCCTGTCGGTGCCTGTATGGTACGTGGTCGCGCTAATGGCTTATTTGGAGCTGGTAGTCATGGCTCAACCTATGGCGGCACACCGTTAGCCAGTCGTGTGGTACATAGCGTATATGACGTATTGGCGAACAGTGATATCATGCAAAACGCCGTCAACGAGGGACAGTTTATTGGTGATAGCATGGTTGATGCATTTGGACAATATGGCGTCAGCAGTCGCGGCGCTGGGATGATGATTGGCATTGCCCTGCCTGAAGACATGGACTGTAGCAAGCTTGTCGATCGTGCTCGTGATGAGCAGAAACTTATCATCAATGTCACAGGCGGTCATGTGATTCGTTTGCTACCACCACTTAATATGAGCCGTGATGAAAGCTTACAAGTGGTTGAACGCTTGGTTAATTTACTAAAACCCTCGTTTTAAACGTCTATTTAACAAAAACATAAAAAAGCCTATAGACAAATTATCTATAGGCTTTTTTCGTTATTAATCAATCAGCTTCATTAGCATTTAAATAAACTAAACCTTAGTTTGCATGAAAGTATTTTTTTAATACCTCTAAGCAGCGCGTGATTTTTGCAGGTTGTTGCTCACGGTTTAAGGTTACAGCATATAGTACAAAACTTGGCATCTGGTAGCCGGTCAAAACTTCGACCAAGTTGCCCGATTCTAGCTCTTTTTTGACATCCATTTCCATCATTCTAAGAATACCATGACCTTCTTTGGCGATGGTCATTGCCATAAAGACATTATTAGTATGGATACGCGACGTCATTTTGATACGTGTTTTTTTACCAGTCTCAGTCTGAGTAAGCTCAACATTATTTGTATCCTTCATGATATCAATACAGATAAGATGATGATCTGCCAAATCTTTCGGCGTTTCGATTTTCTTATGCTGACGTAAATATTGTGGTGAAGCGACCAACATTTGACGCACATCAGATAACGGATGATTGCTCACAGTTGAGTCGTTGATATTAGGGCTCATACGTATCGCAATATCGATTCGCTCATCAATCATATCAATATAATTATTATCTGCAAAATAGGTGATACTAAGATCATCGTGCGCTGACATCCAAGTCGATAGTGCTGGCAAAATATGATTAACACCAAGCTCTGGTGTCGTTGCAATACGCAAACTACCTGCCAATTCATCACGTAATTGATTGACTTTAATTCGACCTTGCTCTGCCGCACTTACCACATCTTTTGCCGCTTCATAAAAGCTAGCACCCGCTTCTGTTAAGCTGAGCTTACGGGTTGAGCGATGTAATAACACCACACCAAGCTCGTTCTCTAAAGAACGTATTTGCTGACTGACGGCGCTGGTGGTGATACCAAGCTCACGGGCTGAACCACTAAAGGAGCCGTGTCCGACCACACTAGCAAACACAGCCATACCACGTAAATTATCTAACATATTCTCATCCAAGCTGCTTTTTAGTTGTTAATATAACTTAACCATTATAGCGGATAATGATAAATCTTACAGTTTTTTAATATTAAACTCAGAGTAAGATGTGAGCGCCCCTTAATCAATAAAGGTAAAAAAATCAAGATGATAGATAAATATCACCTTGATTTTTCAATAAATACAATATTTTTAATAAAGTGCTAATTTTTATAAACTATCAATTAATAAATGTATGACTGTTTAATATAACTGAACCTTGCCCATTTTTCCTTCGCCGCGCTCGGTTAAATATTGCATCACTGGCGTATTAAACAATCTTGATTCTGCCACTGTTTTAGCCTCAACGAGACGTTTTTGTTGACGACGCTCTGGGGTTTTATCATCGGCTTGCGCGATACTGCTATCAATTCGTAAGCTGATGGCAGCATCAGGGAATTGTACCTGCATTTTTGTCGCTAGCTGCTCAAAGGTTGCCTGCAAATGCTTACTATCGACTGCTGTGACAAAGATGGCTTCGGCATTACAGCTGCCTGTCATCATACCTTGACGGGCAAGCGCCAATTCATCTTGAGCCAAACTAGCGGCTTCACGAGCAGCTTGTAGCCAATAGTCCCATTTTTCTGGTGTCCACTCACCTATCAATTCTTGCGGCGGACAACGTAGAAGCGCCCGAGGGTCTTCAGATTGAATTAATAATTGAGAATCATTTACCTCGGGTTCAACAACGGGTTCAACAACGGGTTCAACAACGGGTTCAACAACGGGTTCAACAACGGGTTCAACAACGGGTTCA
>NZ_CAJHBE010000017.1:0-85783 GCF_904846555.1 Psychrobacter sp. DD43
CATCCTGTCTGGTTGCGTAAAGCTAAGGTTGTCTATTATAGACGCAGCATAAAAAAAGTGGCTATCGCTAGCCACTTTTCCATGTGTGATTTTTAATAAAATATAAAGTATTCTTAAAGAATCTTCTATGTAAAATTGTGAACGTGTTTGTTATAGATAACATTCTATGGTTTGGCGTCAAAAAATATCTTGTACATTATCTAAAATTATTACGCCAATAAAAGATAACTTTACTAGAAAAGCACTAAAATTTGATTGTCTTAAGTCAAGGGCTTGAAATACTTCTATAGTCAGTCCTAAATAAAATAAGTACAAATATTATAACGCGCTACTGGTATAAATTTTTCTTGCTTACTGTGCCTGCGCAGACAGAGGCGGCGCAAAACTTATTCCAGTAGCACTTTGTTTGATTTATAGTGGATTGACTATAGTAATATCAGGTTCTCTATATTTTAGTGAATCTAATATTACTATCTATACCGCATACCAGAATGTTTGAATCATAATTAGGGAGCCACTATTCTTTCCATCAATGTAGTTTATATTCACATATTTTTAAGCACGTGCTAAATCCGCCGCTAGCGTAATTTGTTTCGCCATCAATTGATTCATATCGACACCGACTATTTGACCCTCTAATACACGCCATTTACCGGCAACCATTACCTTATCGGCTTTGGTTGCGCCACAAAGTAATAGCGCTGCAACAGGAGAACCTGCGCCCGCAAAGCGTATTTCATCAAGTTTAAATAGCGCGATATCGGCTTGTTTACCGACTGCTATCTCCCCAATATCATCACGCCCTAAACACCCTGCTGAGCCTTTAGTGGCCCATTCAAACGCTTTTTGATGGGTTATTTCCTTAGCACCATAACGCAGGCGTTGTAGCAATAATGCTTGACGGACTTCACCAATCATATTCGAACCGTCATTTGACGCGGACCCATCAACACCAAGACCGACAGGGCAACCCGCCGCTTGTAGGGCAAGGGTAGGGCATTGTCCTGACGCTAATAACATATTTGAGGATGGGCAGTGGGCAATACCCACATGCGCTTTACCCAATCGTGCTATTTCTTCATCATTAAAGTGAATACCGTGCGCAAGCCATGTACGATGATTTAACCAACCAACGCGCTCAAGATAGTCTACAGGACGCACGCCAAACATTTTTATACAAAAGTCTGTTTCATCATGGGTTTCGGCCAAATGGGTATGTAATCTGACATTAAGATCTTGAGCTAAATCAGCCGTTGCTCGCATGAGTTCTTCACTAACAGAAAATGGGGAGCATGGGGCTAGTGCTATGCGGGTCATCGCGCCATTGTCATATTGGTGATAGGCTTTAATCAATCGCTGGCTATCATCTAGGATCTCATGATCGGTTTGAATGGTGGTTCGAGGAGGCAGGCCGCCCTGATCTTCACCTAAGCTCATTGAGCCACGGGTCAGGTGCACGCGGATACCCAGTTTGGTTGCCTGCTCTACTTGAATATCAATAGCATGCTCTAAACCATTAGGAAATAAATAATGATGATCACTGGCTGTAGTACAACCAGAGAGTAGTAATTCGCAAAGCGCTATTTGGGTAGATGTTGCTATCATTTCAGGGGTTAGTCTGGCCCAAACGGGATAAAGACTTTGCAGCCAAGGGAAGAGATTTTTGTTTAACGCGGCAGGAAAAGCACGGGTCAATGTCTGATAAAAGTGATGGTGGCTATTGATTAAGCCAGGTATAAGAACGTGTTCATGGGCATCCACTACCTCATCAACCGCTTGCAAGGGTTGTTCACCAGCCCTTATTAATTCGACAATAAGATCATTTTGAATAACGATACCGCCAGCATAAGTGGGGTCTAAACAGTCGAGGGGATTTTTGATCCAAATTCTTTGAGAGTTAACCTGCATAGTGACTCCTATTAGTCATCAGGTTTAGGAAAGATTAAGAAAAATCTTAATCGCTTAAACCCGGATGTAGGAGCTACTAACACACAAACCGGAAAGGTGTGAATAGTAGTTGATTTAAAATCACGGCTATTTAATGATCGCCTCCAAATCATTGTTCATAAATATCTTGGCAAAAAACCACCGTGTTGTCAATTATTAAGTAACTTGTGTTCTGCTTGACCTATGTGACTTATGATCTATACCCTGTTAATCAAGAAAAAAAACGGCTATGGTATTTTGCTAGTAACCCAATTGGACAAATGACTATAGAGAGTCTTGACTAAAAACAACAGACAGCTCATTTGCAGCTTTCTGCAAAAGAGGTACATGGCTTAATAACGCTTCTAAAGACTTTTTGACAGTGGGACCATGAGTAAATACGGTGGCAAATGCTTGCTGCTCACCATTTGGAATGAGTACCGCACAGGCGACCATGCCTGGAATAAACTCTTCGTTATCTATCCCTATTTGAGTATCACGCGTTTTAGCGATGGTCTGCAGTAGCTGATTTTTATCGGTCTGTGTGTTGGTGGTCAAGGCATGTATCGACATTTTATCAATAATACGTTCGCACTTATCTGTAGGTAGCTGTGCGAGAAGTAACTTACCACTGGCACTTGCCCAAACTGGAATATGAGAACCCGCAGGTAAGTATATTTGCAGTGGCCAATCAGACAATACGCGATCGACGTAAACCACGTCTAAATCTTGCATAATCGCAATGCCTACTGTTTCTCCTATTTGTGCCGAAAGCTGTTGCAAGATTGCCAGCCTTTCAGTTTTGAAGTGGTTGTTTTGCCATAAATCTATGGCTAGCTGATAAGTTCGTTTTCCGCATGTTACTTTCCCAGGCAGATCTAATTGGACGAATCCGAGATTCTGTAGCTGTTCTAGCAGTCGATACATACTTGGTATCGGTATGTCTAACGCTTCTGCTAGGTCGCTGACACTCATAGGTCTTTGAGACTTGGCTAACATTTCAACTATCTGCAAAACACGCTCAACGCTTGAGCCTTTTTTTTTAGCATTATTCATGGTTTGATTCATATCCTTAGCGACACAACGCCGCATAATTACGTCCATTATAACGAGAAGGCTTGAGCGTTTACATCTTGTTATGACAAATCAATTATGTTATTTTACATAACGATAATTTATCTATCGATATATGAAAATTAATGTAGCATAAAAAATATATTGGTGAAATGCTCACTTCTAATTTAAGTGATTAAAGGCGAACAATCCTCTCGTTACAAATACTGAGGTTTTGTAGTCCTAAGAATATATAAGGAATAAATATGAAAGCCTTTGTAGTAGAGAAACTAGCGGACAGAGCGTTTTCTTGCGCAATACAAGAAGTTCCTGTACCAGAATGTGATAAAGATGAAGTGGTCATAAAGACAACTTATTCATCATTAAATTATAAGGATGCTTTAAGCTCCGTAGGCAATCCGGGTGTGACTAGAAAGTTCCCGCATATCACCGGTATCGATGTGGCCGGAGTGGTACACGAAACGACATCTGATGCCTTTACAGTCGGAGAAAAAGTATTGGTGACTGGCTATGACTTAGGGATGAATACTGATGGCGGTCATGCAGAGTTTGTCAAAGTCCCAGCGTCATGGGTCGCCCGTATTCCTGACACAATAACTGATAAAGAAATTATGACTTTCGGTACTGCAGGATTAACCGCAGCTTTGAGTGTTAATGAGTTGCTAGATAACGGTGTCAAGCCAGAAGATGGTGAGGTTTTAGTCACTGGTGCTACTGGTGGCGTGGGTTCTTTAGCGGTTTCTATCCTAAATAAAATTGGCTTTACTGTCATTGCCGTATCAGGAAAAGAGGAACAAATTGATTATCTTAAACGAATTGGCGCGTCAGAAGTTATCCTTAGAGATACTTTTAATGAGGACGCTAAAAAACCCATTATGGCTGAAAGATATGCAGGGGTCGTCGATACGGTTGGCGGTGATATTTTAGCCAATGCCCTAAAATATATAAAATATGATGGGGTTGCTACTTGCTGTGGGTTAACAGCGTCACATGAACTCAATACCAATGTATTCCCATTTATTTTAAGGGGCGTCAGACTCATAGGTATCGACTCGGTTGAATGTAAACTTGAGAAGAAACAAGCGGCATGGGACAAACTGGCTGGTGAGTTTAAAATAGCTACTTTAGATAGTATTACTAACGAGATTGGTCTAGAAGATATCAAAGACACCTACGCATTGATGCTAGAGGGAAAGTCAGTGGGTCGGTATGTGGTGAAAATATAAAGGACATCTATTTTCTTGTCGATATGATATGTACTAAGAAACTCTTAATTTTTTAAAATTAAGAGTTTCTTAGTTTCTATAGATAAAGTTTTATCGACTAGTAATGACTCGTATAAGAGGTCATATTTATCCTAAAGATGATCAATTGATAAAATTATAGAGTTTTTAGGAACGTAAGATGGTAACTGTAATACAAGATTTAAAACAAGACTGGTCACTTTCAGCGTCTGTTGCTGGCTTTTTAGCGGTACTCATTGCTTATGCAGGGCCACTGGTTATTTTCTTTCAAGCGGCACAAGCAGCACAAGTGTCAGAGGCCATGATGGCGTCTTGGATTTGGGGTATATCGATAGGCACTGCGATACCTGGTATTTATCTTTCTATCAAATATAAAGCGCCGATAGTGACTGCTTGGTCCGCTCCAGGAACCGTGCTGCTCGTGACATTGTTTCCACAGATGAGTATTAATGAGGCCGTTGCGGCTTACATTATCTCAGCCATCGTTATTTTTATGGTCGGCGCGACTGGCTATTTTGATAAGGTTTTACAGTGGATTCCTAACAGTATCTCCGCCGGTATGATGGCAGGTATCCTATTTCAATTTGGCTTAGGGTTATTCGTCGCCACTGACACCATGCCATTTATTATTTTTAGTATGTTGGGCTGTTATTTATTGGCCAAGCGCTTGTCACCGCGCTATACAATGATTTGGGTATTATTATGTGGCGTCACCTTAAGTTTGCTACTTGGCAAGATGAACCCTGTCGATATCAACTTTACGATGACCATACCCGTCCTCATCTGGCCAGAATGGTCCTGGCACGCAACGTTTAACCTTGCAATTCCTCTTATTCTCGTGAGCTTAAGCGGACAGTTTTTACCCGGCATGGCTATCTTGAATTTAAGTGGCTATGACACGCCGGCGAAACCTATTGTCATGGCCACTAGCATTGCTTCATTAGCGGTTGCTTGCGTAGGAGGTATCACCATTACATTAGCAGCAATCACCGCTGCACTATGTACGGGAAAAGATGCGCATGAGCTCAAAGAAAAGCGTTATATCGCCGGTGTCGCTAATGGTATTTTTTACTTATTAGGGGGACTGTTTGCTAGTAGTATTGTGCTGGTGTTTAGCTTGTTACCTAAAGAGCTGATCGCCGCTCTAGCTGGTCTGGCGCTAATAGGTGCTATCTCAGCCAATATTACGGTTGCCATGAAAAATGATAGTCAAAGAGAATCGGCACTGATTACTTTTTTAGCCACGGCATCTGGCATGCAGTTTTTGGGATTGAGTTCGGTGTTTTGGGGCATCTGTATCGGTATGATTGCTCACTACATATTGACTAAAAAAAGCAGCAAGCCGGTTGAGGTATAACTGGTTGGTAAAAAGGTGATTGATTGAAAGATATTCTTAGTGATTATGGTTGGGAATTATGAGTCCAACCCTCTGCTACAATTCATTTAACCGCTTGGTTATCATATTCTGATAGTTTTCGATCAATATAGTAAGGCAGTTCAATAACAGACACAGTACTAATCTTAAAAACTCCTCCAAATAAAACAATACTAGTAAACGCTTAGAAATCGTGTCATAAGTAAGATCACACAACAAAGGAATGTTGTCATGAGCCAGCTTGTATTTGACAAAGTACTATTGCATTACTACAAGCCATTAGGGACGTTATTATTGCTGGTAGGTTGTACGGTTAGTAGCTTTGCCGCCACCTATAAAATTGAGCCTGACACCTCTAACGTACGTTTCGCTATTGACCACCTCAAAACCTCTGCCACCACTGGCGGCTTCTATAATGTGACGGGAATACTCCAGTATGATCCGAGCGCAAAAACTGGCGACATCTCTCTCATTATCCCCATAAAATCCTTAAACACAGGCAATAAAAGCTTCACTCTCAAACTGATGGGCTCTGATTTTTTTAATATGGAACAGTTTCCATTGGCTCATTTTGAATCTACCAAATGGCATTTCACCTCTGACGAAGAAAACCCAAAGGTCACACAAGTGGATGGCAAGCTAACCTTAAACGGTCAGACCCATCCTATTAGCTTATTGGCGACCAAATTTAATTGCTATCTGACCGCTCTAGCTAAGAAGAATATCTGCGGAGGCAATTTTACCGCCACTATTGACCGTACTCAGTGGAATATCAAAAAATATGTCTTATTCGGCATGACTAAAAATCTGACTTTAAATATTCAAGTCGAAGCGTCTAAACAGGAGTTTTTTAAATTCAGTAAACAATTAGCGTGTCATAGAGTCATAGCCAAAGTTGTTAAAAATGAGTTTTTTCCAGCCTCGCGAGGATAGTATGAAGCCAATTTCTATAATGTTATCAGCACTTGTACTTAGTATGGCTTCTAGCGCTGTCATGGCTGATAGCGCAGGCTCACCTCATGTGCCGAGCCCATTCAATATCAGCCCTACTACTAGCTTACCCAATGTAAGCCCCATGAATAGTGATTTAGCCAATCGCGGTGCCTACATTGCCCGTACTGCTGACTGTATGGCGTGTCATCGCGAGGACTATAGCGGCGGCGTCGCGATTGAAACCCCTATTGGTAATATTTACTCGACCAATATCACGCCCTCCACACGTTATGGTATCGGCAACTATACTGAGACTGATTTCAAAAATGCCTTGAAAAAAGGTCGTGCGCCTACGCAGCAGCTTTATCCTGCGATGCCATATCCGTCTTATCATGGTATGGCTGATATGGATATCAGTGCACTATTTGCTTACTTTCAAACCGTACCTCCAGTAGAGGAGCCACCTGAAAATACCACTAAGCTACCATTCCCGTTAAATATCCGAACATTAATGTTGGCTTGGAATGTGATTAACGTGCCTTCTACAGAAAATCGTGCAGGGCTCACCCAAACCCAGCAACGCGGTGAATACCTCGTTAATAATTTAGAGCATTGCGGCACTTGTCATACCCCACGCAACCTTACGCAAGGTCTTGATAAGAAAAAATATTTATCTGGTGCGCCGCTTGGTAAATGGTATGCACCTAACATTACCCCAGATAATGACAGCGGTATCGGTCGTTGGAGCGAGAGTGATATCGTCACTTATCTACGTACTGGCATGCTCGACAAACGGGCTTATGCAGGTGGACCAATGGCTGAAGCCGTCGCCCATAGTACACGCTATCTAAGCGATGGCGACTTAATTGCAATGGCTGCTTATCTAAAAGTCGTACCTATCCTCAAGACTGACGATTACGTGATACCTATAGATACATCACGGCTGCCTAATCCGGTCAGCAGCTCTATTGCTTATAATTTAATAGAGCAAAAAGACTATTTAGCGCAGGCAAAAACATCCACGAATGCTCATTTTAATAATGACCAAAACTCACCAAAAGCGCTATATCTTGCTGCCTGTGGCAGCTGTCATGGGGTCGATGGTTACGCGCAGCCCGATGCTCGTTACGCCTCTATCGTAGGACTGAGTAGTATTCGTCGCGTTAAGCCAGACGCACTGATTAACGTTATTGCTTATGGTGCAAAAGGGGCGTTAAACACAGCACCCAAAATGCCAGGCTTCGAGAAAGAGTTAAGTCATGCGCAGATTGCCAGTATTACCAATTACGTGCGGGTAAGTTTCGGTGGTCTACAAAGTAGTGATGTTAGTGCTGCTGACGTTAAACGCATCTTAAAGTAAGTGCCATTAACCCCACTATCGATACAGCTATAAAAATACTTAATGCAACCTGATGACATGGATGACGGTTCTATAATAAGGATAATAAAATGAATGATATGCTTCAATCGCCCACCCGTCGGCAACTGCTATCAATGATCGGTAAGACCGCAGGGGCTACAGCAATGTATCAGGCGATGACTACGTTAGGATTTGCTTCGGAATCTAGTTTTAAACAAGAGATGAATTTAAAGGGTGCGCCTGCTGGCGCTAGCATTGTGATCCTTGGCGCAGGATTGGGCGGACTCACCGCTGCTTATGAGCTACGTAAAGCCGGCTATAAAGTCACTGTTCTTGAGTTTCAAAATCGCGGTGGTGGTCGCAGTTGGACACTAAACGCAGGTGATAAATATACCGAGCTTGGTGGCGCCGAGGTGACTTGTGACTTTAAAAAAGGCAATTACTTTAATGGGGGACCATGGCGATTGCCCGTTCATCATTATGCGGTATTCCATTATTGTAAAAAATTCGGTGTGGCACTACAGCCCTTTATACAGACCAATGACCGCGCCTATCTACACCGAACCACCCATTTCAATGGTGCACCGCAGCGATTGGGTGAAGTACAAAGTGACATACGTGGCTATGTCTCAGAGCTATTATCCAAAGCAGTCAATACCGGTAGCCTTGATAAGACAGTTAATAAAGAGGACAAGGAGAAACTCTTAGAAGGATTAAAAGGTTGGGGCGTCCTTGATAACAATTATCGCTATGTCAAGAGCCATGAAACCAGCAAGCATCGTGGCTACAGTGTTTATCCGGGTGGCGGGCTCATGCCTGATGCCAAACCCTCGACACCGATACCGATGGACAAGCTCTTAAATTCAGGGATGTGGTCAGATATTTATAGCAACTATACGACATATGACCATCAACCAGCGATGTTTCAGCCTGTCGGTGGTATGGGGAAAATCGGTGATGCATTTACTCGCGAATGTCGAGACATGATTACGTTTAATGCTAAGGTCACTAAGATTTATCAAGATGAGAGCGGTGTCACTGTCGATTATGTCGATAGTAATAACCCTGATGGTCAAAATAAAACCGTGCGCGCTGACTGGTGTATCTGCAACATTCCACTATCCGTATTGACTCAAATTGATATTAACGTCTCAGCGCCGATGAAGCAAGCGATGGCAGCGGTACCTTATGACACCTCTTATAAAGTAGGTTTAGAGTTCAAACGCCGATTTTGGGAAGAAGACGAATGGATTTACGGCGGTATCACCTATACCGATATGCCCATCTCACAGATATCCTATCCTTCACACGGTATGTTTACCACAGGCTCAGGGGTGCTACTCGGCGCGTATGGATTTGGAGAAGCCTCTTATCGATTTAATACGCTGAATCCAAAAGAGCGTATTGATGTGGCACTACAGTATGGTAAGCATATTCATCCGCAATATACCAAAGAGTTCCGCTCTGGAACGTCAGTCGCTTGGCACCGTATTCCATGGTCGCTCGGTTGCTATGGCATTTGGAGCGAGTCAAGCCGTGATCAGTACTACGATACGCTATGCGCGATTGACCACCGTATCGTACTAGCAGGTGAGCACTGCTCGCATATCCCAGCATGGCAAGAAGGGGCAATTTTATCTGGCATGGATGCCGCTCAGCGACTACATCAAAAGGCAAAAAAACTTGGTTAGTAGAAGTGATTATTACAGTAAATTAATCATAATAAATTCAGAGGTAATCATGGGCATGATCAAACCAAACCTGCTTGCTGTGGTAATGATATTAGGTATCGGAAGCACAGTCGCGCTATCAGGCTGTAGCCAATCCACTAACGCCAATGCTGTTACTCTCGCCCGTCAGCAACAAACCACGCAAATGGTCTTTGATAATCAAGCCAGTCGCAATAATGGTGCATGGGGTGCAGTGTATATGACTAAAGAAGCACTTAGGTCGCCAACAGCCAATATCGTCGATGTCAGCTCACTACCGAAAATGGCAGAGGATGTTAAGCTGCAAAAGTGGTTAGCAAAATTCGAAGGGAGTGCGGACGGTAAAAAGGGGTTTATTACTACCAATGGTAAAAAGCTCTATAATGATTCTTGTGCTGGCTGTCATATGCAAGATGGTAAGGGCGCAAAGGGGGCAGGTTACTATCCTCCGCTTGCTGATAACAGTAAGATGCAATCAAAGTACTATATCATTAGTGTTGTGATGAATGGTCTACGCGGTATGCCATCCTTTCAAAGTATGATGAATGATGAACAAATAGCAGCGGTCACTCAATATGTGCATAGTGACCTTAATAAATTTACCGATACAGTCACTGCTGCCAACGTTGCTCAGCTCCGTCATGACTTTCCACCGGGTTCTGATCCGAGTGAATAATTTTATTTTATGATATCAAATCTTTAGACACTAACTTGGGAGAGTTTAATCAGTAAGCTCGATGATAATGAACCGTGCTGTCGATTTCATAATTATTAAATTCATATACTGAAGATATGATGTTTAGTATTACGGAAGATTATATAAAGAGAGAAGATTATGAAAGGGCGTGTAATAACCTAAGAACCAATCTTAACACTATGGTTATTTAATACAGCAATTCATTGATGATACCGCATCACTCGCTTGCCGTATTGACCAGCTCAAGAGCAAATATCGAAGACCCACGAGTCCAACAGCTTTGGTCTGCTAATGTCACATAAAAACCATACAGAGTAATGCTTTATGAATACACTATATTAGAACATAATATATAAAAAATAGGTGCAATAACCAGTGTGTTGGGCATCATCCCTTACCTTATACAAGGAATAATCATGATATTTCGTCAATTGTACGAACCCCTTTCGAGCACTTATACCTATCTGTTAGGGGACGAGGATACAGGTCAGGCTATCCTGATTGATCCGGTCATAGCGACCATGGATCGTGACTTGGCTGAAATCCATAGATTGGGACTGGAGTTGGTCTACACAGTTGACACGCATATCCACGCAGATCACATTACTGCAGCGTTGGAGATGAAGCGTGCCGTCGGTAGCAAGATTGCAGCGCCTGCCTTTGACCGTCTACCATGTGTGGATGTCGGGCTGGAGGAAGGAACACCTTTGCAGGTTGCTGGTATTACCTTGCACCCATTGCATACGCCGGGACACACCGATGGTCATTTTGCGTATCTCTTTAATGAGCGGGTATTCACTGGCGATGCTTTACTTATCGATGGATGTGGCCGGACCGACTTCCAGAATGGCGATGCCGATGCGCTGTATGAATCTGTGCGGCAGAAACTTTTTTCTTTACCAGACGACACGCTGGTCTATCCTGCGCACGACTACAAGGAGCGCTTTGTCTCTTCAATCGCGCAGGAAAAAAAGCGCAATCCACGGCTTGGCGGGGACATAACACTTGAAGAATTCAAGGTCATCATGAGCAACCTAAATCTATCATATCCAAAATTCATTGACTATGCTGTCCCTGGTAACCAGCAGTGTGGCGTCTGCCCAGAGGATTTACCAGAAAATTTAGCCACTTACTGTCGCCAGATGATGCAGAGCCCTCAAGGATAATGTTACTGATTTTAAGGGAGTCGACATTTAATAATGATTAATTTATCGGCTCTGATATTGAAGAGATATAATTAATGAGCATTTGATATTCCCATGCTTAGCGCGCACACTACTATTAATGCCAATACTATAATCTACGGAGAAGTACTATTATGAACGGCATAATGAATGGAGAAATGATGCAGGGAACGATGATGCAAGGGATGGGCTGGGCCTGGATGATTCTCTGCCTACTGTTTGCGCTACTTCTTTTTGCTGTACTTGTGTTGATATTGATGGCAATTCTGAAATATCTGCGTAAACCCGATTAAAGCTTGTAATAAAGAGATGCGTGTAGTCGTCGGGAAATGGCTTTTGAGTAGCGATCTCATAGAGTCTGAATCTATATTTTAGATAAAACTATCCAATAGAGAGTTATTGTTCTTCAATGTTAGATGCAAATATATTATTGGATGGCTGAGACTTTCGCTATACGCCTTTCTTCAGCAGCCTAACAGTAGCCCAATTTTAAGTGCTATTGGTACATATTACCTTTTCTCTAACATCCGTCTCTAACATCAAAATTAAGATTTTATCAAATAGTAATCATGATAACGGCCATCTCTTAACCGTTGAGTTAGAGCGCAATCTTTACTCAATATACGTGAAGGAGTTATCTGATGAATCCTAATAATAGCGATAAAAAGAATGGCCATAGTGGTTTAGAGTCAAACAATACTAACCAAGCCTATACTACCTTCAAAGAGTATAACCAAGTGCCAGCTGATTATAATGGCGCCGTTTATACCTGTCCGATGCATCCAGAGGTGAAAGACGTTACAGATAGCGGCTGCCCAATATGCGGTATGTCTCTTAAACCTGAAGACACTGTTGCCGAGATGGCAGCAATGAAAGATGACCATACCAACTGCCACAGCGCGTCGAATACCGATACTCATCTTACTAAAGATAGTAAATACGACAAAGTACCAGAGAACTATAGCGGTACGGTCTATATTTGTCCGATGCATCCCGAAGTGAGAGATGTTGAAAAAAGTGATTGCCCAATATGTGGTATGTTCCTCAAACCTGAAGACGAGGTTACTGATGAAGACAGTCATTCACATTGTCATGGCAAAGATACTGACTGTACTAAGGTAAAATCTGTCAAAGGCGGCAAATACGACAAAGTCCCAGCTGATTATAATGGTGCCGTTTATATTTGTCCCATGCATCCAGAAGTCAGAGATGTGAAGAATAGTGGCTGTCCAATATGCGGAATGGCACTTGAACCAGAGACGGCTACTATTGGTGAGGAGGACACCTCAGAGCTCGACGATATGACACGCCGTTTCTGGATATGCACGGTGCTTACCATACCACTATTTCTATATGCAATGAGTGACATGGTAGGTCTAAGCTTAGACAACCTTGGTCAAGGTGATATCTCTGGACAGATCGCTCAGTGGATTCAGTTAGGGCTTGCGACACCAGTGGTGTTATGGGGAGGTGCACCGTTCTTCGTCCGTGGCTGGCAATCAATAAAAAGCCGAAACCTGAACATGTTCACTCTGATTGCAGTTGGTGTAGGCGCAGCTTTTGGTTTCAGTCTAGTAGCAACTTTTCTTCCGGATATTTTTCCAGACAGCTTTAGAGATGCCACTGGCCAAGTTGGGGTGTACTATGAAGCAGCAGCTGTCATTGTGACCTTGGTGCTATTGGGTCAAGTATTAGAACTCAAAGCCAGAAGTCAGACCTCAGGAGCAATCCGTGCGTTACTCGAGCTAGCACCACCAACGGCAAGACTTGTGGATGAGAACGATGTCGAGATCGAAGTATCACTTGATGAAGTTATCAGCGGTGACACACTGCGAGTCAAGCCAGGAGAAAAGCTTCCTGTAGACGGTACGGTACTTGATGGTAGTAGTAGCATTGATGAATCAATGGTGACTGGCGAACCAATCCCAGTCTTAAAGGCACAAGGAGATACGGTCACCGGCGGCACAGTCAACGGTACTGGGACACTACTGATCAAAGCGGTTGACGTTGGTGATGATACTGTATTATCTAAGATCGTCAAGATGGTTGCTGAAGCCCAGCGCAGTCGCGCACCAATACAGAAACTAGTCGATAAGGTAGCAGGGTGGTTTGTACCGATAGTACTTATTTGCTCTATCATTACCTTTATTGTCTGGGCGATGTTCGGACCTGCGCCTGCAATGGCTTTTGCGCTGGTCAATGCTATCGCTGTATTAATCATCGCCTGCCCTTGTGCGTTAGGGCTCGCCACACCGATGTCGATTATGGTGGGTACTGGTAAAGGAGCACAAAATGGCGTGCTTATCAAGAATGCTGAAGCGTTAGAGAGCATGGAAAAAGTCGACACTATCGTTGTCGATAAAACCGGAACGCTGACAGCAGGCAAACCAGAGCTTACCGCTATCGAAGCGCTGGGCGGTTTAGATGAGAATGAACTTCTTGTGCTCGTCGCAGCGGTAGAGACTGCCAGCGAACATCCTCTGGCAGAAGCTATTGTCAAAGCTGCAAAGGCAAAATCTCTCGATATGGTTAAGGCAAGCGATTTTAGTTCAACTACCGGTGAAGGCGCGCAGGCGCTGGTCAATGGCAAGCAAGTCGCCGTAGGCAACTCAAAATTCATGCAACGCCTTAATAGTTTTGATAGT
Organism: Psychrobacter sp. DD43; assembly: GCF_904846555.1. NCBI lineage: Bacteria > Pseudomonadati > Pseudomonadota > Gammaproteobacteria > Moraxellales > Moraxellaceae > Psychrobacter > Psychrobacter sp. DD43. Next base: position 14,148 of record NZ_CAJHBE010000017.1, read on the forward strand.
ACGCTTTCAGAACGCGCCGACAAGCGCAGAAAAGATGGTGAAACTGTCATGTTTGTCGCAGTAGAGGGGCAAGCTGCTGGTCTCATATCAGTCGCTGATCCGATCAAGCCGAGTACCAGTGAGGCAATATCGCTGCTGCACAAAGCGGGACTGCGGGTAGTCATGCTGACAGGTGATAATGAGATAACGGCTAGAGCGGTTGCTAGTAAGTTAAAGATTGATGAGGTACATGCTGACGTCTCTCCAGAAGACAAAAACCGTATCATCAAAGAGTTGCAAAGTAGTGGCAAGGTTGTGGCTATGGCGGGTGACGGTATTAACGATGCTCCCGCTCTTGCCCAAGCAGATGTCGGCATCGCTATGGGCACAGGAACAGATGTGGCCATGGAGAGTGCTGGGATCACGTTAGTGAAGGGTGATCTGATGGGAATCGTAAGAGCCCATAAACTGAGCCATTCTACGATGCGCAATATCAGACAAAACCTGTTCTTTGCCTTTATCTACAATGCCCTTGGGGTGCCGATTGCGGCGGGTGTTCTGTATCCGTTCTTCGGGCTTTTACTAAGTCCAATGATAGCGGCGGCGGCTATGAGTCTCTCGTCAGTATCTGTTATTGGTAACGCGCTGCGGTTGCGACGTTTGAAGCTGTAATTTTGGTACGGTGAAGAGGGTTTTAAAGCATACATACACATACTGGTCTTATCAAGGCCTAAGATATAAGGATACCGTTATGGGCAGTTTTTCTATAACACATTGGCTGATTTTATTGGTTGTGGTTGTTGTCGTATTTGGCACTGCTAAGCTTAAAATGCTGGCAAGGATTTAGGCGGTGCGGTAAAGGGTTTTAAAGAAGCGGTCAAAGATGAAGAAGCTGAGCATGCTCGCAAGAATCGGGTGCTTAGCCATGAAAATAGTACGCCTGCTGCAAGTAATGATTTAAATACGCAGGTAGATACTCAGGCTGAAGATATAAAGATTAGCCCTGTTACCGCTGATCATCAGCACAAAGTATGAAGCGCGCCTTTTGTTCCAGTAATAAATATTATGAAAAATGGCTTTAGATAGAAGAAGCCAGTTTTCAATGATCCCTTTGAGGTACATTCTAAAAGATCTATTCCATGATACTAAATCGCTAAGATTGTCGGGGATTCAGCATTCTGAGATAATGTAAAACGGCATACCCGAACTGAAAGCAAAGCGCTATTTGCATGCTCACTAAATTATCAGTACATCTATCAGAATAAATGAGAAACCCTATAATGAAACAACCCTTTCAAACCTTTTTAAATCAAGTGGGATTTACCGCTTTAGTGACAGCATCATTACTATCTGGAACCGTACAAGCAGCGGATAACAATGACCATCTAAAGAGCGCTGTTGATCAACAAGCCAAATTACTAATGAATGAGCATAATATTTCAGGAATGGCTTTTGGTATTATTATTGATGGTAAATCACACTTCTATCATTATGGTTTGGCTGATAAGAAAGCCAAAATACCTGTCTCAGAAAACACTATTTTTGAGCTAGGCTCAATCAGTAAGACGTTTGCTGCTACTTTAGCCAGTTATTCAGAATTAAATGGCACACTTAAATTAGAAGATACCGCTGATAAATATATTCCCTACCTAAAAAACAGCGCCATTGGCAATACCAAGCTGATAAACCTAGCCACCTATTCAGCTGGTGGTCTACCACTACAAGTCCCTGATGAAGTCAAAAACAATAAAGAGTTGCTACGTTATTATAAATCTTGGCAGCCTGTATTTCCTATCAACTCAAAGCGTTTATATTCCAACGCCAGTATCGGTCTGTTTGGTTATATATCTGCATTGAGCATGGACGCTGATTACACACAGTTGATGGAAGAAAAAATACTGCCGTCACTCAATATGCCCAATACCTTTATCAATGTGCCTAGTGACAAGATGGCTGATTATGCATTTGGTTATAACGCTGCTGGCGATGCTATCCGAGTCAATCCTGGCATGTTAGACGCCGAAGCCTATGGTATTAAATCCACCATCACAGATATGACGCATTTTATGGCGGCTAATATGGGGCTAGTACCGCTGGATAAAGATATTCAGCAAGCGTTAGACAATAATAGAAAGGGTTACTATCAGGCGAGCACTTTTACCCAAGGGTTAGGATGGGAGATGTACCCTTATCCTACTCAGCTAGATACCTTGCTTGAAGGCAACTCAATGGACGTGGTACTAAAGCCTCAAGCCATTAAAACAGACAATCATCCAACGGCTGTTTTAAATAACGTCTGGGTCAACAAAACAGGCGCTACTAATGGGTTTGGTGGTTATATCGCTTATATTCCTGCCGAAAAATCAGGCATTGTCATTCTGGCAAATAAAAACTATCCAAATGCAGATAGGGTTAAAGCAGCGTATACAATTTTAGAGAGTGCGATAACTCATTAATTGAGCATGAGTCACAAAGCACCCTTATAGAAAACAGCCTTTCGTAAATAACCCAGCTAGATGCTGGTTTTTTTTGCGTTCAGTTTTTAAGAGCAGCCTTCGACCAAATAAATCGCTTCTGGTATACCGATATCGATGCTTTCTACCTCACCTTTTAATAGGCTTTTATTGTCTGCTGTCCACTCAGTCGCCTTAATCTGATAATCATTAAACTTTTGACCGCCCTTGATATGATATTCAATTTGTAGGGGAAACTTATCCTGTTTATTATTAAGCTCAATATTTTCGTCTTTTAATGATTCTCCGAGTGGGCTTTCTTTTATTACCTTGAAATTAACATTAACAATCAGGCTATAGTAGTCACCATTAACCGCATATTTATCGACCTCGTAAGTGAGCTCGTCATTATGTGCTTTCATAACCGCTGTGGCTGAATTACCAACGTTGATGTCTTTATAAAACGGGATGCTTGGATCCTGAATACTGATCAGAGCAACCTTGTTGTCTATGATTTGATATAGCACAGAAGCACGATCACCGTACTCTTTATCGATATAACTCAGTGCTGGATTACTGACGTAATAGCATTGTTCGTTATCGCTCTTGGCTTTGGTCATTCCTAGGCTACTTAGCAGTTCAGGAGTAATCATCTGACCGAAGCTTAGTTTCTGATACCCTGACGGGCTGACGATTTGCTCATCAGCTATACCTGCTGCTTCGTTAGTTTGTGCTTTATCCATAGCACTCGTATCTGTAGGCGCTGGATTGATAGATGCCTCATCATTCTTAGCCATGTCTTTATCTACAGTATTCGTATGCGCAGTGCCGTCATTATTCGAAGATAAGGGCTGTGAGTCGCAGCCTATCATCAGTTGGACAGTACCGATTAGTAAAGTAGAAATCACTGCCGTCTTAATTATCGGCAATGATGATTTTGAATGAAAAGTTAACATGGCTTAATTCCCGAATCCGAATCATTGATATTAATATATACCTTAATGAACCTTGTATAAACTGTCTTTTCTATGCTCGATTTCATTGATGCTAAAGTTTGATTGATACGTACACAGCGCACCGATCACGAATAGTATATGTATGGCATGTATATCATAAAATACACCGTAGCTATTTCAGAGAATAAAAATATTGATACCATTAGCCTATAGCTAAACACTCGAGTCTTTAATAGGGTACCGAAATCACTGAATAATGTAATACTTGTTGAAGGGCTTTAATTGGGTTCAATTCCCTATATGGAAATCGAACTTCTAGTGTTGGATATAAATTTAATGGCTATGAGGTCGATAGCATGGGTCATCATCATTAAGCTTTATTATTAAAATTTCCTAAGTTAGTTTCTACAGTATTGTCAGCATTGAACACCAGACAAGTCACTATGTTAAATAATTTACTCACAGACTTTTATGGCAAGGTGACCACTAAAAAATGGTCAGTGATGACCAAGTGTTCTATAGATACAGCACTGCGTGATATTAATGATCTGATAGAAAAGGAGATGCTGAAAAAATCCGAGGCTTCGGGGCGTAGTACGAGTTACGAGGTGGCTTTGTAATAAAGAACATATGGTTCTATGATGCGTAACGCAATAGACGAGCTAGTTCAGCATTGTGATAGCGGTCTATTTTAAGTGGTCTATTAATAGGTATGAAGGGTGAAATAGCTGGTTCCACTTGGGTATGCCCTATATTAACTATTAATTTTTTGGACAGATACAATGATAAGAGAGTGAGTGTATGATGCATATATTTCACATGCACTTTAAAGAAAAAATATCTTATGTTTTATATGAAATTGATTTTCCACTACAAACTATCTTAAATCGGAAAAAGCGATGATTCAAACCGTTATCCATTATTTTCTACATTTTGGTATGCCATTGGTCATCGCCTATATATTTTTTCGTGACGACTATAAACGAGTATATTTGATTCTTTTAGCAACCATGCTAGTTGATTTAGATCATCTGCTAGCGACACCTATCTTTTCGCCCGATCGTTGCAGTATTAACTTTCATCCGCTGCATACTTACTATGCAATGGCGGCATATGCGGCTATGCTATTTCTACCAAGGCCCTATAAAATAATTGGTTTAGGGTTACTTCTACATATGCTAACTGATTTGAATGACTGCGTGATGACCTATCTTAATTGTCCGCAGTGTTTGAGTGAGGCGCCTGCCCGTGAGTTGGTAGCATGGTTAGGCAGAGCGACTAAGTTTTGATACGGCTGTGACTACATCTTTTTGTGCCTCTCTCATAGATCACATCTTCAATAACTCCTAGAAGTAGATATATCGCTATCCAATCCTAAATAAGTCCTCGCATTAGACCGCTTGTGTTCCAATTCGAGGATTGAGTTTATTTAGCTTGTTACTCTAAGCTTAGTGAGACAGCTCTGGCTCTAATCAGGTAATAACGGCACGAACCACTCCCTACTTTTTTACATCGTTTTAATAGTGCTGTAATCGCCACGGGTACGTAAAACAACTTGAACATCTGAATCGCCACGATTTCGCCAGAACCAACCGTGATTACCTGTAAATGCGGCCTCTAAAACGCCTTCATCAGAAGCAACCCCGCGACCTTTCTCATAGCTAATGGCTTTACCCAAGGCATCACCGTGAGTATCAAAATTAACCTCACCGCCAGTGACTGCCCAAGAGTAATTTGCTTTATCACCTTCAGACATTTTCATTTTAATTTCTATTCCTTCACCTGGAGTCAGAGTAAAAGGGATTTCATCACGCCACTGCCCACTAGTTACAGTAGTATCTGCAATTGTGGCATTCACTGCTTTTTCAGTCACATTATCAATATCAGTTGTTAGTAAACCAGCAGCGTCGGCAGCAGCTTCTTCTGCCAGCTGTTGTTTAACTTGTCCCATCTCTGTTAATCGAAGCAGTTTACCAACCCCAGTTGGATCAATACCGTATTCTGCCGGTAGAACCACTGTAAATAAAAGAACTATTGCTGCGATTATAGCCAGAATAGTAGATTTTATGAGTTGATTTGAAGAGGGCAGCTCAGCTTGTGAAGGGGTGTCACTGTTATACATATTAGAAATCCTTGGGTTATTGAGACATTAAATAGCCAGTAAGCTGCATGCCCACTAAAATAAATCCTGCGCTCATCATGGCAACGTTGGCGGTATAAGCGTTACGGATGAAACTTGACGTGCGTCGCCAGTAGCTCATGCCAATCAATATGATTGCTAGAGCTAATAGTTGCCCAATCTCCACACCCACGTTAAATGCGAGTAAGTTAGGTAGCAGGCCGTCAGGAGACATATCGTATTCTAGAATCTTAGTTGACAACCCAAAGCCATGGAAAAGACCAAATATAAGTACCGCTATTTTTGTATTTGGTTGATATCCGAACCATCGCTGGAAAGCACCAATGTTGTCTAAAGCTTTATAAACAACAGAGAGGCCAATAATTGCATCAATCAGATAACTATTTATACCAATGTTGAAATACACACCTAAAATCATCGTGGTGGAATGACCTAATGCGAATAGGCTCACATAGACACCAATATGTTTCATACGGTAAAGAAAGAAGATGACCCCGAAGAGGAACAGTATATGGTCATATCCCGTTATCATGTGCTTAGCACCCAAGTACATAAAGGGTAAAATATTGACTCCTGAAATTTCCTGAATATAACCTTTATCACCCGCTGTAACAGCGTGAGCAAAAGCTTCGTTACTGCCAAAAATGACACAGGAAAGCAGTACCGAAAGTAACAGCAGACGGGTCTGCCAAGTCGCCCATGACGAGCTTGTTGACCTATTATGAGCATAGCTGTGCATTGAGAATCCTATGGTGTGAAATAATGGATACGCGGCCTAATGTAATACAATAAAAAATTTTGAACTCATTCAATAGAAAGTAATTATGACTGGCACCTCAAAGCACTTTCTTACAGATAGGGCACATAAAATACGAATTTTTTAAATGCAAACCGAGCAATTAAGGAGTAAGATGATATCCCCTAGGGGGGGATTAGGTCAATAAAAAATTAAGTTTTTATCGGGTATAATTGCGCTCTCTAGAGGAAGGACACTGCCATTATGAAAAAACCGCACATACACGAGTCTCATCCAGCTGTTATCACACGCCTTAAAAAAGCGAATGGTCATCTAAGCAGTACGATAGAGATGTTGGTTGAGGGTCGAACTTGCCTTGATGTAGCCCAACAGCTGCAAGCGGTAGAAAACGCAATTCACCAAGCTAAGAAAATTTTAATCCAAGACCATTTGGATCATTGCCTTGAAGACTTATTAGGGGCTGTTGACAAAGATCAGCAGAATTCTATCAAGGAGTTCAAGGAGATAACCCGTTACCTGTAAGATCAATCGCCTGATCTAAAGAGCTCTCATGCTTAGTATCTTTGCCAACCGAACTTATCGTCATTTATTTGCCGCGCAAGTCATTGCCCTGATTGGTACTGGTCTAGCTACTGTGGCGCTAGGCCTTTTGGCTTTTGATTTGGCTGGTAATAATGCTGGGGTCGTCATGGGAGCCGCATTGGCCATCAAGATGGTTGCTTATGTTGGTATCGCACCAATCGCAGCAGCCTTTGCCGAACGACTGCCCAAACGCACGATGTTGGTATCGCTGGATGTGATACGAGCAGGTGTAGCACTGCTTTTGCCGTTTGTTTCCCAAATTTGGGAAGTTTATGTACTAATCTTTGTGTTGCAAGCAGCCTCAGCGGCCTTCACGCCGACTTTTCAGGCCACTATTCCTGATGTTCTACCTGATGAAGCGGACTATACAAAAGCCTTGTCTCTCTCACGCCTTGCGTACGATATGGAAAGTCTGGTCAGTCCTATGTTAGCGGCGGCATTACTGACAGTAATGAGTTTTCACAATCTGTTTACGGGGACAGTGCTGGGGTTTTTAGCCTCTGCCCTATTGGTAGTATCGGTGGTACTGCCCCCACATGCTATACCAGAGCGTCGTAGCATTTATGATAGAACCACGCGTGGTATTCGAATCTATTTAGCCACACCTCGATTGCGCGGATTGCTCGCAGTCAATGTTGCCGTTTCTGCCGCAGCGTCTATGGTTTTTGTAAATACGGTTGTAATCATTCAGGGTGGCATGGGACTCACTCAGAGTGCAGTGGCATTAGCCTTAGCGAGCTTTGGCGCTGGTTCTATGATTGCTGCATTGGCTTTGCCAAGCCTACTAAGTAAGCTGACAGACCGTAGGGTCATGTTAAGCGGTGTAGGGCTGTTAGTGGTGGGTATGTTCGCTGGTACATTGATGATGGGACAAAACTCACTTATGGCCTTATGGTTCGTGTTAGGTTTGGGTTATTCTGCTGCTCAAACTCCCTCTGGCCGCTTGCTATGGCGATCCTCACATCAAGAAGATCGCCCAGCACTGTTTGCCGCTCAGTTTGCTTTATCTCATGTCAGTTGGTTGGTATTTTACCCCTTGGCAGGTTGGTTAGGTGCTCATTACAGTATGACTGTTGCTTTTGCAGTATTAGGCGGTGCTGCTGCACTAGCGGTATGGGCGGCTTTTAGAGTCTGGCCGTCTATTGATTTAACAGAGATTGAACATGAGCATTTCAATCTACCAGAGGGTCATATCCATGCTACTGGATCTCCTACACCCAACGGGATACGACATACCCATCCTTTCGTAGTCGATGACTATCATCCGCGTTGGCCGAGCTCAGGTCATTGATTTTGAATCTGTACATGGGGATTCGCTATTTTATAATGAAAAGTACACTTCTATGTATACTGAGCTACCATAAATAACTTTGACTACTGATATAGATAGCCTACAGCTAAACACTCGAGTCTTCAATAGGGTACCGAAATCACTGAATAATGTAATACTTGTTGAGGTGCTTTCATTGGGTTCAATTCCCTATATGGAAATCGAACTTCTAGTGTTGGATATGAATTTAATGGCTATGAGGTCGATAGCATGGGTCATCATCATTAAGCTTTCTTATTAAAATTTCCTAAGTTAGTTTCTACAGTATTGTCAGCATAGGTCAATAACGCAAGCTTTCATAAACGCGTGCAAAAGCTAATTAATAGGCACGGCGATCGCCTGTTATTTTTTACCACCATATAGCCCTGATCTAAATCCTATCGAGAAGATGTGGGCACAAGCTAAATTTCTACGCCTAGGATGGATGGATAGAGAATAATCTATCTAAACTATTTCATGATATGGGCTGTATCGATTTTATATTAAACTGACTATAGTCGCTTCTTTTCTCCATGGTCCAATTAGAGTGGGCTTTCCCATAATAAGGACTGTCTCTTTAGCTATACTTTTTTCATTATCTAAAGCAATAATGGCATTGCCAAGCCTGACGTAGGCTCGCAATAAGAGGAATGTCGTTTATGCTAAAAAAGTCGCAAAAATAAATAATGAAGAGATCATATAGCTGCTGCGCATAGACAGACAATAGCTACCATACGGTAAAACACGATTATTGTCATCGTATTGTCATAACGGCATCGTATCCTTGAGCTCACTATAAATAGCGGTTGCGTATCACTCATATCTTTAGTCATTCACTGATTTGTTGATAACAGTTAGCGCATAGATATCAGGTGTGTTTATGAAGGTTGTTGATCGGTTTGGTAGTATCTCCACCCGTATACTGATTATTTTAACATTGGCTTTTTTACTCATTATTTTGCTGGTGTATTGGGTCATCGAAACCCAAGCCAAGCCGCGCATACTGGAGATGACCTCAGAGACAGTGGTTGAAACAGGTAATGAAGCCATCAATAGCATTATGGCGAATATCAACCATGTCGACGGATTGGCCAAAGCCACCAGTACGATGGCGGGCGGGTTACCAAAACAAGACATCCTTTATAAAGAAACCTTTGGCAATCTCATGCAACAAATGGATCAACGCATTGTAGGCGGCGGCGTATGGTTTGACCCAAATATGTACGCTGAGGGTCGAGAACGCCAGTCGTTTGTATGGTCACGTGATGAGTCAGGCAGCATGCAGCCATTAGAGCGTTACAATCAAGCGCGCCAAACCCCGAATCCCTATTATCGTGATTGGTGGTACATTCCTGCAATGTACGCGCGTCATGACCACTGTGTCTGGAGCCGTGCCTATGTCGATCCGGTGAGTAATCAGCCGATGATGACGTGTGCCAAGGCATTATACGATAGTCGCAATCAGGCTTTTGATGGAGTGGTGAGTTTCAATCTGCTATTAGACAACCTCGGCGAGGCGATGGAAAAGTGGCAAGATAAGCTGGGTGGTTATGTCTTTTTGGTAGACTTGGACAATCGATTTTTGACCTTCCCCGATCAGTCGATGGTCATGCACGCGACTAAAGATAGCGGTCAGGACGAGGTCGTAACGGCACGGCAGTTGGCAGATGCCAACCCTAGCTTTGCCCCTATTGCGGACAGTCTAGATAGTATTAATCAGACACTGATAGATGAGGCAGTAGCCAAAGATGAAAGCCGCTATACGCTCGCTGCACGTAGTATTCTAAGTACGACCAATCTGAATAAAATCAGCGAGCAAGAGTCCAAATTACTGTCAGCATTACTGCTACTAAATATCGATCAAACGTTTAATTTGGTAGACAGTCATTTGATCGACACCATCGCTGTGCCCAATGACTTTGTGTTGCAGCAGCCCGCCACTGCCTTCGTTTTTCGCATGCCGTTTACGTATTGGAAGATGGTCATCGTTAAGCCTGATAATGACCTGATGAGCGTGGCAAATGCGCTGTCCAATAAACTGATTCAAGCCATGCTGCTGGGTTTCATTCCTATCTTATTGTTGACCGCATGGGTATTTCGTCGCTACTTTACGCGGCCGCTAAAGCACATGGCACAGTCAGTGGCTGATATGGGGTTGTTGATTGAGCAAAAAAAATATCAACAATTAAGCGCGCACAAACTCCCTCATTCAAATGTCAGCGAGATTCAAATTATTAGTGAGCAGACCAATCAATTGATTGATCGCGTCGTCGAGAATGAAGGTGCACTGGCTGAAATCAATGTGCATCTAGAAAAACAAGTTGCCGCACGCACACAAGATTTACAGCAAGCCATGGATGAGTTAAAAGCCTCACAAGTACATCTGGTGCGTTCTGAAAAAATGGCTACCCTTGGCCAAATGGTGGCAGGTGTGGCGCATGAGGTCAACACGCCGCTAGGCTACGTGCGTAGTAACATGGAATTGGTTGGCGATAATCTCATGCGTTTTGATGAGTTGCTACAACATACTGATCAATTATTGCAGGTCTTAAAAGCACCAACTATTAATCAAGAACAAGTCGAGCAACTGATAGAGCAAACCTTACAATGCTGTGAGGAAATTAAAGAAGATGAGGTCAGTGAAGATTTGGCCGATTTGATTAAAGATGGACTTTACGGCGTCGATCAGATTGCTGAGCTGGTCGTCAGCTTACGCGACTTTTCTCGAATTGATGAATCTAAGGTAAAAGATGTCGATATCAATGATTGCATCAATACCTCATTGATTATGGCGCGCAATAATTTAAAAACTCTAGTCGTCAAAACCAATCTAGCCGAGCTGCCACCGATTCAATGTAATCCTTCACAAATCAACCAAGTATTATTGAACCTATTTAATAATGCCGCCCAAGCCATGCCGATTGACCATAAAGGGATACTGCAAGTCAGCTCGTCTATCGATAAGGCGCAGCAGCACATTGTCGTGAGTGTCAAAGACAATGGTGTCGGTATCCAAGAAAATACGCTGGCGAAGATTTTTGAGCCATTTTTTACCACCAAAAAAGCAGGCGATGGCACAGGGCTAGGGTTGGCCATTACGGCACAAATCATCGAGCAACATGGTGGATATATCGAGGTTAGTTCAATCGTTGGCGCGGGCACGACCTTTACCATCAAACTGCCGATACAGTCTAGCGCTCATGAACCTAAACCTTCACAAGCCTTATTTGAAAGTTAAGAGACTTCCCATCACTTATTTAAAGAGAGCGTCATGCAAAAACCAAAAATCGCTTTTATCGATGATGAGCCACGTATTTTACGCAGTTTAAAAATGCATTTTCGCCAGTCACATGATGTATTTATCACCACTGATGCTAGCGAATTGATGAAGTATGTCAGCGAGCATGATGTGCAAGTGGTCATCAGCGACCAACGCATGCCAGATAAGCAAGGTACAGAAGTGTTACGTGATATCAAAGCGGCCTCACCAAATACACTGCGTATTTTACTGACTGGCTATGCTGATTTGAATGCAGTGATTGACTCTGTGAACGAGGGCGAAATTTATCGTTATATCACAAAGCCATGGCAAAATGATGAGCTTAAACAAATCGTCAATAAAGCCACAGAAATTGCTCAGCAAACTCAAGAAATCACCCAAAACACTATGCAAGGTAATGATACTCAAAAAGTTAGTGGTGGCATCACTGGTAGCAATCGTAATATATTGGTATTAGATGACGACGAGAGCGTCTATCAGCAAATAAAAAGTCACTTTAAGAGTGCTTATACCGTGAGTTGGGCCAGTAACCTTGAACAGGCAGCAAAGTTATTACAAAAAAAACGCTTTGGCGTCACTATTACGGATTCGACACTCAATAAAGAAAATATTACCCCCATTGTTTATGCCTTAAAAAACATCCAGCCAGATTTGATGGTTCTGATGCTGACTGAATTCAAAGACGCCCATATGGTCATTGATTTAATTAATAAAGGTCAAGTATATCGCTGTCTACCACGGCCGACCAACTTCTCTATCATGAGTATCAGTCTGGATCGCGCTTTTGATCATCACGAAAGATTGGTAGAACAGCCGATACTGGCGGCTCGCCATCACGTCGAAGAAGTGACAGAATTGGAGGCTTTGAATTTTTCTGAGAGACTTAAGGGTTTCTTTGCCAAGTTCAGAGGTTGGCGCATTATTAGATAGAATATAGCCTCAGATATAATCAATAATGGCACTCCTAGCTTCAGCGAATGTCTGACTGCTGTGATATGTCATCTGTCGCGCCTTAGCGGTCAGTACACTGTCTGTCAGGGGAGTCTGAGACTGAGATGGTAAAGCCCACCACACGCCGGGCATATAAATCTAAAACAACGGCTAGATAGCACCAGCCGCTTTTGATACGAATATAAGTGACATCGCCCGTCTAAATTTGATTGAGCGTAGTTGGGTTAAAATTGCGGTTTAATAGGTTCTTATGGGCTTTATACGAGTCCCTGTTGAGTGTCCAGCAATACCGGAACGGTTCAGTTGAAAGCTGTAGTTAATTACAATAATTGTGATGATGTCATTAGTTTGTCACATCAGAAATTTAGTATAGCGAATTATAAATTCTTAAGTACAAGACAGCGGGAAAGATAATGTTCGCCACAAAAAAGCTTAGTGATATACAAGTTAGTCAGCAAAGTTTTGACGCCATCATGATGTTAGCAATCACTACGGTCTCAGATGATATTGGTAGTGCACCTACCGCCGATACGCCCTTGTTTGATGAGGCGCATGAAGCTTATTGTGCCCAGCTTTTGCAGAGTATCATTGGGTGGCAAGAAGAGAACAATCAAGACCGATTATTTGATGCCAATGCTACCCAAAGTTACGATTTTGCTAAGCGTGAGGCATTAATAAAAGTTGCAGAGACGAAGCTCTATAACGCACTGCATAAGGATGATTGTATTAATAAGGAGATGATGTAGTGGTATGTTAACCAAGTTAATAAACTATAAAAAATAAAGCAAGGAAGAGCGTGTTTGTCTAGGTGTTATGATATGACTTAAGCCACGCCGCACTGTTGTGTTATATTTTCTATACTGTATGAGTTTCACTAAGTATAGCTAAGCAAGTCCTAAACGAAAGATACCTCTCTGGTTCTTTCGTTTTTTTTATGTTGAGGCGATAATGATATAGTAAGCTCAGTATAAAAACGATACAGCGGGACTAGAATGAATTTTTTGCAGCCTCTGTCTGCGCAGGCACAGTAAGCTAGAAAAATTTATACTAGTGCTGCCTCAAAACATGATGTATCGGTTTTATATGGATTAGACTATAGAGCAAACTGATGAAACGCTCTAGTTCCTATAAGATTAGCAGCTTGGATCAGTCATAAATTTCTAGCTTTCTTAGTCACGATAAGCTTCTGTTAATACACTTAGTTTACCAAGTTTGGTTCTACATTTTTCTGAGCATAGCTCAATACTAGCGTCATCGAGATCCTCCCAGTAGTAACTGGCATAATATAAAAACCTTGAAAAGGGAAGTGGCTTAATACCCAAAGGCTTGATCACGTCAGACAAAGCCACGGCCAAGTATTGTTTTATCTTATCTTCTGACAGTTTGGCAATGATAGGTTCAAACTCTACTTGACTACTTTTTGTATGATAACGCATCAGCCAACACTGACTGACCATATCTACAACGATTTGCTTGGTGTTATAAAGCTGGTCACTTTCTTCTTCTCGCTCGTTACCAAAGCGCTTTTGCACAAAACGCGGTGAGATTACTATCCTTTCTTTGATGAATGGCTGATACTCTTTGGCGAGCAATGAGATAAGCCACCCTTGAAGCATTTGTACCTCGTTAATGCCGCCATATATAATCCCTGAGAATATCAGCCAGCCTATGATTTTCTCTTGGCTGTAATCGGTTGTTTGCTCCCAATTATGCTCTACTGCGCTAATAATTTTGACCAGTGCCTTACCGTCTTTTAACCAAGCTGTATTTGTAATTAGTGGATTGATTTTAGTAGGCTGTGGCGCGATTATTTTAGGATAGTGATGCTCAGCAAGCATATAGTGCTTATTTTGATAGTCAATGAACTTAACGACGACTTGCCAGACATGCTTGAGTGTTCTAGATGACTCGTAAGCTTTTGCAATTTTGTTTTCAATGATTGGCTGAAACTCATCAAATCCCTCTTGAGACAATGGTTTCAATTGCTTATAAAGCTCTCCCTGAAATTGGTTTAAAGATTGACTCCAAGATAGCCATGACAAATCAAAATAATCGCTAGAGCTTGGCAAAAATGAAAAGATGCGCTCATCGGGCCAAAGCGCTTGTTGGTAAGATTTATTGAAAGACTTTATGAATCCAATACTTCCAGGATGAATCCTTTTCAATGACTCCCACTCAGTCTGTAAATCGGCGAGTAGCTGTATCTCACGTGTCCTCACTGTGTCACTGTCTTTGATTATAGATGGATAAGGCACGTAGCGCTTTTTTCTACCATCAAACTTTGCTAAGTCATCAATAATTTTTGGTAGCTGTATTTCATTTATTAGCATGGTCAACCTCTGCAGTGCTTGTGCCAACATGATTTGGATAGTGGTTAACTGTGATATCTGATAACCCAAGCTGTGCTGCGATCTGTTCAAACACGGATGCTACACGCTTAATATCTGCTTTACTACTTGATGAGAAGCGCCCCAATACTTCTTGACGAGCTTTTTCATGACCAATAACCGTGTTAATCAGCGATAAGGAAACGCCAAGCTTTTCAAGCTGCGTACGAACAAAGTGACGTGTCCAATAGGGATTGGCGTCAATGATGTGCTTGGTCATATGATAAGCATCGCCACGCTTAATGTCTTTAAGAGTAGGAGAGTTAGCAGTAGGAGCTCGCTCAGACAACAGCTTTAATAGTGCTTCATCATTACCTAAACGTATATTGTCAATGATAGCGCTGATATCATGATGACCTTGGTGCTTTGCCTGATAGTTGATTAAATACGCTCTATAGTCTGTTAGATGGCGTATAAGTGTGGGGCATAGCGGAATGAGACGATCACTTTTGACCTTCTTAACTGGCTTGTCATTGATGAGCAGCCAACCCATATCAAGATCGATATCGTACATCCTGCCAAGACCGTTGTTTGGTCGCACGCCGGTTAAAAGGCAAAAGACAAACCATACAAAAATACTGGTTCTATTAAAGAGCTCCTCATCGTTTGAACTTTGATCGGTCCAGTACTTCATCTCATTTACGATGTCGCAAACTGTCTCAATCTTCAGCGCAAACGCTGAGCCCACCGTATATTTATGCCAAGGGGTGATATAAGTTAAGTCAAAATCACTGTTGCTATTAAATATACCCAGTGCTGATTTATAGTGAGCCATAAGTGCTTCGCTGGTGTGGCTACTATAGTACATCGCAGGAGCATGGGGCGCAGGCGTACGACAGATGATATCAGCGATATGCGCATGGCAATCTGGCGTATAGCGAGAGAGCACGACATGTAGTGCAGTCTCTATACGATTGACGGACAGGTAAGGCAATCCAAGGCTGCTACGTAAGGCGGCAAGATAAGCCGTAAAATCTTCTTTTAATGGCAACTCGCAAGCAAGTAAATCATCTATAAGCCACAATGGCAGTGGAACTTTGATGGTATCAAAAATATTTTCATAATCCTTTTCGGGCAATGTTTGGCTTGTGGACCTTTTAGTAATACCTAAGCTGTGTTTAATGTAATACTTTTTACCATTAAGGTTAAAGATGTCACGATGACCGATATAGCCGGGTATTAGTAAGGACTTAACTGGCAGCCCGGTAATCATAGATAACAGTAAAATACCCGCACAGGTTTTATCAGTCTCTGATTCTGGTAAGGTGCTTGCGTCTTGGTTGAGCGCAGAAAATAACGCTTGATAGCCGGCAAGGGCGAGTAAGCGCGTGTTAGAGTTAAGCGCGAGATTGCGCTGAGATATATAGTTTTGCTGTAGCGATAAATCTATAGTTTGGAGCGGTATAGAGTTTTTGATTAACGGGTTTGGATATTCGCCATAGCTGACATAGGGTGCCTCATAGTGGTCAATACGCTCTTCAAAGCTGGTGGTTAACCCTTCATGGCTTTCAGTATTAGCTTCTAAAAATGCAAAATCTATGGCGATAGCGCTGTGTTCTATATCATCATGTGTGTTACCCCATGCATCATTA
Source organism: Psychrobacter sp. DD43 (assembly GCF_904846555.1). Taxonomy (NCBI): domain Bacteria; kingdom Pseudomonadati; phylum Pseudomonadota; class Gammaproteobacteria; order Moraxellales; family Moraxellaceae; genus Psychrobacter; species Psychrobacter sp. DD43. Next base: position 30,534 of record NZ_CAJHBE010000017.1, read on the forward strand.
CTAGGCGTAGTATTCCAGTTGTGACTCGTTGCAGTAGAGTCTAAGGGTAATTTCGATGTGTTGTCTGCTAAGTTGATAGCTATAATTTTAATATGTTTAGGCGGCTTCTTATACTTGGGTCTAGGCTTGCGTAACGCATGCGCATTTTTATAGGCGGTCGTTATTTTTTCTATTTGGCTCAGTTTATCTTTTGCTACTTTCTTTTCTTCGGCATGAGTAGCTTGCTTATCATTTAACAATTCATATGCACTTTTTTGCTGCTCTAATAGATCAGTGAAAATGGTACATATGCTTTCCACACGCATGCTCATTTGAGGTAAATCAGGTAGTTCATGCCAAATCCATATTCGTCTAGGAGATCCTGAAAACTGCGCCTGTTTAAATTGCATCAGTATATTTTTGGTGTGTTGTTTTGTACTATGCTGCATCAGCATCACACTGGTGTGCATTGCTATGGCTAGCCAAATTAACCGTTTCTGTAGGTAGTCATGCTGATGTTCATTGATAGAATGTTGCATGAGAATGAGCAATTGCATGATGAGTGGTTTTTTTGCTAGTTCTGATTTACTAATAGTCAAAGAAAGCCGAGGGACTGGCCTTCTTTGTAATACCTGTAATGTTAATCTTAGTAGGTTTTGAGGATTATCATCTGGCTGTCTATAGCTATTGTGTACTGCTAAAGTGATCTCAGATATGGCAGTCGATACTGTTTTTGGATATATAAAATTTTGGTCATTCTCAGTATTCTCAGTCATAAAACACCCTCAGAAGGTCGCTTGTAATAAGTTTGCTCACTTATATTTATAAGCCGACAAAATGTAGCAATAGTAAAAATATTTTTACCAAATAATTTTTTATTCATCTCTCGATCCAAGATTTTGTTTAGCTGCGTGTAAATGAGCTTGATATCTATCTTCTTGTTATGTTGAGCAATGAGCTTGGTAAGCTCGTAAAAACTGATGTCAAAATCAAACTGATTCTTTGGTATATATTTCACGTCTACTTCTTTTCTTAATACATCAAAATCAATATAAGGGCTTTTTGCTATATGCAATAGCTCAAAGTTATTGAGCAAGAACCACTTTTCCTCCTCTTTCACAAAGCAGGTAAGTTTTGAGCAAGCATTACTTTGCTCAAGTTCGATAGCCTAGCTATTCAGAAGTGGTCTGATATGGCAGGTATAAATATCAAACAGACTAATGATTTCTGAATATACAAGCACATTGATTGTTTGTAGTTTAGCGATCGATAGTGATTTCATATCTTTCCCACTAAGATATCGAGTTGATGACTTGGTCGTTATATCCTGTGTATTGACCTCCACTAATAATTTACGAGTATTAGCAAACAATTAAAAGCCAATTTGTGAGGTTTTGAGGCAAAAACTTAAATTAAGCGACAGCATATGACGTGCTATTTAGTTTTATGTTTATAGATATAGGATCTACGCCCAAATTTGAAAAGTTAGTTAACTAGAAGTATTTCAATCCACACACCCGTGATGGGTGCGAAACGATCAGGCGTACTACACGCTTATTGATCGTGTTTCAATCCACACACCCGTGATGGGTGCGAAAATTAATTGCAGCTAAGCGACTGCCTATATCCCCTTTTCAATCCACACACCCGTGATGGGTGCGAACTTATTCAAGCCAAAGCCATAACCGCTTGCTGTGTCGTTTCAATCCACGCGCCCGTGATGGACGCGAAAGATAATAGCGGCTGCATCCAACACGCAGTAAAGTTTCAATCCACGCGCCCGTGATGGACGCGAAGATGCTAAAGAATGGGCTTGGGATAACTACAATAAGTTTCAATCCACGCGCCCGTGATGGACGCGAATTTACTACACACTAATGATAGAGTAATGATTATGTTTCAATCCACGCGCCCGTGATGGACGCGAATATTCAGGCTCATTTCTTGGCGCACAGGGCGTGGTTTCAATCCACGCGCCCGTGATGGACGCGAATAACGGCTCGACATACCAATCGGGCGTCTGTTTTGTTTCAATCCACGCGCCCGTGATGGACGCGAATAGGGATATATTTATAATTAGGTACAGAATTAGTTTCAATCCACGCGCCCGTGATGGACGCGAAGATACTGTTGCTGCAAAAGTCATTGCTAATGCCGTTTCAATCCACGCGCCCGTGATGGACGCGAATTCAAGCGGTAATGTCAACATCTCACCATAGGGTTTCAATCCACGCGCCCGTGATGGACGCGAAGACGACTTGGAGACAGCAGAAACGGTTATCGCACTGTTTCAATCCACGCGCCCGTGATGGACGCGAAAGTAATCACGCGTAGCAAACTATCGACCGCTGGTTTCAATCCACGCGCCCGTGATGGACGCGAATTCCTCACTTATCATCTTTTCGTAATACGTTTTGTTTCAATCCACGCGCCCGTGATGGACGCGAAGATTATGGCGGACACTTTGCGCCGCATGATATCGTTTCAATCCACGCGCCCGTGATGGACGCGAACTTGCTATTCGCACCTTAAGCGAAGGTGAGGAAGTTTCAATCCACGCACCCGTGAAGGTGCGAACTGTTTGTTTTGGTTTATTTTCTTTACTAAAAGTTTCAATCCACGCACCCGTGAAGGTGCGAACCCTGAATCTGACTGATAGAGCTGACCCAACGCCAGTTTCAATCCACGCACCCGTGAAGGTGCGAACCCTCACTCATTGCAACCGCCATCATCTTGCGTCTTGGTTTCAATCCACGCACCCGTGAAGGTGCGAACGCAATGTTTGATGCGTTCATTAAGCAGCTGCAAGTTTCAATCCACGCACCCGTGAAGGTGCGAACGCGAAGGCAATGCGAACGCATTACCAACGCAATCCGTTTCAATCCACGCACCCGTGAAGGTGCGAACGTATATCTCCAGGTCATTTCTCGCCCAAAAACTAGTTTCAATCCACGCACCCGTGAAGGTGCGAACCAGTCACGTATGTCTTTTAAGCGGTCGATGCTGTTTCAATCCACGCACCCGTGAAGGTGCGAACGCTCGCTCACTCTTATGCGGTCAATCTCTTTTGGGTTTCAATCCACGCACCCGTGAAGGTGCGAACCGCCGTTTGGCTTGTTCTCAGCGCGTTTCTGTGGGTTTCAATCCACGCACCCGTGAAGGTGCGAACATAGCACGCCAGCGCGGTTGCTGCTCAATCTCATGTTTCAATCCACGCACCCGTGAAGGTGCGAACATCATTGTATTTTATTGATGAGTCGGCATTTTTAGTTTCAATCCACGCACCCGTGAAGGTGCGAACCACTCAATAACGAATTTTTGCTTACGGTCTTGATGTTTCAATCCACGCACCCGTGAAGGTGCGAACACCTAACGGATGGGGCGATATTGACGGATTGATAGTTTCAATCCACGCACCCGTGAAGGTGCGAACGCGCTTGCTCTCGCTGTCCCTCAGTTGATCGGTGTTTCAATCCACGCACCCGTGAAGGTGCGAACTCGTCTTTGCTTTGGTCATTCAGCACCTCATCGATGTTTCAATCCACGCACCCGTGAAGGTGCGAACGTTTCGCTAATTTTTACAAACTCCTCGTCCATCGTTTCAATCCACGCACCCGTGAAGGTGCGAACGTCTAACGCTTCTATTTTATCGACACGGCTCATGTTTCAATCCACGCACCCGTGAAGGTGCGAACGAATTGCTTTAAATATCTATACAGAGCAGGTAAGTTTCAATCCACGCACCCGTGAAGGTGCGAACATCACTATGGATATGGGTATCAAAAGTAGTTCTGTTTCAATCCACGCACCCGTGAAGGTGCGAACTCCTGACGGTTCAGTATATTAATAATCACTCGTAGTTTCAATCCACGCACCCGTGAAGGTGCGAACAAATCTCAACACCGTTCTTGTCAGTTAGACCCGTGTTTCAATCCACGCACCCGTGAAGGTGCGAACGATTCAAGATTAAAAGCGTCACCAACCTTGGCACGTTTCAATCCACGCACCCGTGAAGGTGCGAACAATACGCAAAAGGACACCACTATGACTCCTGAAGTTTCAATCCACGCACCCGTGAAGGTGCGAACACCAAAGCGTTAGCGTATTACGCTAGTCGTGAGTTTCAATCCACGCACCCGTGAAGGTGCGAACCTACCGCTCGCAGAGTAAGGCGTAAGATAGATGTTTCAATCCACGCACCCGTGAAGGTGCGAACGATAGCTTTGAAGATGCAATCATTCTTTTAAAGTTTCAATCCACGCACCCGTGAAGGTGCGAACCCGCATCAGCTGCGCCACTATTGCTATCCAATATGTTTCAATCCACGCACCCGTGAAGGTGCGAACTCATAACCATACTGAACCAGTAGGGCAAGTAGTAGTTTCAATCCACGCACCCGTGAAGGTGCGAACACCAGGTTTAACACGTAGGCGCACAGAAGAACGAGTTTCAATCCACGCACCCGTGAAGGTGCGAACAATCAATAGCCTACAAGCCTTCAAACTACCAAATGTTTCAATCCACGCACCCGTGAAGGTGCGAACCAAAGGATTAACACGCAGACGCACAGAAGAACGAGTTTCAATCCACGCACCCGTGAAGGTGCGAACGATATTATCAATCTTGATTTTGCATCGGGCGTGTTTCAATCCACGCACCCGTGAAGGTGCGAACAAAACTCAGTTGACGAAGTTATAGTGTCTGCTGGCGTTTCAATCCACGCACCCGTGAAGGTGCGAACCTTGATTGGGGAGAGAATGAACAGTGTTGGGAGTTTCAATCCACGCACCCGTGAAGGTGCGAACCTAAAGCCTCGGTTAACCTATTATGCTCTATGAAGTTTCAATCCACGCACCCGTGAAGGTGCGAACATACGTATACTCCCCTACTGTTGCTAATCTGGTGTTTCAATCCACGCACCCGTGAAGGTGCGAACAAGCTCGCTTGCTCTTATGCGGTCAATCTCAAGCGGTTTCAATCCACGCACCCGTGAAGGTGCGAACCATGTAGGACTGTTCGATGGCTGCCCGTTCTGCTGTTTCAATCCACGCACCCGTGAAGGTGCGAACGCCATTGCGTGCATCATTGAGTGGTCGTTGGTGTTTCAATCCACGCACCCGTGAAGGTGCGAACGCTTGATAATAATCAAATAGTGTTAATGGGTGAGTTTCAATCCACGCACCCGTGAAGGTGCGAACGCTAGATATGAGGCATTTGAGCATATAAGCGATGAGGTTTCAATCCACGCACCCGTGAAGGTGCGAACTCATTGGCTTATGCTAGCCACAAAAGAGTGTGAAGTTTCAATCCACGCACCCGTGAAGGTGCGAACCAGTGGTTAATCTGCTGTTTAGCGGTGGCGCGATGTTTCAATCCACGCACCCGTGAAGGTGCGAACGCCATCTTTATAATCCTTATACGGTAACTTTACGTTTCAATCCACGCACCCGTGAAGGTGCGAACGTAGTGGGATTATCGTTTTTATCAAACATAGCAGTTTCAATCCACGCACCCGTGAAGGTGCGAACATTTGAGAAGCATAAGGCTGGCACGCGAACAATGTTTCAATCCACGCACCCGTGAAGGTGCGAACGACGTTGTTTACGCGCATCCTATATCTATGTCACGTTTCAATCCACGCACCCGTGAAGGTGCGAACAAGCCTAGCAGCAGATGAGCAAATGCTACTTAAAGTTTCAATCCACGCACCCGTGAAGGTGCGAACAAGCCTAGCAGCAGATGAGCAAATGCTACTTAAAGTTTCAATCCACGCACCCGTGAAGGTGCGAACGCCTAAAAATGATTATTGGTTTATCCGAAGGTGTTTCAATCCACGCACCCGTGAAGGTGCGAACATTCAGGCGGTAAGATTGCAGGTTTTGGCTTGATGTTTCAATCCACGCACCCGTGAAGGTGCGAACTTTACCGCCATGCTGTTACCTAGTGCCTTATATCGTTTCAATCCACGCACCCGTGAAGGTGCGAACGCGATGTCATCGGCGTATCTGTTGAATATGTGATCGTTTCAATCCACGCACCCGTGAAGGTGCGAACAAAAAAGCGTCGTCGCCTTCCGTGTGTAGACCAGTTTCAATCCACGCACCCGTGAAGGTGCGAACATTAAACAGCCTAAATTGTGAGGTGCGTATGCAAGTTTCAATCCACGCACCCGTGAAGGTGCGAACTTTAAACGTCACCTCTAAGCCCGTAGGCTCATGAGTGTTTCAATCCACGCACCCGTGAAGGTGCGAACTGGCGTGTAAATGCGTCGATTAAGCGCGTTAAGCTTGTTTCAATCCACGCACCCGTGAAGGTGCGAACGAGCGATACGACACCAATCAATTCACGGTTGATGTTTCAATCCACGCACCCGTGAAGGTGCGAACCGAAGCTATTTTGGAGCTGGCGTGATGAGCAGGTTTCAATCCACGCACCCGTGAAGGTGCGAACGCAAATCATGGTTATAGTCGCACAGAGATAACAGGTTTCAATCCACGCACCCGTGAAGGTGCGAACCAAGACCTATAAGCAATGGTATCCTGTAATCAAGTTTCAATCCACGCACCCGTGAAGGTGCGAACCGATACTGGTGTGGAGTTCACAACCTTTAATCTGTTTCAATCCACGCACCCGTGAAGGTGCGAACTGTGGATATTCGCATCAAACAGCTACCATTTGTTGTTTCAATCCACGCACCCGTGAAGGTGCGAACGCTTTTAGCGGTACAACCCTGGTGTATTTAGCAGGTTTCAATCCACGCACCCGTGAAGGTGCGAACGGTCAAAAGCATCTCCTATCACGCCAGCGACTGCCGTTTCAATCCACGCACCCGTGAAGGTGCGAACTCTTAGACTATATAACAAGCAAGGGGTAAGGCATGTTTCAATCCACGCACCCGTGAAGGTGCGAACTGACAGCCTTAACGAATACCACGGCTCATCAATAGTTTCAATCCACGCACCCGTGAAGGTGCGAACCGAAACGGGTGATGCGCCTTACAAGAACTGCGAAGTTTCAATCCACGCACCCGTGAAGGTGCGAACTCTCGCTTGCATTAAAACCATCTAGGTGTGACTGTTTCAATCCACGCACCCGTGAAGGTGCGAACTAGGGTAACGCCATGAACTTTACAGGTTATATGTTTCAATCCACGCACCCGTGAAGGTGCGAACGTTGCGCCGTTCCCCGTTCCCGGATTAGGAATCTGTTTCAATCCACGCACCCGTGAAGGTGCGAACTAATGAATACCTAGCAAGTGATATTAGTGATATAGTTTCAATCCACGCACCCGTGAAGGTGCGAACGCTGGCATGGCACATTGTTAGCCGTACTACTGGTGTTTCAATCCACGCACCCGTGAAGGTGCGAACTAATTACTAAGGGCACTAATACCGTTGTAGATGTTTCAATCCACGCACCCGTGAAGGTGCGAACATGCGCGTTACTGTTTCGCTAACTGTGCGCTGGTTTCAATCCACGCACCCGTGAAGGTGCGAACGTACTAATAATGCGATAACGCCGATGCTGGCTAGTTTCAATCCACGCACCCGTGAAGGTGCGAACTAGCCAACGTGATAGCGCAGACAAGTGCTTTGTGTTTCAATCCACGCACCCGTGAAGGTGCGAACGCGAGTGTGTGATTGTGCCTGATGTTCGTTTTGAGTTTCAATCCACGCACCCGTGAAGGTGCGAACCAACCAAAGAGGCAATACCTATGAGCTTAACAACAGTTTCAATCCACGCACCCGTGAAGGTGCGAACATCTTCGCCTTGCGCGTTTCTTCGTTTACGATGTTTCAATCCACGCACCCGTGAAGGTGCGAACTTACCAATCCAGCAGACGCAGCGATTGCATGGGCAGTTTCAATCCACGCACCCGTGAAGGTGCGAACGTGCGTAAGGTGCAGGAGCATTTAGCCAATGCGGTTTCAATCCACGCACCCGTGAAGGTGCGAACATTTATGATTTACTCCTAAGTGCTGTTAGGTGTGTTTCAATCCACGCACCCGTGAAGGTGCGAACGTATCGCTATTTTTCGGATAATTGCTCATTGCTGGGTTTCAATCCACGCACCCGTGAAGGTGCGAACGATCTTCGGTTGACAGTAAGAATGTTTGAGCAGATGTTTCAATCCACGCACCCGTGAAGGTGCGAACGGAGTGCAGATTAAGCGCGTAGCAATACTGAATGTTTCAATCCACGCACCCGTGAAGGTGCGAACCAAGGTGACGTTATACAAACTTGCGTACAAGCAGGTTTCAATCCACGCACCCGTGAAGGTGCGAACATTTAGCTCGCAAGAGTTAAAGAGCTGGGTGGCAGTTTCAATCCACGCACCCGTGAAGGTGCGAACATCTAACGCTGTTAAAATCTCATTGTCATTAGTGTTTCAATCCACGCACCCGTGAAGGTGCGAACGACGAGTTTACAGAGAGTATGACCCAGACAACCGTTTCAATCCACGCACCCGTGAAGGTGCGAACCACACCTAACAGCACTTAGGAGTAAATCATAAATGTTTCAATCCACGCACCCGTGAAGGTGCGAACCCGCTTGTGAGGCAAATTCCTGCGCCATTTCGTGTTTCAATCCACGCACCCGTGAAGGTGCGAACTAACAAAGCCCAGTCTTTTGAGACCGCGATGTCAGTTTCAATCCACGCACCCGTGAAGGTGCGAACGCAATCAATTTACTATGACCGAAAGAGATCATTATGTTTCAATCCACGCACCCGTGAAGGTGCGAACTCAGCCTTGGTTGCTTGCTTAACGCCTTGAACGTTTCAATCCACGCACCCGTGAAGGTGCGAACAAGTAAACGGCACATAAACCCGTGACCGATAGTGTTTCAATCCACGCACCCGTGAAGGTGCGAACAGACGCAATGGGCGTTGCTTGCTGACGGCTTAGTGTTTCAATCCACGCACCCGTGAAGGTGCGAACCACTAGCCAAACGCGTAAGGTTTGTGCGAAAAGAGTTTCAATCCACGCACCCGTGAAGGTGCGAACATCATTCACGACTCAACAAAGTATCAAATGCAGGTTTCAATCCACGCACCCGTGAAGGTGCGAACCCATGATGGTGATGATTTTGAGCATGAATGTGATGTTTCAATCCACGCACCCGTGAAGGTGCGAACTGGCGCTCAGCGCGATTGGCGTTTCTAAACGATGTTTCAATCCACGCACCCGTGAAGGTGCGAACTATCATATATGATGTCATCAATGCGTTTTGATGGTTTCAATCCACGCACCCGTGAAGGTGCGAACATGAGCCATGGACAAGACCGGACAAATTGTCTGAGTTTCAATCCACGCACCCGTGAAGGTGCGAACTGCCTATGGTCTAAGTCACTAATAAGGTTAAGAAAAAACCTTGGAATTTGCGAACGTCTAAACCACAAGCGAATTTGGCAAGTAGTACACTCACTAAATTTTTATTATAAAAAAATAAAGGTAATAAAATCAGGTTGTTAAATAGCATTACGCCTCTTTTGCGAGTCTCTTAGAGATTTTATGTACGCTATAGGTTCGCATTGACCTTATTACGGTCAAATAATAGATTTTATGATAACAACCGCTAAAATAGCAGTACATCGTTTAAGTCTAGCACAGGTTTTGCTCCAATGTGTTCCACTTTATTCCGCCAGTTTTTACCAAGATAATAATAACGTAAACTATCTACATCATGATTAATAATGTCCTCAAGCTTAGCTTTAAGAGTAGCCCACTCCGCAGGATTGACCTCGATTTCAAATACCGAATATTGCACCCGCTGCCCAAAGTTTAGACAGTGCTTGGCTACGTGACGTAACCGTTTTGCAAAGTTTGCATCTTCTGAGCAGATGTCATAAGTCACCAATACCATCATAATATGAATCCTTTTTATTACGTTTATACTTACTGTTTTTATAATTATCGTTACTTCCACAAAAACGGAATATAAGCATCAATATCGCCCCTGATATGCCGCGCCATAATCGTGGCCTGCAAATGCGGTAGCAATCCAAACGGTACGGTTTCCTCAAACCAATCATGATAAATGGTCTGCTGCTTACGGTCATGCCATGCCTTAAAAAAGGTTTGCCGTGCCTCATCTTTAAGCCAGACCGCGCCGCTTGCCTCTGTTTTAAAATCTGACTTGCTCAGCTGCTTTTTATTGACCAGCGATAATACAAACCGATCAACAATAGGGCGGAACTCTTCGACTAGATCTAACGCTAGTGAAGGACGACCAGGGCGCAGCTGGTGAAACACACCGCAAGCAGGATCAAGTCCGACCGTTTCCAGCGCACTGCGACACTCATGGGTCATCAGTGTATAAGTAAAAGACAGCAGCGCGTTCATCGCATCAGTCGGCGGATTACGCGTCCGTTTGGCAAAATGAAAATCAGGATTACGAATAAAATGAGGAAACACACTGAAGTAAAGGCTTGCCATTTCCCCTTCGCGACCTAGTAAATCAGGTAAGTTTTCGGCCGCTAGAATTTTATGCAGTCCGCGTTCAAGTCGTACTTGTACCGACTCTAAACGATCAACTATATTTTCATCTAACCCAGATTTATAATCCCGCAGATAGCGGCGCACCACTTGACGCTGATTGTGTACTTTACCCAAAATAATACTATGACAAATCGGCTGCACCCGCGCCGCATCATCACTAATGCGATACTGCTCACGGCGCAGCAGCACATTACCACTGACCGCGCCCTCAATACGCGCTTGAAACTTGCCATAGCGATTGAGATGCGTAATGGTCATCGCGTTGTCGGTACAATGTGCCATAAGTGCTGGTGAAATTGAGACTTGCCCGAAACAAACAATAGCCTCCAGCTTATGAATAGGTACACGACCTTTGACTTCATGATCAATATTCATAACGACGTTTTCGCCTTGCTTATTCAGCCATGCGCCTTGGGTTTGCACAAATAGTGTGTTTTTTAGTGGGCGCATGAGTATCCTTATCTAGGCTAAAAAAGTAGTTAAATTAGCAGTAAATTAAATAGTGAAGCAATGCTAATCCTCTAAGCTCAGATTGATTTTTTTGTTCAACCAAGCTTGAGCATTTTTATTAAAAATCTTTGGGTGACAGATATCTTTAAGCGAGCAATTTCGGCATTTATTGGTGCTATAAGTGGGCTTTGGCGTCTGTCCGCTCTCTATAATATGACGGCACTCGTTAATCGCATTTAAGGTAATTTGCCGCAGCTCATCATCAAAATCTACCGCGTGACGGCGGCGCGTTTTGCCATAAAAAAGTGCGCCTTTGGAAACAATACAGTCGTGCATGTCCTCCAAGCACAATGCTTGCGCGCACAGTTGCACTTCATCGGCGCGGTGTGATTTGGGCTTACCGCGTTTATACTCAATAGGGAAGGGCACTTGGATGCCGTCGTCATCAGTATGATATTCAACCACATCCGCCACGCCCTCTAATCCCAGTGCGTCATGACCTAACCGCAAGGTACGCACGGTTTTAATATTACCGCGCGTATCATGCCCGCCAGAGTTGACCTTTTCGTGCATGACTTGCCCTTCAGCGGTAAACAAGTTCTCCTCCCACGCGCATTCCAGCTCAATTAGGGCAAACTGACGCGGGCAAAAGAGATAGTGTTGTAGGCGAGATAGGTAGAGGGTTTGCATAATGATTTTACTCTCTATTAAGTAATAGGTTTTAAGCAAACTTCACTATGTAAAGCTTGCTCAAATATCTAAAAATTAATGACAGCTTAAAACCCTTCAATAATCTCAGGCGTTAATCCTGCAAGCACCGATGTTAACGCTGCCTCATCAAACGCGCCTTTATCATCAAGCAGTTCTTTTAAACTACGATGTACTTTTGCAGAGGAGTATTGACCGGATTTGCTACTATGCTCCCACCAAACGACCTTTTTAACTTGCATGCTACCTTCAGGACGCGCTGATGACGCATCGCCTTCAAACAGCTTTGGTAAAATCTCTTTTAGCTTTTCAGCATCGGCATCACTGAATCCGGTACGCTCTGCCAATTGTGGGGTGATAGCACCATAAGTCACATAGATACCTTCGTCAACGCGGTGCTTCATGCCCATAGTGTCGCTACCTTTTTTGGTGCCATCGCCTTCACCGCTGACGCTCTTGGTAATTTGGGTACTGGTAATATCGACAGGCTGTAAGCTAAACGCAGATTGAATGGTGACAGGACCGCGAATAGGAATAGATACGCCATCGGCATTTTTAGCATCGGCTTTAAAGGCAAATACTTGACCAAAAGCGCGCACATCAAACCATTTATCACAGGCTTTTTTTGCGGTTTCATCACGTTTGGCTTCGATATTTTCTTTTTTATCGGCTTCAAACGCGCCTTTACCTAAGCCAACTATTTCATCATAAGCACGGTTTTTTAGGCTGGTCATGCCGTCGGTTTTTTTCTCATCAGATTGGATAAATATCGCCTCGCCAGACTCTTGCAAACGGTCACGAATTTTACGTTTTAGGCAAACGTCAGTGATTTCACCATTGCCTTCAAAGTCCGTGCGGGGACGGTTGCCGTTTAAAGGGTCGCCATTGGGGTTGGCGTTGGTTACGCCCATGATGATGGCAAAGTCGATTTTATTATTGATAGGGTTTTGAGTAGAGGCGGTCATACGGTTTCCTTTTATTAGGTTTTAAATACAGATATTTAAAAGTTTAGATTAAGCCGTTGCATCAGTGTTTTCTAAATATTTTTCGTCTTGACGATTCTTTTTTGCTTGCTGCTTATCCAGTTTTATTTGCATTTTTTGGCTGTGATAACCCAGTAAAAACTCACCTGACAAGGCGGCATCATTGGTAAAGTCTTCAACATTAAATAAGCTCATGATTTGGTCAATCAAGTCTTGTTTATTAGCCAGATAACCGCCACGATTGGACTTTAAGCGGTTCTCATAAGGCTTGAGTGCCAGCTCGATATTGCGCCATGTGGTAAAGGGGCGATTGGCAAATTGCTGCATGTAACGCTGCGCGGTGGTATTGCGTTTTTCGCCTGCTATAAATAACGCTAGGCTCTCGATATCTTCAGCAACGGCCAATAGGCGACCATATAAATAATCACGGCTGGTATAATCGGTTTGTAATGCCACGGTATAGCTCCTTTTTTTAGATTCTGATTGACGCAAATAATAGCCACGGTATAAGGCACAGGCGACGCCAATAGCTTGCTCCCATTCCCATTTCTCTAATGCCAGCGGATTGCAAGCGCGTTTGATGGACAAATCGACCAATTGCCAAGGAAACTGCCTTGCCGCTCCCTCAACGATACAAGGCAGTACTTGCGAGACGACCTGTTTTTTTAGCGCATCAGACAGACGCGCGCCATAAGCCACTTGGGCAATTTGCTTGGGCGTTGGTGCTTTGAGCGTTAATTTACGCTCACCACTGTCAGGATCGGCATAAGTGAAATACCACGCAAATTGCTGATGCCAAGATTCTAGCGCGTCAATATAATCGTTTGGCATACTCTCGTGATAATAAGTGACCGCCATGCGTCCAGGGGTCGCCGCCTCCAAAGTTATGATAGAAATCTGGTCATGCGCGGCAAGCTTTTGCCGGTAACCTTGCATGGTGTTGTTTAAATGGGTAGCAAATAAATGACCTAGATTGTTACTGTGCTTAAAGGGTAAAGGCGCTTTTTCATCTGTGACAGCGCTCTCTTGCTCGCTGTCTTCATCATCTTCACTGTCCATATTTTCAAATTCGTCAGCATCGGGCGCTTCAAAATGTATCTGCTCACTTTGTTCAGCGTTTTCGACCACATCAAAAACCGTGCTCTTATCCAAGGGTTCTGTTGGCTGTAGCGTGTTTGTGCCAGAGATTGCCCAAGCGACGACCGCTTGTCCTGCCTCCTCGCGCCCTTGACGTGTCAGTAACCAAGAGAGCGCGGCATGGGCTTTTTCGGTGACCACGGCACTGATATTCGCGCCTTGTAAGCCTTGCGCTTTGATAGAAGCTTTATTGTCCGTAAAGCGTCCTAAAAAGGTAAAGCTGTCCATATCATTGGCGGAGATGAGCTTGGCATTGGTCGCACTTCGCAAAATACGATTGGGATGTTTGCTGGCAAGCGGTCGGTTTTGACCGGTGATATAACAAAAGCCATCTGTGCTATCAAGGGTGGCATAAAACTGCTGCCATGACTCAAATAAGCTGTCATCTTTCCACGTTTCAGCTTGGCTTGATTTGGCTTGACTGCCCAATTCGCTATTGATGACTTGCCACGCAACAAACGCCGCGCCTTGGTCAAATACGCCCTTATTCTTATTCAATGAGGATAAAATACTGTCTGGATAGTCGCCAGCTTGCGCAGGATACGCCAGCTTTTCATTGTCATCTGGATCTGCAATCAACACTTTAGCGTTAAGTAAATCTTTGACCAGCGTACCTTTTTGGACATAATTTAGCACCGCTTGTGCCTTTGGATGGGTATAGTTTGACTCACACCAAGTAGAAAGCACTTCTTCGTATAGAGGATACAAATCAACTTTACTACCATCACTATAATTATGGAAATCTTTAGCCACATATTGCAATTTGTCTGATAACGGATGGGCGACTGCGCCCGAAGTGCGGTTAGCAGAATCGTTAGTCGCAGGAATGGCAAGGTATTTGGATTTGACTTTGCCGCTATCCTCTCGGCAGATTTCTGCTCTAACAAAGTCGCCTTTATTATTGATGGTGGCGATGATTTGTATGTTTTGATTGACGTGGTAATAAGGCATCAAAGCATGATCTTGCGCTTGAATCTCTTCATTTTGGCTAGCCAGCTCATACGTTTGATATAACCGCTGTAACCAACTCATAGCGTCGCCTCCGTTTGGCTGACTGACTCAATATTGTCATCAAGCGTAAAACTTTTGGCTGTCATTGCGCGCACAAAGCGATTGGGCATACCATTATTGCTATCGGCAGCTAAATCGTCCGTCGGCTTGGGAAACTCCACAACGCCATGCTCCATCACTGCCCGAAAAAATCGACTGTGTAGCTCGTCTACGCCAGTTTCATCAGGATAGGCAAAGCTATGAAACATCAGCCCATAACTTAGCTCCGGCGTATCATCATAAGCACCTTTACCATTACCAAATTCGCAAGGTTCAATATAGCCTTGGCACTCTCTAGCACCTAAAAATATATCTTGGCGACCGCCTTTATCCACCATACGCTGAGCGATGCTATAGTGCTTGCCATCAATACGATCAGCGGCAAGTTCTGGGCGGTGCATATTCCATTCAAAATGTGCTTGCACTTGATAAGCGACATCATGCAAGTAAGTGTAATAAGCCAAATCATTTTCATCTTTGTGAAACTTGATGGGCTTCATGCCTTTGGTTTGGGTGCGAATGGGATTTATCACCCGTACTTTATCGACATACCAGATGATGGAGGGTTTCCAATAAATGCTTTTGCAGACCCCTTTTAGCGCTTCATACGTTGGCAGATGATAGCTGGTTTTTTCACCGCCAATACGAGTGATGGGATCGGTAAATAGAGCATGTCGTCCGGTGAGTAGAAATTCGATTTTATTTTCTTTCATATCATGTCAGTTCCTTTTAATGAATAATGCAAGCCTCCAAAACGAAGCTTGCATTACTAGTATTTCTAATATGTTAGATTAGCATCTAACCAGTCGATTACCTTTTTTGAGCCAAAACCAGAATAAGGTTTTTTCAATGAAATTATCCAAATGTGGTCATTAGAATCTAATAAACTTTCAAATTGTGAGTACACTTGATTTGGTGCTAAGGAAGTTGAGACTGCGTAACTTGACTCTGAAAGCCTAGCCCATCCATTAAAAGTCTTTATTTTGTCAAGAATCTTATCATGCTCTTGACCAGGTGCATTTAAGTCGTAAGTGATCAGTAGGGCTGCCATAATCGTTTTCCTTTTGATAGTAAGCTAACAGAATCTTAGAGAATAAAAAACTTCGTAAAAGAAAATATGTATATATAGAAAATTACCTTCAAAACGATAATAGCGTATAATGGATCACTTCATCAAGCTATTTTTATTTAAAATCTTGATGTGGATTGAAACGTAAAGGAAAATATGAGTATATTTGCTCGGCAATGACTGTCTTACCACGGTCATTGCCATTTTCATATCAACTGCTACATCCCAAAATCCACAAAATTAAGCTTGCCTGTTCCTGCGATATCTATCCCCATATGCTCATCATAAAACTGCTCATTTAACGTCAAAATACCGGTGTCTCTGACCATAGCAATGGCCTTATCATCTTGTAGTTTTTGCAGCATCCAAGGGAACACATTGACACTATATTGCTGAGCTTTATGGACTAGTTTATAAAATTCACCATCGCTGACGAGTGTACCGTGCAAGTCATTAATCAGCTCAACACCTGCTTTATGATAAGGAACGATGATCGCTTGCGTTGGCGCATCAATCGCCTTAAATGCGCGTCCTGCATCCATAAAAGACTGCCAAAGTTTTGGATATTGACCGTTTTTGAGCCTATTTGGATTTTCATTATTGACGACAGGGTTCGTAGTGTTGTTACTTAACCAACCATATACGGTCTCAGCACCAGAGGACTTGCCACTTTGATTTTTAATCGGATAAGCCATCTCTTTTGTCGCATGTTCTGTGGTATAAAATACATTAAAAAACTCAGTCATGATGTCGGGGTCGAGTAGGTGCTTGCCCTCATTTTCAGGCAGTCTTAAACTGTGAAGAATATCAGACGTTTTATTTCTACCCAGCTCGATAGTTGGCAATTTGCTCAGATTTTCTTTATCAGGGCTGACGATGAATACTTGTCCCCTTAAAGAAGCTCCTGTCCCATTACCCATCTCGCCATGACGGTTACAACGTCCAGCGGCTTGCGCGATACTGTCGAGTCCTGCCAAAAACCGAATCACAGACTTAAATGAAACGTCCACACCTGCTTCTATCAATTGCGTTGAGATGACCAAGGTCGGCAGACCTTGGTCTAGCCGACTTCTAATCTTAGCCAATAGGTCTTTACGGTGGCGCGCGCATTGTCCCGTACTCAAATGAAATAGCTCATCTTCAGCTATAGAGGTCGATAGCGACTGATACAGCTGCGTTGCCCACGCTTTGGTATTTACAATCACTAAGGTGCTGGCATACTCCTGAAAGTTGTCTTCAATATAAGCTGTTAAGTTGTCTAAATCTCTAAGTGTTTGAGTGTGGTCGTGGATGTCCACGCGTTTTAGGGTGTCAAATAATGTGGCTAACTGCTCGCGATCGCCAATAATTTCTGTTGAGGGGTTGAGACTGCCATTATGCGCGATGGGAAGATTGTCTAGCACTGGTTGCGTCGCCGTACATAGCACCGCTGTAGAGCTAGCATGACGGGTTAAAAAGTTAATGGCATTACAAAATAGATAATAGCAACTGATGGGCAAGGTTTGAATTTCATCAAAGATAAGTACCGCGCGGCTTAACTGATGTAAGCGCCGAACGCCTTTGGTGCCGCCACCAAAACAGCTTTCTAAAAACTGCACCATCGTGGTAAATACAATCGGCGCATTCCAATTGTCCATAATTAGCTTACTTTGCCATGTCTGTACATCAGGCTCTAGGTTTGAGTGTTGCTCTAATACCCAGTCACCCACATAGCTGCCATCAGCTTGCTTTTCCTCTAAAACTTTGCGAACTTCAGCGGCGTTTTGCTCAATAATGCTGGTAAAGGGGATAATATAGATGATACGTTCAAGGTTGTGTTTTTTGGCATTTTGGAGCGCAAAGCGTAGGCTGGCAAGTGTTTTGCCGCCGCCCGTTGGCACGGTTAAAGTATAGATACCTTGTGCTTGTTGACCGCTAGCATAACAAGTATCCGCAATATGAGTGCGCTGCTCGTTAATAGGGTTATGGGGATTGTTTTTTGCTTGATTGGCAAAATCCTCATACAGCGCTTCCACTTTATCTATCGCAGTCTGCCAATTTGGGCGCTGATAATCTAATAGATGCGCTTGGTCTGGATGCTCAAAAGCGATGCTATTACTACGATCGGCATCAATCAGACAGCTAAACAGCAGACGCGCATAAAAGCCAATGTAAAAGTCTTTTTGTTTGTCTTTCGAGGATTTATCGTTTAATACATTAGCAATCGCCTTGCTAAATTCACCAAGCGCTTGATTATTAACTTTGGCATTTAGGTGAGCAAATAACTGATTATAGCGGGCATTGGTGAGAGACTCTTGATAATGAGATTTGCCCTCGTTTTTTTCCTTACGGTTTTTAAGGTATTCATTGCCTTCTTTATCAATGACATTGACCATGCCGCTATGATGGGAGGCGACACAAATGAATAAAATATCGGCAAGCAGTTGCCCTTGACCGATGGTTATTTTTTCTTGAGTAGTATTATCGATTCGGCTGGTTGATAAGCCTTTGAGTTGTTTATATAAATAAATTGCGCCAGCGGTAGAATGGTCTACCGAACCTTTTGTAGGTTTATTTTGTAGTTCTAAAGCGTCAAAATCATCGTCTACTGTTTTACAACCAGTTTTTAATCTGTCATGCGCAGCACACAGCTTAATATATTCCTGAAATTCTTGACTGTATTTGCCCAAATCATGTACCAGTCCAATCAACTCACCCGCTAATGGCAAACCAATCTTAGTTGCCAAGTTTTTGGCTATCTGTGCTGTGCCGGTTAAATGGTCATAAAGTGGCTGCTCGCAACCGTCGCTGGCACGAACATGCGCGATAAAAGTATTACCAGCAACTATCGAACAATTCTGCTCATTATCATTATTCATATTCAATTATTAATCCAAACAAATGTCTTTTAGACTCTACCTGAGTTTATCCTTTCTCGCAATAAGGATTTTTACAAAGACGACAACTAATGACGCATAAGAAAACCCCAAACAGCTCCTTGCCATTTGATGTAAAAATACACAGCCAGTTAATAGGTGACGAGTATCAGTTCATTAATAATCCTGATAGTCTACTCTTAAGCTCATTACGCATATCATCTATCAAATAGTCAGGTGTTTTATCCAGCTGCCGCTGTACTTAGACCCTCAAAGCGCGATGCTTATCAAAGCAGACATCCACTTCCAAAAAACGCGCCAATCCTGATCCACTTAGGATATGCATGTCACGAATCAATCGATTAGCGATAACATTGGCATCTTGGCTTAATTGACCGCGCATGCAGTTTATCGTAATCAATGATTTTCACTGTGACGTCTCCTTGCTAGTAGAGACTGGTGCAGTCTGACTGCGAATAACCAAAGCCTCAAAAGCGCTGCCATCTTGACGGGTCATATTCGGCACATAGCGACTGTAGGTATTAAACAGCATCTTAGTGGTAGAGTGTCCCATTTGACTGGCTATCCATTCAGGACTCTCACCTGCTGCTAACCATAGCGTCGCTGCCGTATGCCTTGTCTGATAAGCGTTGCGTGTCTTGAGTCCTAAAAGCCTAAGCGTGGGATGCCATACTTGTTTATTGATATTGTTATAATGAAGCGGCGAACCAGTATGGGCACAAAACACATACTCTGAGCGCTTATAAGTGATGGCTTGCTGATCTTTTAAAGCATCAAAAACCCAAGGTGACATTTGAATCGCTCGATAAGACTCTTGCGTCTTAGGGGGAACCATTTTGCCTTTAACCAGCGCCTGCTTGATCACTATTTCGCGACGATTAAAGTCAATATTCTCCCATGTTAATCCATCAATCTCACTCGTACGCATACCAGTAAAAAAGCGCACCAAGTAATAATTACGATAGTCTTCCCTAACGCCATTGATGAATTTCCAGACTTCCTCCAGTGTAAATGGCTGAATATCAGTTTTAGGCTCTTTGAGCGACTTAATGTCATCATAAGGGTTATCAAACTTGTAGCGTTTAGCGTCTTCTTTTAGTATCATACCTAAAGGTACCATTATCGAATTGATGCGTGCTGCTGACAGATGTTTGTTAGCTTTTCCGTACGTTACTTTGGCGAGCGATGAACGGAAGGCTAATACATCTGTCTTTTTTATTAGATGAATGGGTCTAGTCCCAAACTCAGGCAATAAATACATATCAATGATCTCCTGTATTTTACGTTTGTAGGTATCGCGCCACTCAATTTCTTTTTCAGAAAACCAGAGTGTGGCAAACTGCTCAAAAGAAGGAACGTTAGTATTAATACATTCCTTACGATCGTTTAATGCAACCATCTCTGCTGCTTTATCACTTTTAGGAAAGTACTCAGCATAATTAAAAATACCCAATCTGATTTTTGCTTCCATATTCAAAATAATATCTTCGAGCTTCTTACGATTTGCTGGGGTATCTATCAGGTTTGTCGTCTCCCGACAGCGTTTTCCCATGTAGTAAAAATCGACTACAAGTCTGCCATATCTAGTTCTAATGCTAGCCATCATACTTCTCCTTATTGTAGTGCCATGGCGTTGATGCTACCGGCAATGCCAGTGCGCATATCTTTTTCAATTTCTTCCCAGATGTATAAAATCTTACGCCCTCCAAAAGGACGTATATAATGAATCCCTTCAATCAGGACGCTATCCTTAAGCTCGTTACGGATAGTACGAGGATTGTATTTGATAAGCTCAGAAAGCTCTTGGGTAGTCAGGTAGGTATGTGACATAATATGTTCCTTATATAAAGTTTAATCATAATGGTACTTTTAGATACCATAGTTGTAATTTACCATGTATTTATAACTATACAAGTACTTTTTATAACTATAATTGGAGTTTGCAAGATGATAGTTAATCACCTTCCTACTTTGTTAGCTGAAAGAAGGCTAAAAGTAGCGGATGCCGTACGAGCGACAGGAGTGAGTAAAACGACATTACATAAGATTTATAATGACCAATCGTCAAGAATTGATTTCGATACTATAGACAAGCTTTGCGAGTATTTAGAAGTAGGAGTAGGAGATCTTTTTGAATATGTAACAGAGGTTGAGCCAGAGGATATAAAAAAATAGACGTTAATCTAAAATTCAGAGTAGAGGTCAAAAAGAGGGTTTTTGGTTTAGATATTTTTGAAGGCTGGTCACGTTTTGGTCACCATTTGGTCACCGTCGCTTTTTTGAGCAGTTTTATAGAGCTTAAATACTTGTGATTATAGAGCGATACCAATAAGGATTTTCCCCTACAGCCCATATTTTACAGGCAAAAAAAAGCCCCAGTCGTTAAACTGGGGCTTTCTAAATTTGGTAGGCATAAGCAGACTCGAACTGCTGACCTCTACCATGTCAAGGTAGCGCTCTAACCAACTGAGCTATACGCCTATTTAGGTTGAGTATTCTATCAAGTTCCCACTATTTTGCAAGCCTTTTTTCTAATAAAACTGCCTTATTATTGTGATCTTGCGATTTAGCTTTGTATCGACAGTCAAATAAGGATTTTTATGTAGTTTTAATTGCTATAATAGAATTATCATTTAGTTTTTATTGTCAATAGCGATAAGTCGCTTGGTACTGGGCAGTCTAGTAATACTATTGCAGATAATAGAAAAACAACTCTGATGATAATCGAATAGTATCTAATAAAGTTAAGTTAACAGTGAAAGGGTTAGGAGCACCGTATGGGCTTATTGGTCGATGGGCACTGGCAGGATAAATGGTATGATACAGCATCTAGCGGTGGACGCTTTGAGCGAGAAGATGCAGGCTTTAGAAATTGGGTAACGTTAGATGGTAGTGTTGGTCCATCGGGTCAAGGTGGCTTTCAAGCCGAAGCCAACCGTTATCATTTATATGTCTCTTTGGCATGTCCATGGGCAAATCGCACCACGCTTTACCGCAGACTCAAAGGTCTAGAAGATATTATTTCGATGTCTGTGGTTCATCCTTTTATGGGCGATAAAGGTTGGACGTTTGCAGAGGATGTAGGTGTTGTCGCTGACCCTATTATCAATGCAAGTTATCTATATGAAGTTTATCTCGCGGCAAAGCCAAATTATACGGGACGGGTGACAGTACCGGTATTATGGGATAAAAAGACCAATACCATTGTCAGCAATGAATCCGCTGAGATTATTCGTATGTTTAACTCAGCTTTTGATGACGTTGGGGCAGTAGCTGGCGATTTTTTACCATCCGATGCGATAGTAGAAATTGATGAGATAAATACGTTTGTTTATGATGCTATCAATAATGGCGTCTATAAAGCTGGTTTTGCGAGCACGCAAGCTGCTTATACAGAAGCGGTCGTTGCGCTATTCGCTGCGCTAGATACGTTAGAGGCGCGCTTGGCAGACCAACGTTACTTAATAGGTAACACAATAACTGAGGCGGATTGGCGCTTATTCACGACCTTGGTGCGTTTTGATGCCGTTTATGTTGGACATTTTAAATGTAATATTCGCCGCATCGTTGATTATCCCAATCTTTGGGGCTATCTGCGTGATTTGTATCAAGTATCGGGTATTAAAGACACCGTGAATATGGAACATATCAAAGCACATTATTACACCAGTCATGCAACGATTAATCCAACTGGAGTGATACCGGTTGGTCCTATTATTGACTTTGATAAGCCGCATGGGCGAGCACATTTATAGAGTGCTATTTTATAAAATGCTGTTTGAATTTTTAGGATAAAGAAATAAAAAACCGTACCCGCTGCTATAAAGTCGCGGGTACGGTTTTTTTAGTATAGTCGGTCCTAAATAAAAGAAATACAAATATAATAAGGTACTACTGGGGTTAATTTTTCTTGCTTGTTGTGCCTACGCAGACAGAGGCTGCGAATAATTAGCCCTAGTAGTTCTGTACCCTTTTAAAAGTGGATTAACTATATATAAATATGCTGAAATTAAGCGTTATTCAGCTGTCTTGCCGCTTCTAATGCAAAATAGGTCAAGATACCATCAGCGCCAGCACGGCGGAAGCCAATTAATGACTCTAAAATGACGGCATCAGTAAGCCAACCGTTTTGAATCGCTGCCATATGCATGGCATATTCACCAGAGACTTGGTATGCAAACGTTGGTACACCAAAGGTGTTTTTGACTTCACGGATTAAATCCAAGTATGGCTGACCCGGTTTAATCATCACCATATCCGCGCCTTCATTGATGTCCATGGCAACTTCGTGTAGCGCTTCAGCACGATTACCAAAGTCCATCTGATACTGCTTCTTATGCCCACCTTTTAAATTGCCCGCACTACCGACCGCATCACGAAACGGACCGTAATAAGCAGAAGCGTATTTTGCTGAATACGCCATGATAGCGGTATTCACAAAACCTTCAGCTTCAAAGGCATCACGCATGGCTTTGATACGACCATCCATCATGTCACTGGGTGAGATGATATCAGCGCCAGCACGTGCATGGACGAGCGCTTGCTTGACCAATACTTCAACCGTTGCATCATTTACGACATAGCCTGAGTTATCCAGCAAGCCATCTTGACCGTGTGAGGTATAAGGGTCCAATGCCACATCGGTCATGACGACCATCTCTGGCACAGCATCTTTGACTGCTTTTACCGCACGTGCAGTGAGAGCGTTTTCATCATAAGCAGACCTACCATCAGGGGTTTTTAGTGAGTTATCAATTACTGGGAAGATATCGATAGTCTTGACGCCTTCACTTAACAAGTCTTTGGCGTGCTTAATGAGCAGGTCTATCGACAAGCGCTCAACCCCCGGCATACTAGCGATTTGTTGGCGCTCGTTAGTACCTTCTAATACAAAAACGGGGGCGATAAAGTGCTTGGGATGCAGCTCAACTTCACGAATCATCGCCCGTATATTGTCGTTATAACGCAAACGACGTAGGCGAGTTTTAGGGAATTGGCGGTTAAAAGTATAAGTCATATTGTTTCCTTATCTGAATGGCAATCACGGTTATTTTTTTAATTACTGAGATTTTTAATGAGGTTACTACTAAGGTTTTTAAAAAGATACGTCACACAATGTCGATACTATACCCAATACCAGCTATCAAAAGCAAAAAGCCCTACCGACTTACTATAATGAGTCGGTAGGGCTGATTGTAGTTATCGACTATCAACGCGATAAAAGTACGTCACGCGCTTAGGGCTTTATAAAGATTTACGGCTCAATAATCTGCGTGACTGGTACTTGCTCGACACTGTTCTCTTTAAGCATAGTCTCTTCGGTGATTACACCGATAGCGGCATCAGTCTTGCCATCGTTATTGACATCGACCACAGCCGTTGGCTTAAAGGTCGATTTTTCTACTGGCTGTGCCTGTTTAATGGCGAGGGCTTCTTGAGCAGAAACCACACGCGCAGAACTTGCCGCATCGATAGCATCAGTAGCTTTTGCCTTGTTACTATTGGCAGCTGCATTGACTACTTGTACCAGATTTCTATGTTGCGGTACAGGAATCACGGTAGGTACATCTAGATTGGCACCGCCACCCAACACTTGATAAAGCTCGATTTGGCTGATGATTTTCTGCAGCTCTAAATCCAAAATGCCTTGCTGTGTTGAAAATAACGAACGCTGAGCATCAAGAACGTCTAAATAGTTTGAGATACCTGCTTTAAAGCGCGCATCAGCAATCTGATACGTTTGCTCAAAGTTGTCTTGCAAACGATACTGCGCCTCTAACTGCTCGCCCAAAGTTGCACGGGTGGCTAAGACATCCGACACTTCACGGAAAGCGGTTTGAATTGAGCGCTCATAGCCTGCTAGCGTCTGCTTACGCTCGATTTGTGCCACATCATAGTTGGCATCTAAGCGACCAGCATCAAAGATAGGCACACTAACGCTTGGACCGAATGACCAGCCGACAGAACCACTTTTGAATAGGTCATTTAAGCTGCCGCTGCTTAAACCAACATTACTGGCTAAGCTGATAGAGGGGTAATAAGACGCGCGCGCCACTTCGATATTCGCACCAGCCGCTTTCAGATTATATTCTGCTTGCAACACATCAGGACGATAGCGTAGCAGCTCACTTGGTAAGCCAGCACTAAATACTTGCTGACTTGTGATATTACTGACCGCAGGCGTTGGAATCAGATTGGTTGGAATCGGTCCACCAACTAAAAACTGCAATGCATTACGTGATTTTAAAATACTGCTTTGGGCACGTAACACCGCCAATTTAGCACTTTCAAGTGAGGCACTAGATTGTAAAGAGGGCAGTTTAGGATCAATACCGGCTTCAAAGCGTTTATCAGCGATAAATAGCGATTTCTCACGGCTCTCTACAGTCGCCTCTGCCAGTTGTAGCTGCGCCAAGCTATAGCTCAAATTAGCATAGCTTTGAGCAATGTTGCTAATCAGACTGATTTGAGTGGCATCTTTTGCCGCTGTCGTTGATAAAAAGTTCTGCAACGCTTGATCTTTTAAGCTGGCAATTTTACCCCAAAAGTCGAGCTCATAATTGGCAAGACCAAGGTTCACACTATAAGCACCGCTAGAGTTTCTATCACGGTTATTTTGTGCTGAGCGAGTATAGCCACCACTGCCATCAATGCGAGGTAGATCATTGATATCAGTAATTTGATATTGTGCACGGGCTTTTTCAATCGCTAAACGCGCACTCTCAAAGTCTTTGTTGTTTTGAAGACCTAAAGCGATCAGACCTTTTAGACGCTCGTCGCTGTAAAAGTTCTGCCAGCGTTGACCAGCAACACTGGCTTGCTGAGCATTACTGACCGTTTCCTTATCGAACGCGCCATAGGTTTGTTCGATCGGAATATTAGGCACCGCCAATACAGGACGCGTATCAGCCTTTGGAATGGTATTACAAGCCGCCATGCTGAATGCTAAAGCAGTTAAGCCAAGCAAACGGCCACTGTTTTTGCGTAAGCGTGATAGCGTTGGTTGGGCATTGGTGGCAGAAAACACCACCGTCGCTGAGTTAAGGGTCGTTATTTTTTGAACACTCATTTTGTATTATCTCCAAGGCTTACAGGCTGATAATTCTCAGAAGGCATCGGCTCTATTGGCTTAGGTGCGCTGCCATTGCTATCATTATCTCTATCGTTTGGCTTGTTGTTCTCGTACTTGTGCGGGAACAGACTGCGCACCCAGATATAGAACATCGGGATAAAGAAGATGCCTAAGATGGTCGCCGTTACGACGCCGCCAACAACACTGGTACCGATAGCGTTTTGACTGCCTGAACCTGGACCGCTCGCCAAGAACAATGGCAAAACACCCAGACCAAAGGCAAGCGATGTCATGACAATCGGACGCAGACGTTGGCGTGCTGCCGTCATAACGGCCTCTCTTAGACTATAACCTTCCTCTTGATGTTCTTTGGCAAATTCAATAATCAAGATAGCATTTTTGGCTGATAGACCCACCACCGTTAGCAGACCTACTTGCAGATAAATATCATTGGCAAAACCTCGTAGCCAAGTAAATATCACTGCCCCAAGTACCCCAAGTGGAATGACCAATAGCACCGAGAAGGGGATAGACCAGCTTTCATACAAGGCGGCAAGACATAAGAATACCACCAAGATTGAAAGGGCATAGAGCATCGGTGCTTGCGCGCCTGACTTTTGCTCTTCCAATGACATACCTGTCCACTCGTAACCGACACCTTCAGGTAGCTTTTCGATCATGGCTTCCATCGAGCTCATCGCTTCACCAGTACTTAGACCGGGCGCGGCAGCACCTTGGATATTCATTGATGGCAAGCTGTTATAGCGGGTCAGACGCGGTGAGCCTGACTGCCATTCACTGTTAGAGAAGGCATCGAATGAAATCATCTCGTTACTGTCATTTCGTACATACCATTTGCCAATATCATCAGGATTGGTACGGCTGCTGGCCTCACCTTGAACAAAGACGCGTTTAATACGTCCACGATCAATGAAGTCATTGACATAGCTTGAACCCCAAGCGGTTGATATGACACTATTAATATTCGCCAAAGATAAGCCATAAGCGGCTGCTTGCTCTTGGTCGATATTAATCTTGAGCTGCGGTGAGTCTTCTTGACCGTTCGGGCGTACACCAGCAACTTGATCGTTTTGTGCGGCCATACCCAAGAGCATATTACGTGCTTCAAGTAGTCCATCGTGACCAAGGTTACCATTATCTTGAATCATTAAATCAAAACCACTGGCATTACCAAGCTCGGTAATCGCCGGCGGTACAATCGCATAGACTTGCGCTTCATTTAACTGCGTAAAGAAGTAACCCATTGCGCGACCAGCAACAGCTTGAGCAGTATTTTCATCACCGGAACGTTTCTCCCAATCTGACAAGCGAACGAATGCCAGTCCCATATTTTGCCCTTGACCCGCAAAGCTGAAGCCTGCAATGGTAAAGACGGAAGCAATGTTATCGGTTTCTTGGGTCTCGTAGTAGTCTTTTACTTTATTGAGTACGTCTTGCGTATCATCTAATGTCGAGCCCGCAGGAAGTTGAACCAAGGTAAACATAATACCCTGATCTTCTTCTGGTAAAAACGAGCCAGGGATACGTAAGAATACCACTACCATGACACCGATGATGGCCGCATAGCCAATTAAATACAACCATTTAAAACGAATGCTTTTACCGACGAAGTTTTCGTAGGAGCGGCTGGCTTTATAAAAAGAACGGTTAAACCAGCCAAAGAACCCTTTCTGCTTTTCGGTACTGCCTTTTTCGTGGCTTTTACCACGTTTTAGTAAAGTAACGCATAGGGCAGGGGTAAAGACAAGGGCGACCATGGCTGATAAAATCATACTGGTGATCAAGGTAATAGAGAACTGGCGATAAATCACGCCTGTTGAGCCGCCAAAGAAAGCCATCGGTAAGAATACCGCGGATAAAATCAGTGCAATACCAATGACAATCTTACTGATCTCACCCATTGATTGAACGGTCGCGTCTTTGATGGAGATATTGGGATCTTCCTCCAAAATACGCTCAACGTTCTCTACCACGACGATAGCATCATCGACCAGTAGACCGATGGACAAGACCATGGCAAACATAGTCAAGACGTTAATACTAAAGCCCGCAATATAAAGTACCGCAAACGTACCCAGTAGCACCACAGGGACAGCAAGCGTTGGAATAATAGTCGCACGCCAGTTCTGTAAAAAGACGAACATGACGATAAATACCAACACAATCGCTTCAATGAGGGTCATAACGACTTGTTCGATAGACAAGCGTACAAAGGGTGTGGTGTCATACGGAACGACTGAGGCTAGACCAATTGGGAAGTTTTTTTCCAGCTCAGCCATACGTGCGCCGACGGCTTCACGAGTCTCAAGGGCGTTTGCGCCACCAGCAAGTGAAATACCTAAACCGGCTGCTTCTTGACCATTGTATAAAGACACAACGCTATAGTTTTCACTGCCAATCTCGACATCTGCCACATCGCCTAAGCGCACTTGTGCGCCTGAGGTATCTGTTTTTAGTAGAATGTTTCGGAATTCTTCAGGCGTTTGAAGATAGCTTTGCACCGTGACCGTAGCATTGATAACCTGTTGGTCAGTATCAGCAGGTGCTTGACCTAACTGACCGGCAGATACTTGCGCGTTCTGCGCTCGTATCGCATTGACCACATCAGAGGGCACCATGTTATAGCTACGTAGGCGTGAAGGGTCAAGCCATACACGCATCGCATAGGTAGAGCCAAAGACTTGAACTTCACCCACACCCTCTACACGACTGATCGAATCGACGACATTAGAGTTAATATAATCGGCAATATCTGCCCGATCCATGGTGCCATCTTCAGAAATAAATGCTTGCACCATCAAAAAGCTGCTAGACGATTTATTAACGTTGACGCCCTGACGCTGTACTGACTCAGGTAATAAGCTCATCGCAGCTTGAAGTTTATTCTGTACTTGTACCTGAGCGGTATCAGGGTCAGTACCGTTTTCAAAGGTTAAGGTTACTGACGCGCCACCGTTTGAAGAACTCGACGATGACATATACATCAGACCATCAAGGCCCTTCATACGTTGCTCAATAATCTGTACGACTGAGTTTTCGACGGTTTGTGCGTTAGCACCAGGATAGCTTGCACTGACCGAAATGGTCGGTGGTGCAATACGTGGGTACTGTTCGATCGGTAGATTAATAACCGATATCACCCCAATGAGCATGATCAAAATAGCCATCACCCATGCAAAAATAGGGCGATTAATAAAAAAACGTGACATAGTAAATCCCTAAGTCTTCCTAGCTTTGAATGGAATTATTTGGCAGCTGATTGTGCAGCTTGCTGCGGTGTTTTGGCAGCAGCCTCTTTTGTAGCAGGCGCAGGGTTTGGATTTTCTAATGGCTTCGCAATAACCTCTTGTTCAGGCTTCACTTTTGCGCCGCCGATAATCACGACTTTGTCGCCAGCTTGAAGACCGTCAGTGACGACCCATTGTCCTTGATAAGTACCATTAATCGTGACCGGACGAACTTGGATTTTGTTGTTTTCATCGACGATATAGACTTGCGTTTCACTCTTAGGTGTACGTGTGACTGCGCTTTGCGGAATTAACGCCGCATTGGTAATGACGCTTTGGGTTAAGCGCGCAGTGACATACATACCGGGTAATAAGATATTGCTGTTATTTGGGAAGATGGCACGTAAGGTCACTGCCCCTGTTGATTCATCGACTTTCGCTTCTGACAATGCCAACTCGCCACGTACAGGATAGGTTGAACCATCCTCTAACACCAATTCAACTGAGTTCAAGCCAGTCTGTGCTTTGCCTGCAGAGATCTGCTGACGCAATTTAAGCAGCTCAGAGGAGGATTGACTGATATCGACATAGATTGGGTCTAGGCGTGAAATGGTCACTAAAGGAGTAGGTTGACCTGAGCTGACCAATGTACCAGCAGTCACGCTCGAGCGATCCGTACGACCTGAGATAGGGGCACGTACGATGGTACGATTCAGATCTAAAGTACTTGCTTGTAAGCCGGCTTTCGCCGTTTGGATACCTGCTTTTGCGCTTTCAATACCCGCTTGTGCTTGACCGATAGCAGCATTGGCGCTTTGTACGGCGGCCTGCGCAGTACGCACGGCAGTTTGTGCTTGGTCGTACTGCTGCTTTGAGATGGCATCAATAGCAACCAATCCTTGCAGACGTTGCAAGTCATTTTGTGCTTGTGATAGCGACGCTTGACGGCTGGTCAAATCCGCTTTTGCATTGGCAGTATTGGCCAATGCTGTCTGATAGTTGGCTTCTGCTTGTGCTATCGCCGCCTGACCACTGGTAATAGACGTTGCGTAATTATCCGTATTGATGCGATATAAAGGCTGACCTTTTTTGACGTTGCTGCCCTCACGGAACAACACTTCGTCGATAATTCCATTCACCTGTGGGCGGACATCAGCGGTTTGATAAGCCGCGGTGCGTCCAGCAAAAGTCTGTACTTGTGGCACAGTACCAAAAGTAACAGTTTGGACGTTGACGACGGAGGGCGGCATTTGTTGCTGTGCCGCCGCCGCGTCGCCAGCGGCATCCTCTTTTTTGTCACAGCCAACCAGTACAGCTCCAGATAGTACAGTTGCTATTACAAGCGCAAGATAAGAGTGCTTCATCAATGTCCTCGGCAATATAAATATCATATAATAAATAGTGACAGTATAAAAAGTTTATGGATAAATCTTAACGTAGAGAATATAAAAAATTCATAGGCATTTACCGTTATCAAAGTACATTAAAGGCTCGATAACCGGATAAGTAAATTTAATAAGAGATTATAAACTATAGGGTATACCCCACAGTCAAGGCGAAAAAAACCATTTTTGTCGGCTATAATTGTCGTTTATGATAATAAACGAACCCAAGCTATTGAAAACAAAAGCGTTACGCTAAAAGTGAAGGACAAAATCTACAGTGAATAGTCAGTGATAACATTGTTAAATTTTGTTTGTTTAAAAAATATAGAAGTGAATTATTAATAAAGGGAGACACATAAGAAACAATATTTAGTCTGTTCAGAAAAACATTGCTATAGCAATAATTAAGTAAAAATGTAGCAGTAAAAAGTTTAACTGCTTATACCAATATAAGCAGTATCGATTTGAGTCTCACTAATATGGCAGCAATATAAAAAATAGCCAAACAGTGTTATTCAATGATTATATAGTCGATTCATTTTAAAAATTATACAGTGCTGTTGGCTATAAATTTTTTGCAGCGTCTGTCACGCCTGCGAACAGCAAGCAAGAAAAAATTATAGCCAATAGCATGTTATTACAATCGTATCGCTTTTATTTTGAACTGACTATAGTAAGCGAGCGCTGGCGAGTTCAGTCAATTGATAAAGACCCTGACGGTAGCGGTTATCCGGTAAGTTACTTAATGCCTGCTGGGCAAGCTTGGTTTCTTCTAAAGCCCGCTGTTTACAGTAATCTAAGGAGCCTGAATCACGTACCAAAGCAATCAATTGCTCGGCATTGGGTGTTTTGCCTGTCTGCACGGCAATACGCAGCTGCTCGTAGTGTTCTTGATTGCTGTCTTTTAATAGCGCTAATGCTTTAATCGTTGGTAGGGTAGGTTTGCCTTCCGCTAAATCATCGCCAAGATTTTTGCCCATCAGCGCACTATCGCCACTGTAATCAAGCACGTCATCGACGATTTGAAAAGCATTGCCAAAGTGCTGACCAAAATCAGCCAATGCTTGCAAGTGCTGCGTTTGACCTTGCAAAATCGCAGCGCCTTGAGTTGCCATCATAAATAACCGTGAAGTCTTACCATCGATGATATTGAGGTAATCTTGCTCAGTTGCTTCGGGATTATGCTGATGCTGCAGTTGTAATACTTCACCTTCAGCAATATCACAAGTACCGTCTGAAAACACTTGCAATAGTGGCAAGCTTTGAAAGCCTACCAACAAATTAAAAGCACGAGCAATTAGATAGTCACCGACTAATACCGCTGTCGCATTATCCCAAGTGGCATTGGCAGTAGGCTTACCACGGCGCTGTCCTGACTCATCTATCACATCATCATGTACCAAGGTCGCGGTATGCAGCATCTCAGTAATCGCTGCCAAATGCATGGCTTGCTTCGATGGCTCATCATTAAGCATTCGCGCGCATAACAAGGTAATTAATGGGCGCATACGTTTGCCGCCTGCATTAATCACGTGCTGTGAGACATTCATCACCAGCTTAACTTTGGAATTAAGGCTGCCAAATACTTGTTTGTCCATAATATCGAAATCATCAGCCACAATGCTCTGGATATCAGCATAGGTTGGTGTAGACGATAGATTGACTGATGGCGCGGTAGTCAATGGCGCAGCGGTTTTAGATAAAGGAGTACAAGTCATAATAGATAATCATACCAATAAAAATAAAGAATATTTTAATAGCGATACTTTTAATAGTGATACTTAGCAAAGCCAGCGTTTTATGCATGATAGCATAGCTGTCTAGTGATATTGTTGATTTAAGTATAGCAAAATGCGATACGGCGCTTGAGGTTCGGGCGAATATTACGGCGTTTATTATGGTAAAAATGAGCAAATCACTGGTAAGTAGCTATTAGCAGCTAAGTGATCTAAACAACGATGACTAATGAATAGATACTTATTACATGTCTATTTACAAAAAACTGTAAGTATCTGATTGGATAAGCTATAATAGCCGCTGTTGGATTTTAACCACTATCTCTGCGTGTTATTAGGCGGTCTATATTAATAGCGATATACATTGCGCTGATTAATCAATGACATTGTGTCTGATACGAGTATAGATTTTTGGTATCACCACCATACAAAAACAAGAGGTGCGGCTTGCTTTTATCAGCAAAAAGCCGTAAAATCTTGCCTTTAATTTTTCCCTGTCGTGTTCGTCGTCGAAGTGTTGGTATGATATCAGCCACGGCACACGGGTTAAACGGAGTCATACAATGTACGCAGTAATCAAAACTGGTGGTAAACAGCACCGTGTAGTCGTTAATGAATTGCTTAAAGTTGAATTACTTAAAGCAGAAACAGGCGAAACAATCAAATTTGAAGATGTGTTGATGATTGTTGATGGTGAAACTGTCAAGATCGGTCAGCCTATCGTTGAAGGCGCTAGTGTTGAAGTTGAAGTTGTTGAGCATGGTCGCGGCGAAAAAATCCGTATCGTCAAGCACAACCGTCGTAAGCATTATCACAAAGAGCAAGGTCACCGCCAATGGTATACCTTGTTAAAAATCAAAGCGATTAATGCTTAATTAACGATTGTCAGTTTATTGATGATTAATAACGCACTAAAAGCTTAAGAGTTGTCGCATTAGCGATAAGTCACATTAACAAGGAGATTTTCTCATGGCACATAAAAAAGCTGCCGGTTCAAGCCGTAACGGTCGTGATTCAAACCCAAAAATGCTAGGCGTAAAAATCTTTGGTGGTCAAGCCATCGTCGCTGGTAACATCATCGTTCGTCAACGTGGTACAGAATTCCACGCTGGCGAAGGTGTTGGCATGGGTCGTGACCATACTTTATTTGCACTAAATGACGGTGTGGTAAAGTTTGCGACCAAAGGTAAATTTAACCGTCGTTATGTGATGGTTGAAAGCGCCTAGTTGCCCATCTAGATTGTTTTATCTTTTAGATAAAATGATTTGATGACTAAAAAAGCCCTTATTACCGTTTGGTAGTAGGGGTTTTTTATGCTTATAAGCTTATGTTAACCACTGATTAAAACGGTTAAAACTACGATAAAGGCTATTTATTACTTTGTAACTGTTGTATTTACAAGCCTGTATCCCAGCAGTAGTAATGATTGCAAATCATGACTAGGCGCGTAATAAAAAAACTGGCACACTGTCCTCATTGTTTTATCACACCGGTTTTGTACTCGTATGATAAACATTTACCGAAAACAAAAATTTGATAAAACGTTTTATTTTTATGCTATTTTGCATTTTTAGAGAGGATTTATAATGACTTTACTGACTATTCAATCGACTAAACAGACAACAACGCTAAAACAAAAAATGATGGGCGGAGCATTAGCAGGCGTCTTAATGACTACGCTCGGCGTCGCAGCGCCTATGATGGCGATAACGCAATCGGCGACAGCAGCGCCAGCTGACAATATAACGGCAGCTAAGCGCTTAAATAAGCTTTTGACCAATACTAAGAGCATGACGGCCAACTTTAGCCAGACGACTAAGGGCGCTAATAGCGGTACGTTCAGTGGTACGATGAGCGTACAACGTCCAAATAATTTCCGCTGGGAAACCAAATCTCCATCAGAGCAGCTGATTGTGGCAAATGGTAGCTCGATGTGGGTTTATGATAAGGACTTGGAGCAAGCCACTAAACAAAACGTAGACAGCCAAGTGGGTAATACACCAGCGCTATTACTATCAGGTGATCCAAGTAAAATCGATAAGAACTTTAAAATCACCCAGCCGTATGCCAACAAAAACTACTATGTGCTGTATCCAAAGTCAGATAGTGCTAGCTTTAAGAGCTTATCAATGAGCTTTAGCGGTGGTAAGCCTGTGATGATGGTGTTAAATGATAGCTTAGGACAGACTACCTCTATTAAGTTTAGCGGTATCAAAATGAACCCAAGCATTAGTAGCAATCAGTTTAAGTTTACGCCGCCAAAAGGTGTTGATATTATCAATCAGTAGAAGTGATCAGCATTTTATTTATTAAACTAGTTGATTAGAATAATAAAAAGGACATACCTACTAATAGGTGTGTCCTTTTTTATTGAGCAAGAGTATTTTATCCGATTTATTTAAGAGGATGCTCTGATACTGTCTATCTCTGGCATGGGTGGTAGCTCATCTAAATGGCTCAGTCCAAAAGCATCTAAGAATTGAGACGTAGTATGCAGTAATGCTGGACGCCCTAGAGTATCTTTGTAACCATTTTCTTCAATCCAGCCTTTATCAAACAATTGACGCAATATGTTGCTCGATAGCGTCACGCCGCGCACATGTTCTATATCGCTACGGGTCACTGGTTGCTTGTAGGCGATAACGCTCAAAGTTTCTAGCAAGGCTTGGCTGAGACGTTCTTGACGCTGGGGAAAGACACTCTGTATTAAGGCGCTATGGCTATCAGCGATTTGCAAACGATAACCACTGGCAGTATGATGCAAACTTAATACGCCAAGATTTAAGCGTTGCTTTAGCAGTTCTAGTGCCTGCTCTAACTTATTAGTCGTTAAGAATAAGTGTTTTTTTAAGTGATTAGTAGTTAAGGGTGCTTCTGAAGCATGAAGTAAAACTTCAATCTGTTTACTTATATCTTCAATAGATAGTAGGTGGTCTTTAGGGTCGTCTATATCTGCCATTTCAATATAATCTTCTTCAGTTGAATGATTTTAGACTTACTATAAAGCCAGTTAGGATTACGCTAACCATTCTAACGTCAATTTTCCGAGTAAATCGCTATGAGTGGGCAGGCTGCTATCAGCGTTATTTGCTGTGTTAAAACGACTGTCCGTACTATTAGCAACCACACCAATCAGTTGGCGCTTGATTAATTCAAGCACCGCGACAAAACTGACCACCACACCTATTTTTCCTTGGGCTTTATCTAATAGTTCATAAAAAGAGTGCGCGCCGTCCATACTCAGTTGGCGACTGATACTAGCGATACGATCAGCAAGTGGCACAGCATCGACCTTGATGCTATGCATCTGATAGTCGGGTTGCAACTGCATCTTAAACAAGCTATCAATCAATAGAGTAGGTGAATAGCTTGGCAGCTCAGCATTCATAATGTCTTGGCTTGGCATACTAACCATCGCCAAAAACACATCGCGCTCAAGTCGAATTAAATTGTCTAAACGTTGACTGGCAGCTTTGACTTGGGCATATTCTTCAAGACGCTCAATCAGCTCAGATTTTGGATCACGCTCATCGGTAGGCGTTTCTGGTTTAGGAAGTAACAACTCAGTCTTGATCGCAATCAAGGTTGATGCCATTAGTAGATAGTCACCGGCCAACTCAAAATGATTGGTGTCCAATTCACTGATATAAGCCAAATACTGCTCTGTAATCGGTAATATCGGCATTCGTGTCAAATCGACGTTATTTTTCTTAACCAAATACAATAAAAAGTCTAATGGCCCTGCAAACTGCTCAAGCCAAATAGCAAACGCTTGTGGCGGTACATACAGATCTTCTGGCAAATGCTGTACAGGCGTCTGATAGATACGCAGAGACATATCATGAATCTCTGCGCTAGACTCAATTAATCGCTTACTTTGCATGATAGCAATCTATGGTCATCGTAAATAATAATTTACTTAAGTTTGGCAAGTGGGCGGATACCAATAGCGCGGCGGGTCTTATCCAGTTGCTTACGACTATGACGGCGGGCTTTTTCTGCACCCATCTGTAGGATTTCTTCTAGCTCTTTTGGATTTGCCATCAGTTCCTCATAACGTGCGCGGAATGGGGCAACTTCATTATTGATTTTATCAAACAACGCTTGTTTGGCATCGCCCCAGCCAATACCAGCGGCAAACTGCGCACGCATATCGGCAATCTCAGTAGGCGTTGCAAAGGCTTTATAAATCTCGAAAATAGCAGAGTCATCAGGGTCTTTTGGCTCAGCAGGCAACTGCGAGTTGGTGACGATCTTCATAATGGCTTTATGCATCTGCTTTTCACTGCTAACTTGTGGATTTAGATCACCAAATAGAGGAATGGTATTGCTATAGCTCTTACTCATTTTACGCCCGTCAAGACCTGTGAGTAGTGGGATATCGTCATCTACAACAGCAGATGGTAGCGTAAACAGTGGCTTATAGCGATGATTAAAAGTACCGGCAATATCACGAGCCATCTCGATATGCTGAATTTGGTCACGACCAACAGGCACATGCGTAGCATTGAACATCAAGATATCGGCTGCCATCAGTACCGGATAGCCGAACAGCCCCATGTTAACACCTTGATCGGGATCAACATCTTCCTTTTCCATATTGATATCGACTGACGCTTTATAAGCGTGCGCACGATTCATCAGACCTTTTGCACATGAGCAGTTCAATATCCACGCAAGTTCTGGGATTTCAGGCACATCTGATTGACGATAAAAAGTCACGCGCTCAGGGTCAAGACCGCAGGCAATCCAAGTTGCTGCAATGGCTTTGGTCGATTCATGGATAATATCAGGGTCATAACAACCAATAATACCGTGATAATCTGCTAAAAAGAAAAATGCTTCATCATCACTGTTTTGGATAGACTGAATCGCTGGACGAATCGCGCCAACGTAATTACCCAGATGTAGGGTGCCAGTCGGTTTGATACCAGTAAGGATACGTTTGGCTGCTGCTGAGCTATTAATAGTAGGTTGGCCGTCAGAAATCTGATTATTACTCATGGGAAATCCGTTATTTATTGATCAAATTATTATAAATTTATGATTATTTATCTGCTGATAATAGCAAAAAATATTAGCTGTAAATTATAGCAAATTTTGCCAGTGATTTTCGTTGGAATAAAAGCTTACTTATAGATATCTCTACGACCTTCGGGACCATTTTTAAAACGGCGATGGAACCACATCCACTGAGTGGGATCAATACGAATCAAGCCCTCTAGTACTTCATTAACGCGAGTCGCGTCAGCCACTTCGTTATCACTTGGATAGTTCTCTAGCTCTGGCGTAATTGTTAGATGATAATGGGGGCGTTTGCCACGTGGCAAATTATCTGGCGTCTGTCGATAAGTATGCAGCGCCATTACGGCTGGTGGATGCACTTTATTGCCTAAGGTTGCCAATCGCCGCGTTGCCGTCAGAGTTGCTGCTGGTACGCCAAAGAATGGCGCCATGACCCCTTGTTTTAGACCATAATCTTGATCCGGTGAATACCAAATCACACGACCCTTTTTAAGAGAGCTAACAAGGCTACGCATATCACGGTTGGAGATTTGTTTACTCAGAATACTTGTGCGCCCATTATAAATAAACCAATCAAGCAATGCGTTATTTTGCGGACGATACATACCATCCATTGGGAAGAACTGGGTACAGAGCATACCGCCTAGATCAAGCATCGTATAATGGGCACCCAATAAGATGACCGCGCGACCCTCATTTTGTGCATTAACAAGATGCTGTAACCC
This sequence comes from Psychrobacter sp. DD43, assembly GCF_904846555.1. Lineage (NCBI taxonomy): Bacteria > Pseudomonadati > Pseudomonadota > Gammaproteobacteria > Moraxellales > Moraxellaceae > Psychrobacter > Psychrobacter sp. DD43. The sequence continues at coordinate 68,480 of NZ_CAJHBE010000017.1, forward strand.
TGAGATAGATACTGTACGGGTAAAAACATTCGGACGGAACCAAGCGCATAAGGTTTCAAATACGCCAATGCCTTGATTGACAAAGACTTGTTTTGCCATGAGCTCACGTTCCACTTCTGGCTTTTCTGGAAATGCCAGTTTGAGGTTAATTAAGGTATCACGGCGGCGTGAGCCTACGACACTATAGATCAAAATACCAAGCTTGCGACCGAGCCAAAATTGCCACCGTAGCGGTAGATAAATCAGCGGCAAAAAAATAGCAAATAATAGCCAAATACCCCAATATTTAGGCATTAAAAACTGCCATTCAAAAGGTTTCTTTTCTGCTTGATCGGTCTGCTTATGCGTTTGGGTAATCGTCGGTGTGCCAACAGGTAGAGCCGGAGACTTAGCAGGCGGCTGTATACTTGGTGGCGGCATGCTGCTCTTTGAGGCAGATTTGCTAGGATCGTATTGTTCAGGCGCTTTCATAAGACTGTTACTAGTAATGAAAAGTTATGATTATGATGGGGTAGTAAGCGAGACTTTGCAAGGTGATTTATCCTTTGTTAAGACAGATTTATAGGCAAGATAGTTATATATGAAAATCGTTTTTTATAAAAGTATCAAGCATAAAAAAACCTTATAAGCTGCGGACAGCTTATAAGGTTTTGCAAATCTATTCTTATATTTAATGCTGCAGCTGTTGCTCTGAGATAAAGACAACAGTTGCAGAAATATAAGAGATAGCTTTGATTAACGTTTTGAGAATTGTGGACGTTTACGTGCTTTACGTAGACCCAATTTCTTACGTTCAACTTGACGTGAATCACGAGTAACAAAGCCAGCTGCTTTTAGAGCAGGTTTGTTAGATTCGTCAAGCTCAATCAATGCACGCGTGATGCCGTGACGGATTGCGCCAGCTTGACCACTAATACCGCCGCCTTTTACAGTGATGTAAAGGTCATAAGCAGTAGGTGTGTCAAGTAATTCTAAAGGCTGACGAACAACCATGCGCGACGTTTCGCGACTGAAATACTCATCAAGTGGTTTGCCGTTAACAACGATGCTACCAGTACCTTTCGCTAAAAAGACACGAGCGGTAGAAGTTTTGCGGCGACCAGTTCCGTAATTGCGTTCCATAAGTATATCCTTAGATGTCTAGTGCTTTAGGTTGCTGTGCTTCATGTGGATGTTCAGTACCCGCATATAGTTTCAGCTTCTTGATCATCGCATAGCCAAGAGGACCTTTTGGAAGCATACCCTTAACCGCTTTGTGTAGAACATCTTCAGGCTTATGTGCAAGCAGTTTACTGAAGTTGGTTTCTTTAATACCACCTGGGTAGCCACTGTGACGATAGTACTTTTTATCTTGCGCTTTTTTACCCGTTACCGTGATTTTGTCAGCGTTGATGACAACAATAAAGTCACCAGTGTCAACGTGCGGCGTAAAAGATGGCTTATGCTTGCCACGTAAGCGAGTAGCGATTTGAGTGGCTAAGCGACCAAGGGTTTTGCCGTCAGCATCTACGACATACCAGTCATGGGTCACTTCAGCTGGTTTTGCACTAAGTGTTTTCATGATAAAACCTTAAAATTAGAATTCGTTGAGAGTTTAGCTGGGAACGGGGCTCTCAAAAAACAGACTGCACATTATAAGCAGTAGCGCCTACGCTTGCAAGCTGCATTGGGGTTTATTTTCGCCTTATATACATTAAACTGCAGCGTTGGCCAGTTTTTTAGCGGTTTTAAACATTTATAAATTTTATTAACAGAATTCATTAACCGGACAATTATGACGATAATAGGCGATAAAGTCCAGCAACAACTTGTCCAACTTTGGTCTGTTTCAGACAATCAAAATACAATGTTTGTGATTCATCGTTTTTTTGCAGCGCTAGCGTGGTATTAAAAACCGTTGCCAGTTGGCTCAATTGCTCATCTAAATCTTTATCCGCTTCTAGGTAGATAAGCGTGTCTGTATTGATTAGATCTTGGGTAAACAAAGTGGTCAAAATAGATTGCCATAAATCCTTAGCATAAGGTGGATCTATAAAAACAATATCAAAGGGACGCGTTACAAGCTGCTTTTGTTGTAGAACTTGTTCGGCTGTACCCTGAATGATTTTATGGCTGTCACTATCAAGACGTAACATCTCGGCACTTTGGCGTAGCATTTGAGTTTGGGCGGCATTCATTTCAATAAAAATACAATGAGCAGCACCGCGCGATAAGGCTTCAAAACCTAAGACGCCGCTACCGGCGCAGCTATCGAGCACTTGAGCGTCATGAATATCAGAAATCAGCCAATTGAATAAGGTCTCACGTAGCCGGTCTGGGGTCGGACGTAATCCTTCTGCATCAATAAAACGTACGATACGGCGTTTAAACTGACCACCGATAATACGTACATCACCAGCTGCAGTAGATTTGGTTTTTTGGTTTTTATTGGGCTTACGCGCGCTTGAAGATTTTTTCATAAAATTAGCTTAGTTATCTACTCTATACTGAATATGTTAGTCAGAAGTCGCTGTCGTTGTAGCGGTTTGAGCCTGTTCTTTTGCGGCTTCTAGTGCTTTGTCTTCTTTTTCACGTATCGCATCACGCATGGCTTTCTCAAATGCTTTTTGCCGTTTAATAACCTTTAGCTGATCAGCAGTGGGCGGCAAAATAGGATTGGTGTCGCGCTGTAATACCCAATAATCAAACAAGGCTCGCCCAATAGGCGCAGCAACGACACTACCACCACCGCCGTTTTCGACCAATACCGCTAGGGCGATTTGTGGATCCTCTACTGGCGCAAAGCCATTAAACCAAGCGTGATCCCAGTGGCGCTTATCCAGCGCGGATTTGTTATAGCTTTTACCCTGAGCAATGGATTTTACTTGCGCGGTGCCCGTTTTACCGGCGATACGATAGCGCGGTGTGTATATACCGCGTCCAGTACCGGCCTTGACCGTTTGCTCCATAGCATCATGCATACGCAGCCAATCAGAGGGTTTGCCATTATAATCAATCTTGCCATCCGGTTTGGTGATGACATCGACTGCTGCCGCACCGTCGCTACTCTTTAAGAGATGCGGAGTAATATGAAGACCTTTACTCGCTGTCATGGCCGTTGCATTGGCAATCTGTAGTGGCGTCGCTAGGAAATAGCCTTGACCAATACTGACAGAGATGGTCTCACCCGGTAACCAACCCTTATCGTACGTGTCTTTTTTCCACTTTGGTGAAGGCATAATTCCAGATTTTTCATTGGGCAAGTCAATGCCAGTTTCTTCGCCGAAGCCAAAACGTACCATCCAGTCATGTAAGCGCTGAATACCCATTTCATACGCCAATTTATAATAATAAGTATCGACTGACATCACGATGGATTTTTTGAGATCGACAGTGCCATGACCACCTTTTTTCCAATCACGAAAACGGTGTGAGTCACCCGGTAAGCTAAAGTAACCTGGGTCGTAGATAGTGGTTTCCCAGTTACGTAGACCATAATGAATACCGCCTAGGGCTTCAAAGGGCTTGATGGTTGAACCCGGTGGATAAGTACCTTGTAGGGCACGATTATAAAGTGGCTGATCCAAATCTTCACGCAGATCATCATAGTCTTTAAATGAGATGCCGGAGATGAAGGGGTTTGGGTCATAACTTGGATTACTGACAAAGGCTAGTACATCGCCGGTTTTGGGGTCTATTGCCACAATGGCACCGCGCCTGCCATCAAGCTGCTGCTGCGCCACAACCTGCAACCCATAATCTAAACTTAAGGTGATGTCGTTACCGGCGATTGGTGGCTTAGTATCGAGTTGACGCAGCACATTGCCGTGTGCGTTGGTTTCTACTGACTGATAACCGGGTTGCCCAAGTAAAATATCTTCGTAATAATCTTCGATCCCAATCTTACCGATAAGGTCGGTACCGGCATAGCGATCTTTATTGATTCTCTTCGATTCTTTGTCGTTAATACGTCCGACATAGCCAATAACGTGGGCAAAAAGTTCGTCATACGGGTATGAGCGTGTGAGCTTACTTTGGATGCTAACACCGCGAAAAAAGGGTTTGCGTTCACTAAACTGCGCCAACTGCGCCTCGGTTAAGTCAATCTTGATGGTTACCGGATCATTTTTACTTTTACTCACACGCGCCAAAATATCGGTGATATTTTCATCCGTCAAATCAAAGATGGGCGCGAGTAATCGTAAGGTACGCTCAGGGTTTTCGACTTCATCAGGGCTGAGCATAGCGGTGAAAACCGGCTGATTGTCAGCGAGGATAACGCCATTGCGATCATAAATATAACCACGACTTGGTGGGGCAGAAATCAATTTGATGCGATTGTTGTCTGCTTGGGTCGTATATTTATCGTGAGCAAAAACTTGCAGAAATCCATAACGTACTATTAGCCCTAACAAGCCCACAAATATGATTAATCCAAGAATAAGAATGCGACTGGTAAAAATGCGATTGACCTGTTCGGTATCAGGAGTGAGCGGTTTGTTCATATAAAGTCAGTACCCAAACAGTCAGTGAGACAATAAATCAAAAAGTTATCAAAGGAGGTATTTATGAAGTAGCAGTCGACCATGTCAAATATCATGTAGACAAAGCGAGGTGAGCATAAAGGATAAGCTAAGGACTTTCAACAACATAGCGTGATATAAGAAGCATTCAATATCTGAAATATTATCATAATAGATCTACAAACATCTCGCAAACGACAACGGCAAATTATAACAGATCAAAAGCGATGACGCAGTAGACAGTCATTTATTTTATCGCTGTTATAAAAGGTGGCATCATTATGTATACGACTGTGGTTGGTGACTCATTTCACAACGGATCTAATCACCGAGTAAATTCGAAAGAAGTAGTTATTAAATCGGTTACTGGTCATACGCCAGTAGATTATTTTAAGGATTTTTTGTGCCACAGTAGCAGTGTAAAACGTGTCATCTCTAGTCACAACTTGCCTAGGGTCTACATGTGCTAATGGATGGCAAGTATGCTAAAATCAGGCGATTTATTTTGTAGTAGTTATTGGGGAGAGGGCTTCTTATTGCTAAGCATTGTTAATGTGCTCAGAATATTTGGTCAACATCGATCATCACGGCAAGGATACATAAAGTCATGGATGTAACTTCATTGTGGCAAACAATCGCTGAGCACCCTGAGTTTTTTGCCATGCTTACCATTCCGCCGGTGACAGCATTTGTGACATGGATTCATGTCTGGATGGCGCTCAAGATGTTGTTTTATCCGATTAAGTTTCGCGGTATACGCATCCCTAATTTCCCATTCTTTGGGCTGCCGGGTATTGGCTGGCAAGGTATTGTGCCAAGAAAAGCGGGTAAGATATCTGGCGTGATTGTTGATCAGACGCTATCTAAGCTTGGCTCGCTTGATGAGTTTTTTCAGGCTATGGAACCAGATCAGATGGCGCTGTTCATCACTGAGGCGGTTGATAAAAACCTTGAAAACTTGATTGATGAAATTATGCTTGATCATTCGCCAGCACTGTGGGGCAATCTGCCTTATGCGCTCAAGCGCCGTGTCTATGCCCAAGCGCACCAAGAGCTGCCAAGCATTATGCAATCTTTGGTGACTGACTTGACCTATCATGTCGAAGATTTGGTCGATATGCGCAAGATGATTGTCAATAAGATGGAGAGTGATCGTCGTTTGATGGTCAATATGTTCTTAAAAGTCGGACAAAAAGAAATCAATTTTATTTGGCATATTAGTGCTTTGATTGGGCTGATTTTTGGCATTATCCAAATGTTTATATTCTTGGTAGTGCCGCAACATTGGACAGTACCGTTTTTTGCGGCCATTTGGGGATTTTTGACCAATTGGATTGCGATTTGGATGGTATTTAATCCTGTAGAGCCGCATTTTATCCGTTATATAAAGTTTTTTGCGCTACAGAGCCGTTTTCCTTTTATTAAGCCACAATTACCGCATATCGCTCGATATCGACTCCAAGGCGGCTTTATGAAGCGCCAAGAAGAGGTATCTGAAGTATTTGCTGAGATTGTGGTCAAAGATTTGGTGACGCTTGAGAACATCATGAATGAGATGATGTATGGTGACCGCGCTATTGAGACGCGTGAATTGATGAAGTCGCATCTGTATAAAGTCTTAGAGTCACCAGTGATTAATACGACTTTACGATTAGGACTGGGTCGCCGCGAGTTTGGGCAATTAAAAAATACCATCATTGATAAATCTATCGTTGCAACGATGGTGCCACTAAGGGACCCTGAGCTCAATGAAAGTCGTGCCAGTAAGATATTTGGACTGTTTCGTGATCGCATCCGAGCGCTGACGCCTGATGAATTCCAAAACTTATTACGTCCTGCCTTTCGTGAAGATGAGATGACGCTAATTGTGCTTGGCGGCTTAACGGGATTTTTGGCAGGTTGGCTACATCTGGTATTGGTGTTTTTCCCAGCTATGCAGTGATAAGCAATGTTTTATGCTTTTTATACACATCGCATACAGAGTGGATACAGAAACGTGACAAGTTGACGCTAATGTACCATGCTGTAAGCGCCCTAAGCTGCAATGGCTTAGGGCGTTATTTAGATAATAATAATCGTTTAAACTACAAGCAGTAACAAGTATTGGATACTTTCGATTATCCTGCAATACCAATCCCTAAAATAAACAATGACCGTATTAAGGTAAACAAGGTTAGACCGTATGTTAATCACAGAATTGGGTTATTTTGCCGTGCTAGCCGCCTTTATGTTGGCGATTTTGCAGGTAGTATTACCAACGATAGGCGTTATGCGTGACCATGTTGCTTGGCAGCGTTTGGCACCGAGTTTGGCATGGGCGCAGTTTGCCGCCATGATTACCTCGTTTGGGGCATTGATGGCAGGCTTTTATTTTAATGACTTTAGCCTTGTCTATGTGTCGCAGCACTCGAATACCTTGCTGCCTTGGTATTATAAGTTATCAGCGACGTGGGGCGGACATGAAGGCTCGCTGCTACTATGGATGACTATCATGGCAACGTGGTGTGCCTTGGTCTCATACTTTAGTCGTGGTTTGCCATTGTCGATGCGGGCGCGTGTATTGGTGATATTGGCTGGCGTACAAATGATGATGCTGGCCATGCTCATCTTTACCTCGTCACCGTTTGACCGCACTTTGCCAAACTTGCCCGTGGATGGTGCTGATTTAAACCCTGTCTTACAGGATTTTGGTTTGATTATCCATCCACCGATGCTATATATGGGCTATGTGGGTATGGTCGTGCCATTTGCCTTTTGTATGGCAGCATTGTGGGAAGGTCGCTTAGATGCGGTGTGGACACGCTGGTCACGTCCATGGGCATTGGCTGCTTGGGGGTTCTTAACCATTGGTATTGCACTGGGTTCGTGGTGGGCTTATTACGAGCTTGGTTGGGGTGGCTGGTGGTTTTGGGATCCAGTAGAAAACGCTTCGCTATTGCCTTGGTTGGCAGGTTTAGCATTATTACATTCGCTTGCAGTCACTGAAAAACGCGGTGTCTTTAAAGCGTGGACGATTATGCTGGCCATTTTTGCTTTTGCCTTAAGCTTACTCGGGACATTCTTAGTCCGATCTGGGGTGATTACCTCTGTGCATTCATTTGCTGCGGATCCCACGCGTGGTTTAGTGATTTTAGCAATTCTTGGCATTATTGTTGGCGGTGGTCTCTTGATGTTCGCTGTACGTGGCTGGCGTCTCACGATTGAAAGTCAATATCAGCTGATTTCACGTGAGTCGTTTTTAGTCATTAACAACGTCATCATATTGATTGCGACCTTAGTCGTATTACTTGGTACGCTCTATCCTATCATTGCTGATGCCTTTAATTTAGGTCAGGTATCCGTAGGTCCTCCATATTTTAATGCGCTGTTTGTGCCATTGACTTGGCTATTAATGATAGCAATGGGCATGGGCTCCAATATCCGCTGGAAACAAGACAGTCGCCCGCTCTTAGGCGCTGGTATGGTCATTGCGGCAAGTAGCCTTGTTTTAGCTGCAGTCATTGCCTATTTTGTTAGCCCTTCTGCCATGCTCAATATTGGCGTGACGCTAGCGGTGAGCTTTTGGGTATTGTTCTGGATGGTGGTCGATTTTAAAGACAAAACCAAAAATGCCCCAAGCTTATTCAAGGGCTTAGCTAAGCTCCGTTTAAGCTACTGGGGTCAGCAGACCGCTCATATCGGCGTTATTATAGCGGTCATCGGTGTTGCGTTTACCAGTACCTTAAGCATCGAGCGCGATGTGGCACTAAGGATTGGTGAAACGGTTAATGTCCAAGGTTATGACTTTGCATTAACCGATTTAAGAGAGACGAGAGGCAGCAACTTTGACGCAACGCAAGCTGAGGTCACAGTCACTAAGAAGGGCAAGGCAGTAACGATACTTCATCCTGAAAAACGGACTTATATCATCAGTACGATGCCGACGACTGAGGCGGCAATTAATGCCAACCTCATGCGTGATTTGTATGTCGCACTTGGTGAGCCTATCGCTGAGGGTAGTAATCAATGGGCAGTACGTATTTATGTGAAGCCATTGATTCGCTGGATATGGCTCGGCGCTATTATTATGGCATTAGGTGGTCTATTGAGTATGCTTGATAGGCGCTATCGTCTCAAAACAACTAAGACGCCCGCTCAAATTACAGCAAGCAAGTCAGGTTTCGCGACCGTTACTGACTTAGATGGCAACAATGTGACAGATGCCACGGCAACAATAGGGGAGAAATAAGATGACTCAATCAGAGAAGTCTCCTCAAAAAGGTACTGATAAAAAAGGCAATCAAACGATGAAAAAAAGCCAAATCAGAATATGGTTTTTGATTCCGCTGATCATCTTTGCCGCTTTTATAGTCATGCTGTATTTTCGTTTAGGTCAGCCGACCGAAATCGTAACCAATACCGCTCTTGAGCGTCCAGTGCCCGCTTTTGAGCTGCCGTTATTGTCCGATACCAGCCGTATCATGACCAATGACAACCTGCCAGATCAGCCGTTTTTGATGAATATTTGGGGCTCTTGGTGCCCAACTTGTATCATTGAGCATCCTTTTTTAATGCAGTTAGAGGAACGTGGCGTCAATCTGGTGGGCGTCAATTATAAAGATGATATTGGCGACGCCCTCGGTTATTTAAACCGTGGCGGTGACCCTTTTTCGATGTCTATCCAAGACTTATCTGGTCAATTTGCCTTAGATTTGGGTTTGACCGGTGCACCTGAAACCTTTGTGGTCGATGGTGAAGGTATTATTCGTCAGCACATTGTCGGTGAGATTAATGAAAGTAATTGGCAGAGCCGTATCACGCCTTGTCTGATGGTGCTCAATGAGGCTGATAAAAATAATGTCAGCCCTGATCCTGACCAAGTTAAGGAGGCGTGCAAATGATTATGATGCCATTAAAATCTATCACGAAAAATTTGGCAAGTTTGATCATTGCTTGTCTTTTTGGCGTGCTTAGTATCAATGTTTATGCCGCCATTGACGTCTACGACTTTGACTCAGTGCAGCAAGAAGCCCAGTACCGTGGTCTTATCGAAGAGCTGCGTTGCCCAAAATGTCAAAACCAAAACTTGGCAGGTTCTGATGCGCCAATTGCCCAAGATTTAAAGCAAAAAACCTATGACATGATTAAAGAAGGTCGTAGTGATGGTGAGATTCGCGCTTATATGCAAGAGCGTTACGGCGATTTTATTACTTATAAGCCGCCCGTACGTCCTTCAACGTGGATATTATGGTTCTTCCCGCCATTATTATTAATTGTATTAATTGCTGGCTGGTTTTGGCAAAGCAAACGCAGTCAGCGTATTGCGCGTGGTCAAAGTGGCATCTTGGTAGACAGCGCTGCTGCGTTATCAGCAGTAGAAGAAGCGGAACTTGATCGTCTGTTATCACGAGCTGATCGCAATAAAACAGATCATGACATCACAAGCATAGAGGACAAAAAATGACCCTATTTTCTACTTTTGGCTTATTTATTGCCCTAAGCTTACTGATTGCACTCGTACTGGCAGTGATCGTTATCACACCTTGGCTACGAGCTTCAAGGTTACGAGAAAATCCTGTTGACAATCAGCTACTAGACATCAATATCGGTGTATTTCGTGAGCGTTTGACAGAATTACAATCAGACAAAGACAACGGCACGATTGATGACGCCCATTATCAAAATCAAAAGATCGAGCTTGAGCGTCAGCTATTGGATGCACAGCGTGAAGTCACCCCAATGGTCGCGCCTGGTATTAAGAGTCGTTTGATTATCATGGTATGGGTGCCTGTGCTGGCAGCATTGGCTTATTTCTTAGTCGGTGATCGTACACCAGTCTTTGATTTGTGGGCAGCAGAAGACAAAGTTGCCCAAGTGGCGGATGACTTATTGACCGGTAAGATTGACCAGCCACCCGCTTGGGCGATTGAAGATGGTACTCAGTTGATCAGTGCCATGCAGACCAACGTATATCGTCATGCCGATGACCCTGATCGCTGGATGCGTTTATCAGAGCTGTTTTTGTCGTTAGAAGCTACTGACTCAGCGATTGAAGCTTTGTCTCGTGCTTATCGTCTATCGCCTGACAACGAAGAAATCGCCACCACTTATGCGCAGATTAGCTTTTTTGCTAATAAAGGTCAGCTTGATGCCAATAGCCGCCGTGTGCTGCAAGATGTTCTTGCCAAAAATCCGCAGCACGAAGGTGCGCAAATGCTGATGGCAATGGGCGAGGCGCGTGGTAATAATTTTGAACAAGCGCAAGGTTGGATTAAGCGGTTACGTAAGAGCATTGCTGCCAAACCAGGTGACCATACCCAAGCATTGAGCAGTCTTGATGAGCTAAGTGCCAATGTCACGGCACAAGAGCAGCAAGCATCTGAAGGGATTGAAGTCACCGTCTCTATTGATCGTTCATTGTTGCCACTAGTGAAAGCTGAAGATGTATTGTTTGTCGCGATACGTGATGTGAAAGGTGGCCCGCCATTTGCCGCCAAGCGTTTACCGATTAGCGTGATTAAACAAGGCGAAGCAACTGTTAGTCTAAGTGATTTAGATGCGATGATGCCAGAGCGCACATTAAAATCTGCGCGTGATGAAAAAGTTCAACTCGCTGTCATTGCTCGCATCAGTCATAGTGGTACTGCCATTGCCGAGTCAGGTGATCTATCAGGTAATCCTGTGGTGATAAGCGTCGAGCAGAATCAAGTCAATGTGGCCATTAATCAGCAAGTTCCTTAACTCGCTGAGTCCAGAATATCATCCTACATTTAGTGCGCGCTATTGTCTCATCTATGGCGCGCAACCTTCTCTCATGAACAGATAAGTCATCATATGTTGCTGCATCAATACTAAAAATACTTGAGGTTTTGAAAGCCACAAGGTAAGGTAAGCTCTGCAAACCACCAATCCCTAAGTTTTATTAGTCCCAAAATCCTATTTATTAAGGAGAATCGTGTAATGATGCGTATTATTTTGCTAGGTCCACCAGGCGCCGGTAAAGGTACCCAAGCTCAGTTTATTTCTAAAGAATATGATATTCCGCAGATCTCAACGGGTGATATGCTGCGTGCAGCAATCAAAGAAGGCACTGAGCTTGGCAAACAAGCCAAAGACGTGATGAACGCTGGTGGTTTGGTTTCTGATGATCTGATCATTAACCTCGTGCAAGAACGCATCGCTAAGCCTGATTGTGTTAACGGCTGTATTTTAGATGGTTTCCCGCGTACCATTCCACAAGCGCAAGCGCTTGCAGATGCCAACGTGACGATTGATCATGTAATTGAAATCAGTGTACCTGATGATGAAATCGTCAAGCGATTATCAGGTCGTCGCCAACATGCTGGCTCGGGTCGTGTATATCATATTGATCACAATCCACCAAAGGTCGATGGCATTGATGATGTCACCGGTGAAGCGCTTATCCAACGTGAAGACGATAAAGAGTCAACCATTCGCGACCGCTTAGCTACGTATCATGAGCAAACATCAGCTCTCGTTGGCTTTTATCAGAACAAAGCTAAAGAAGGCGGCGATGCACCTAAGTATGACAAGTTCGATGGTACCCAAGGTATTGATGACGTTAAGCAACAAATATTTTCTGCCCTAAAAGGCTAATATTTGTACTGAAGCTAGAATATAGCGGATTCATCGAATAGTGTTATGAAAGACCCTGCCGCTAGTAATAGCAATCAGCAGGGTTTTTTAATGGGTCAAAAATAATGACCAATAGCAACATAAATCTAAATGATTGAAAATAAACTCTAAAAATTTCCATAAAAAAACCCCTTACTCATGATGAGTAAACGGCTTTTTTATTAAAACGTCTTACTGATACAGCCAGTAGCGTTGAATTTAAAACTTAAGCGTTACCTTCAGCATCAACTTGTGCTTGCTGCTGACTTTGCGCAAAAGCTTGGTCAAAGTTAACTGGTGCAAGCAATAACTGCGGGAAGCTACCACGCGTTACGATATCGCTGATGACTTCACGAGCATATGGGAACAAAACGTTCGGGCAATAAGCACCTAGGATTTGACCAATTTGATCTTCTGGGATATCTTTTAATAAGAAGATACCTGCTTGATGAACTTCCGCGATAAACGCCGCTTCTTCAGCATTTTTCGCAGTGACACTAACGGTTAATACAACCTGATAATGGTCATCATCCAGTTTTTCGGCATTGCTAGATAGATTAATATCAAGCTCAGGGTTCCACTCTTTGGTGAATACGCCAGCGCCTGGGACTTCAAGTGACATGTCTTTGACATAAATACGTTCTAGTGCTAATTGCGGTTGTGCTTGTTCTTCAGCCATGATAATTCCTCTAAAAGTTAATCAAGTGATTGGGCAAACTGTTATTTTAGTAAAATAGCATTGTAATATAATTCGAGACAAAAGCTCGATATTTTTTATCAAAGCCCTTTATAGCTGTCCCTATCGTTACTTATATAAATGACTCACATATAGACTAGTAAAATAAATAAAGACAGCCAGAATAGCAAGATAGCAAATTAACCCGCTAATAGCTCGTCAAGTTTGCCTTGTTGGTTCATTTGATTCAGCTCATCAAAACCACCGACAAAGGTCTCACCAACGAAGATTTGTGGCACGGTACGATAGTTATTGGTCTTTTGCATTAAAGCACGGCGATCATCGCTGCTCATATCGTGCATGCCAATCTCTTCATAATCAACGCCTTTTGATTTCAGCAGTTGCTTAGCGTTTGAGCAATATGGGCAGATAGGGGTAGTATAAACTTTGACAGATACAGTCATGATAAATCCTTATTTATAAATGTATAGAGCAATTGTTATCGGATAGGTTATAGGATGGAAAGTAGTATTATAAAATTTGCCTATAGAGGCTGCAATCAAGTAAATCACAAGCCTATATTCTATTATGCTCACTATAAAGTGGGGATAGGCAATATAAATTCAAGCCAAATAAATACAAAAGCGTCGTCAGTATCACAAATCCCACATAAAAAAACACCCTATAAAGAGGTGTCTTTTTTATTCACTACCGATAGATAGTAAGTCATAGTTTAATAAAGTGCGCTATCAAACTACTTGTGCAAGCTCGGTTTTGCTTTGACTTTAGTCTTTGGCTTAGCATCCTTTATGCCAACAAGTGGCATTCCAGCAGCTTGCCAGCCACCAACACCGCCTTCTAAGCGATAGACGTTTTCTTTACCAATCATCTGAATGGCAGCACCTGCTTGTACGCCCATATCGCAGATAATAATCACTGGCTGTTCAATCGCACGAATTTCCTCAATGCGGTCTTTTAGCTCAGTAAATGGGATATTACGACTGCCTTGGATATAACCGGTGACAAACTTCTTTTTGGCACGGATATCGATAAGCTGCGCATTTTGCGAGTTCACCATCATACCAAGGGTATTGGGTGAAATCTTTTTACCGCTACGTTTGTTCTCAATAGCAAAAAATAGCACGGCTAGTACGGCTAATATACCAAATAAAAACGGGTGGTTGCCCACAAATTCCAGCGCACGATCCAAACCATACCTCCAAAAAAATAAGTGTTCTATTACGCTGAGAAGACAGCCTAATGGATTGAACAAGGCGCTATTATACCGATTAGCCTATCCATAGTAAACGTGTGATGGTCATCATCGTGATTAACAGTAGATAAGAATTAATAAGGCTCAATAGGGCTTGGTATCTGCCTCTTCTCTTAGCGTCACGAGGTTTTCAACGCGTCGCTGCAATACTTTGCCATCAGCAACTGCTTCCCATAACGCGCAGCCTTTACTATTATGAGTATGGCGACAGTCGCGGAACTGACAATCACCAGATAATGGTGCAAGCTCAACAAAGCCAGAAATAATGTCATCAGGCGTCAAGTGCCAAATACCATACTCGCGAATACCAGGGGTATCGACGATGCCGCCTTGGGTCAAATCGGCTGGATTAAAGGGCAGTAAGCGACTGGTGGTGGTGGTATGTTGACCAAGTTTTGAATTATCAGAGATGATATTCACGCTTTGTGCTGATTCAGGTAGCAGCGCATTGATCAAGCTGCTTTTACCGACGCCAGATTGCCCTGCAAAAATAACCAGCTTTTTATCTATATAGCGTTTTAGCTCGTCAAGTCCTTCCTGCTCATCGCTATCCGCGACGTTTTCAGGACAGTCAACTGAGGTCAAAACGCTCTCATAACCAAGTGCGCCATATTGCGCCAATAACTCATTGGTATCGACGCCTTTTTCTTGCGCCAATAAATCGGCTTTATTCAGTACCAATAAAGGCTTGACCCCAGCATGATGACAAACGACTAAATAACGATCTATCAGTGTCGGGGCGGCAGTAGGTAAGGGCGCAAATACGATTGCCAAAATATCGACATTGGCGGCGACAGGCTTGAGCTTATGATAGCGGTCAGGTCGGGATACCAATGACGTACGTGGTTTGACTGATTCTATCCGACCAAAGCCTGTATTAGAGTCAGCATTCCAGCGCACTTGATCACCTGCTGCTAGCATCGGTAGATTGGTTCGTACATGGCAGCGCCAAATATCACCGAGTGCCAACTCTTGCCAAAACGGCTCAGGGTCATCAGGTGCAACCTCAGGCTGCACAGGTATGAATGCTGGTAAGCTGGTCACTTGCACTTCCAACTGCTTGCCATAATGCGCCATGACCACACCATCCATCAAACTGTCATCGATACTGTCTTGACTTAATAATTGCTGCTTATCGATGCGCCGAATCTGTTGTTTCGTTAGTTTGCGTTGTCGGATTAATGCCATGGGTTGGTGACCTATTATAAAATATTGCTCAGTGTAGCGTGAAAATTTGCTAACATACAGCCTAAAGCGCCTGCACTGGGCAGAGATTTTGTAATATTTTAGTATTCATAAATTCTAAGTGAAATTCACAGCTGCCTAAGTACAAACATTTTTTGCACTGAGATAGTTAGATAGGCGCATTATTTTATTCACATTGCTATTAAAGCATTGCTTGTAAGTTGTCTCAAACTTTATTGACCATAGGATATTTTATGACCACCGGCGACCATCCCAATAAAATTAAAATCAGAAACCAAGGCAAAAAAGGGCTGGTATGGATTGATTTAGAAATGACCGGACTTGATACTCTAAATGATGAGATTATCGAGATAGCGACTGTTGTCACCGATGAAGATTTGAATGTCCTTGCCGAAGGACCTGTCTTTGCGATTAAAGTATCAGATCAAAAGTTAAACGGCATGGATGACTGGAATACCAAGCAGCATGGGCAATCAGGGTTGGTTGACCGTGTACGCCGTAGTACGGTGACATTGGCTGAGGCGGAAGCTGAAACCATTAAATTTTTGAATAAATGGGTCGATAGTGGTAAGTCGCCAATGTGTGGCAATTCAATCTGCCAAGATCGCCGCTTTATGGCGCGTCAAATGCCTGAGCTTGAGCGGTTTTTTCATTATCGAAACCTTGATGTGTCTTCTATTAAAGAGCTTTGCTTCCGCTGGCGTCCTGATGTCCTCAAGAATTTTGAGAAAGGTGGCAGTCATTTAGCGTTAGATGATATTCGTGACTCAATTCGTGAGCTTAAGCACTATCGTCAGCATTTCTTTAAGCTGATACCTTAAAATCGGCACCTTAGAAAAAAAGGTATCAAGAAAGCCTTCAGATGAATCAAGCGCTATGATTGGGCTAATTTGTTTGAAGGCTTTTTTGTATTAAATAATCCAAATTATAATCTAGAGGTGTTATTTGAGTCATGATTGATAAGGCTGTCTTAGTTTTTAACACAGCTCATCAGTACGTTTGATACTGTCAGGGCTCGCTTCATAAATGGCATTGAGCTCTGCTTCCGTCAGGTGTTTTTCAACAGCTGGATATAATTCACGCTCTTCAAAACGAATAAGGTCGTATAAAAGCGTGCCTAATGCTTGAACTTGCGCAGCGGCTACCTCTTTATTGATAAATTTATGTGAACGCTCAGTTTCATCCATTAGTTTATATAGCTGTCTATGCTTAACATCTAAAGTATCAAGCACTGAGGCAACCTCAGTATGAGAGGCACGGTAAGGATCTAAAGCATAAGTGATTAAGGTATCCTCAATATTAAAGTGAGCTTGCATATTTTTAATATAAGCCATGAGATAATGCCAATGCTTGGCAATCTCAGCAGGCTCATCAGTACATTCTTTAGCATGGCGAGACAGGTTAAGTCCAAGGTGATGTTGGCGAGATAAAGGCTGTAATTGATTGGCACGTTTCATAATAAAAACCCGTAATGATTCAATAAATTATACTTTATTCATTATTTGTCACGGTACAGTATGCTCAATATCTACTCATTCTGTATTTGTCTGAGGCAGCCATATGAGCACAGGTGGGCATATGATCTTAGTATTGGTTAGCCGACTCCAAGTACTGTCCTCATGAATAGGGTCGACGATTGACCGGTATAAAAATTATTTTTAGCGACATTTAGTATAAGACTTTCTTCCATGAAAATTGACCACATCATGAGTATGTCATGTAAAAGGATAAGGATGGTCATCGTTTAATCACCGACTATTCAAATGGCGACTTTAATAATAGTAATTATTTATTATTGAAGATAGATAACGGAGGAGAGTAAGGAGCCAGTGAGCCATGGGAGGACAGAAGGTTTAAAAGGCGGGGATTACATATAATAGAGGTTTAGGTAAATAATAAACACAAAAAAACCTCAAATATAAATACTTGAGGTTGAAACTTTTGTATTAAAACTAAGTTTTAAATATGGCGCAGCGGACGGGACTCGAACCCGCGACCCCCGGCGTGACAGGCCGGTATTCTAACCAACTGAA
>NZ_CAJHBE010000018.1:0-70456 GCF_904846555.1 Psychrobacter sp. DD43
AGTGCGCTTAACCTTTACAGTGTCTAACTTGTCCATGAATAAGCTCCTTTTTCGTAAACTTATTTCAGGACGGGACAGGCTAAACAAAAAGGTCATAATAAGCTTTGGGCTTATCATGAGCACAATAGCGCCATTCAAACACCCAAAATTATTGAAATGATTGAGCAAGGTCATTCTGTTGCGTTGATTAGTGATGCTGGCACGCCACTTATTAGTGACCCAGGTTATCAATTGGTACAAGCAGCACATGCTGCTGGCGTTCGTGTATCCCCTATTATTGGCGCCTCTGCTGCTATTGCCGCACTGTCTGTTGCAGGATTGCCCTCAGACCGCTTTAGCTTTATTGGTTTTCTACCAGCAAAAACACATGGTCGTCAAAAGCAGCTGGCAGCATTGCACTCTCGCACTGAAACCTTAATATTTTACGAAGCGCCGCACCGTATTATTGCCAGTTTAGAAGATATGGCGACTGTATTTGGTGCTGAGCGCGAAGTAACGTTTTGCCGTGAATTGACCAAAACCTTTGAGACCGTAAATAAAAGTACGCTTGGCGAATTGATTGAATTTGTTAAAGCGGATGACAATCAGCAGCGCGGCGAAATAGTGGTGGTGGTCGCTGGAGCCAATGTTGCGCAAGACGATGATGACATCAGTATTCATGATAAATTACTGCAACGGCTACTAGAGGATTTGTCAGTTAAAAAAGCTGCCGCTTTAGGTGCTGATATTACCGGTGTTAAAAAGAATGCGCTCTATCAGCGCTTACTTGAGCTACAAACTCAATAATTTTTAGACATTCCAACCGAATAGACGCAGTTATAAATTCTTTGAGGAGAGATAAGCAATGTACGATGTGATGGCGATAGGTAATGCCTTGGTTGACCACGAATATCTGTTATCAGATGCTGCACTAGAAGAAACTGACCTGACTAAAGGTAATATGACGCTGGCAGGTATTGAAGAACAACAGCAATTATTGGCATATTTTAAGCTGGCAGAAATAGAACCATCAAAACAAGCGGGTGGCGGTTCAGCTGCCAATGCCATGTATGCGTTTTCAAGTTTGGGCGGTAAACCTTTTTATGCCTGCCGCGTCGGCGACGATAAGCAAGGTGAATTTTATTTAAAAGACTTACATGAAGCAGGTGTTGTCACCTCACCTCAGTCCATTCATATAGGCGGTGTAACCGGCTCATGTGTGGTTGCAGTAACTGAAGATGGCGAGCGTACTATGCAGACGTTCCTAGGTACTTCAAGCGATATAACCGCTGATAACGTTGACTTTAACGCGTTAACTCAAGCTGAGTGGTTGTATTTGGAAGGCTACCTTGCGATGTCTGCAGGTATTCAGCCAGCGATGGATCAATTGCGTCAGCAAGCGACTGTAAACGGTGCCAAGATTGCCGTTAGCTTTGCTGATCCAGCCGTTGTGAAATTCGCTAAAGAGGGTTTGCTAAATATGCTCGGCAATAAAGTTGCGGTGATATTCTGCAATAGTGAAGAGGCACGTTTATTTACAGATGAAAAAGAATACAAGTCAGCGGCGCGTGCGCTACTTGAATACTGCCAAATTGCAGTAGTCACTGATGGTGCTAATGGTGCAGTGATTGCACATCAGCCAAATGATGAGTCCAACATTGAAATTCATGATATCCCTACGCCAGCAGTCGATAGTGTCATCGATACCAATGGTGCCGGTGATAACTATGCGGGCGCATTTCTATATGCTTTGTCACAGCAATATAGTTTGCCAGAATGTGGTCGTCTTGCCAGCGCAGTTGCCGCGCAAGTGATTCAACAGCTCGGTCCACGTTTAGCGTCAGAAGATTATCAGAATATTGCCAAACGTGTACTGACTGCTTAAAAAATGAAGCCTAATACTTAGCAGTGTTTAGATAGCTTAGAAAATATAGTTTAGAGAATATAAAAAGCCCATATCGATTTGATACGGGCTTTCTGCTTTATAAGCTATTATTTAATTAAGCCGCAGCCAATGCTTGCTCTAAATCGGCTTTGATATCTTCGATATGCTCAATACCAATTGATAAACGAACCATATCAATGCTGACGCCTGCCTTTTCGAGCTCTTGCTCATTGAGCTGGCGATGGGTGGTCGTTGCTGGATGACAAGCTAGTGATTTGGCATCACCGATATTCACCAAGCGTGTAATCAGCTTCAAAGCATCAATAAAGCGCGAGCCTGCTTCAAGCCCACCTTTTACCCCAAAAGTCAAAATAGCAGATGGCGTCCCTTTCATGTATTTTTTGGCAAGTTCATGCTCAGGATGGTCAGGCAGACCAGCATATTTTACCCAAGCAACTTTATCATGGTCACGTAGATACTCTGCAACCGCTTGCGCGTTTTGAACATGACGCTCCATACGTAAACCTAGCGTCTGTAAACCTTGTAAAATACTAAAGGCATTGAGCGGGCTAAGTGCTGCGCCAGTATTTCGCAGCGGTGCTACACGAGCACGGGCGATAAATGCTGCAGCGCCAACGTCTTTGACGAAGTTTACGCCATGATAGCTGGCATCTGGGGTATTTAATAATGGAAAACGTTCAGGATAATCGCCCCAAGGGAAAGTACCACTATCGACAATAGCGCCACCAATCGAGGTACCGGTACCGCTCATATATTTGGTCAATGAATGAATGACAATATCCGCACCAAACTCAAATGGACGACATAATGCAGGTGTCGCAACGGTGCTATCAATCACGACTGGCACGCCATATTCATGCGCGATATCACTGAGTGCTTGGATATCAATAATATTGCCGAGTGGATTGCCGATACTTTCCGCAAAGACCATCTTGGTCTTATCATCGATTAAATCACGAATCGCTTCAGGGTTTTTGTGGTCAAAAAAGCGCACCTCGATACCTTGGCGTGGTAATGCATGAGCGAATAAGTTATAAGTACCACCATATAGTGTCGATACCGCAACGATATTGTCGCCTGCTTCACAAATGGTTTGAATCGCATAAGTGATGGCAGCCATACCAGAAGCCACAGCAAGCGCGCCGATACCACCCTCAAGTGCAGCAACGCGCTCTTCTAATACCGCATTGGTCGGGTTCATGATACGGGTATAAATATTGCCAGCGACTTTTAAATCAAATAAGTCTGCACCATGCTGGGTATTATCAAACGCATATGAGCTGGTATGATAAATGGGCACGGCGACCGCTTTGGTGGTCGGCTCTACAGTATATCCGGCATGAATCGTCAAGGTTTCAAGGCGTTGATTATTTTGCTTAGCTGGTTGTCCGTCACTCATGTTGTGCTCCTATATATTTATTCGCTATCAAAAAATACTTGTTGATTAAAATAGCTATCGCTAAACGATAGGCATAAAAAAAGCTGAGTTAATCATAACTCAACTTCTTTATGAAAAGAATAGCAAATTATCCATCACTTAATGACAAAAACGCATAAGCAATAAAAAACAAGCATCCTGTTCGTACTTATAATCACCGATTAGTTTTATTAATCAAAGCATTCTTATTTATAATAGGCGTTTTCAGTACGAGTATGATCGGTCTCATCAATCACTTGAGTCAGCTCGGGTATTTGCTGTTTCAGCTGCACTTCAACGCCTTGACGCAAGGTCATATCAACCGCTGAACAGCCTTGGCAACCACCACCAAATTTCAATACGGCAGTCAAGCCAACGCCTTCTTCATCAATCAATTCAAGCAATTGCACATCACCACCATGCGCCGCTAGGCTTGGATTGATCTCAGACTGCAACACATAGTTGATACGCTCTTCCACACTGGCATCAGCGCCCACTTTTGGCACTTTAGAGTTTGGTGCACGGAAGGTCAACTGACCACCAAAACGGTCTTTATTATAGTCAATTACCGCATCTTCTAAATAAGGTACTGACGCCGCTTCAATAAAAGCAGAGAAATTATCGTAGCTGAATTTCAGGTCAGCACTATCCTCTTCGCCTGGCTGATTGTAAGCCATACAGCACTCAGCGCGCGGTGTACCCGGATGTTCAACAAAAATACGTACGCCAATACCATCGGTGTCTTGCTTAGATAACAAATCCGCTAAGTAACCTTGCGCCGCTTCCGTGATGGTAATATTGCTTTTAGCCTCAGTTTGCTCAGTATCAAGCGCTGACTCGTAATCGGCAGCAGGTTCTACTTGAGTATCCGTTGGGTTATGTTCACTCATAATGCGTCCTATCTGTGTTATGACACCAGCGTGCTGTGTACCCGCTTCTTGTGTCGTCAATGCAAGGGAATATGTGTCAGTGACTATCATGCTTATCGCTTGTTGCTTTGACCATGACAGCTATCTATTTATACGGCTCATTATAGCGCACTTAGTCGACTATTCCGACTGCAGCGGTGTGAATTAGCAGTGGCTATCTGTAATGATCCTCACTTATAGTGAGCTGACCGTATCTTCATTGTATATAAAGACAGTAAGCTGACTTATCAAGTCTATGATGCATTCAGTGTAGTTAAAAGCTGTTACAAGCAATGAGAGCAGCTAAAGAAATTTGCTCAGAAAACTTAAGTCTTAAGAGAGCCCTGTATGTTGACTGAAAATCTAAAATTTGTGAGCACAAAAGATAATGTACAAATCGCTATTTGGCATATTTTTGATAGTAAAAAACAGCAATATTTATCTAACAACTCTACTTATAGAGCCCAAAATATCTTTTTAACTCATGGTACATTTTCAGACAAAAAAACCTGCTTAAGAATCGCTGAATACTTAGCAATACTCGGACATCATTGTTATATCATGGAATGGCGCGGTCATGGTGCAAGCTTAGCATCAAAAGATAAATTTAACTTCGAAACCATTGCCACTTATGATTTTGCTGCGACGTTTGACTATTTATGTCATCAATTAGACCTCGATAATCTGCACTGCGTCACTCATAGCGGCGGCGGTATCGGCTTAACCATGTTTCTCATTCAAAACCCAGACTATATCGACAAAATAAACAGTATCAGCCTATTTGCCTGCCAAGCCTATGGCGCCGCCTTGCACCCTATTAACCGTGTCAAAATATTTATCGCCAAATATCTCAATCGCTTATCGGGCTATATTCCTGCGCAAAAACTCAAACTGGGTCCTGTCAATGAAAGCTACCATACAATGAAGCAGTGGTATGACTGGAACTTACAGCAAAACTTTCACAGTAGTTTTATCAAGCAAGGCGATACGAATAAAAGCGACATGAATAATAATGGGGTGCCACATATAATTTCTGATACTAGGCCTTTTGATTACCGACAGCATATGCCAAAGATTACCATACCCATATATGCTATTAGCGCCAAAGGTGACCAGTTTATTTCCCCCACTTTGGGTTGTCGCGCACTGTTTAATGATTTTAATAATCATGCGAATACCTTTCGTGAGTACTCGTTTAGCAATGGCAATTTAGACGACTATACGCATAGCCGCATTTTAAATAGCCGTCATGCTGCCAGAGAGGTTTGGCCAACAGTTGCGGCGTGGATTGACAAGCATAGCGACTAACTTTATATATTTACCTCTAGCTTGATTGCTCAATAATATAGATACAGCCTTAAACATCTTTACACTTGCCAGCCAGTTGCAGCCTGTGTCAGTATTGATGTCTTTAAATTATTTTGAATTGATAATATTTTGAATCCTAGTTAACAACCAATAATTAAAAAATCCCCATTAATAATTGATAGCAGTACGGCAGGAGCTGGGCGTTTATGAGTGAAGCATCAGAGCAAACTTCAAATAAAAACAATACACACTATCGCTATTTGGTATTTATCGGGCGTTTTCAGCCCTTTCATTGTGGTCATAAAGCAGTTATTGATGAGGCACTCAAGCGTGCTGACAATGTGATTATGCTCATCGGTTCTGCTAATCTGCCACGTAGTTTGCGAAATCCTTTTAGTGTTGCTGAGCGCGCGGCTATGATTAAGGGCGCCTATTCAGCAGAGAAAGCTGCGCGTATCCACTGCGTTGGACTCGATGATGCACTCTACAATGACACGCGTTGGCTACAATATGTACAAGCTGGCGTCAAATCCGTCACTGGTGACTTGCAGACTGATATCGGTCTGATTGGTCACTCAAAAGACAGCTCATCGTATTATTTATCTTTGTTCCCCAACTGGGCATCTGTCTCCGTACCCAATTATCATAACTTATCCGCAACGCCTATACGTGACAGCTATTTGATGGGTGCTACACCAACGCCTGAGCGCACCCCTGAGTCAACGCGCAACGTATTGGATGAATTCAAGAAAACAAGCGAATATCAACAACTGCACGATGAAGCCGATTTTGTTGATAAGTATAAAAGACAATGGGAGTCTGCTCCTTATCCGCCAACCTTTATGACCGCCGATGCCTTAGTCGTACAGTCAGGACATATCTTGCTGGTTGAGCGCCGTAGTATGCCGGGGCAAGGATTGTGGGCATTGCCGGGTGGATTTTTAAACCCAAAAGAGACACTATTTGACGCCTGTATCCGTGAGCTCCGTGAGGAGACTCGCCTCAAAGTCCCTGAGCCCGTATTGCGTGGCTCTTGTCATAGTCAGCATACCTTTGATGATCCTTACCGCTCAGCGCGTGGGCGTACGATTACTCAAGCATTTTATTTTCAGCTCAAAAATGACCCAAAAGGCTTGCCAAAAGTAAAAGGCGGCGATGACGCAACCACAGCGTTTTGGTTGCCGCTCGCCGAGCTTGATGCCAAAATGATGTTTGAAGATCATTATGCGATTATCACCAAAATGGTCGGCTTATAATATTTTGTCAGACGGCTATGCGATCCTTTATTAATAATTTCCTAAACCGATAGACGGTAAAGGCTTCGCGCCGCCATCGTTGCGGCATCTCAAAGCAGAGGAGTTCTGTGATGTACACCAGTAATTTAAATAATTTAATCCTAAATAGCGACAGCTACAAAACCTCACATTGGGTGCAATATCCAAGCGGTAGTGAATATCTATCGAGCTATATTGAGGCACGTAAAGGCGACTACGATGTGGTGTTCTTTGGCTTGCAAGCCTTTATCAAAGAATATCTAAGCACGCCAATCACTCATCGAGACATTGATGAAGCCGAAATGGTCATTCAAGCACATGGCTTAACCTTTAACCGTGCTGGCTGGGAGCGCTTGGTTGATAAACATGGTGGTTATTTACCACTACGTATCGAAGCCATACCTGAAGGTAGTATCGTGCCTGTATCCAATGTCGTCTGCCAAATCATAAATACCGACCCTGAGTTTTATTGGCTACCAAGCTATATCGAAACGGCGCTACTGCGCGCAATTTGGTATCCATCAACGGTCGCTAGTGTCTCGCACTATTGTAAAAACATCATTCGTCAAGCACTAGAGAAGTCTGCGGACAATACAGAATCGCTAACCTTTCGTTTGCATGATTTCGGCTCACGCGGGGCTTCTAGCCAAGAGTCTGTCGCCCTCGGTAGTCTTGCACATTTAGTCAATTTTGCCGGTACCGATTCGATGACGGCTTTGGTGGCTGCCAGCCGCTGGTATCAGATGGATAAAGACATGCCAGCATTTTCTATCCCTGCCGCTGAGCATAGCACGATGACGGCATGGGGACGCGACGGTGAAACTGCTGCCTTTGCCAATATGATTGAACAGTTTGGCGGGGCAGGTAAAAGCTTTTCTGTTGTCTCTGACAGCTATGACTTATGGAATGCCATTGACAATATTTGGGGCGGCAGCCTAAAAAACGATGTAAAAAATATGGGCGGTACCTTAGTTATCAGACCAGACAGTGGCGACCCGGCCAAAGTCGTACGCGAAGCCTTGGAGCGTCTGGCAGTAAAGTTTGGTACGACAGTCAACAGTAAAGGCTACAAAGTCCTGCCCGATTATGTGCGTGTTATTCAAGGTGATGGCATCAGTCCACAAAGCTTGAGTAAGATTATCGATGTGGTCATGAAAGCAGGCTTTAGCGCTGATAACGTGACTTTCGGTATGGGTGGTGGACTGCTACAACAAGTCAATCGCGATACCATGAGCTGGGCAATGAAAGCCAGTGCTATCTCTATCAATGGTATATGGAAAGACATCTATAAAGACCCGATCACCAGTCGTTCAAAGCGCTCGAAAAAAGGGCGTTTGGCATTAATCAAACACAGTAATGGACAGCTAAAAACGATTAAGGCTGAAGACCTATCTGCAGACGCAGATAACCTACTACGTGATATTTATGTTGATGGAAAATTACTTATAGACGAGAGTCTAACTATTATTAGAGAGCGTGCAGGATGGTAGCTACTAGCAAAATACAGAATAAAATAGCCGCTGCTGCAAAGGATGTTTTATTTGCTCCTGTATACCTTTATCAAGGTCGAAAAATCAAACGAGATACGGTCCGTTTGCCTGAGCCAAATGGAGAAAGACATGGGTCTGTGCAACTGGATCATGCCAGTAACGAGTCAGCCGCTCAGAATAAACCCGCACTACATATCATGATCGTTGGTGATTCAGCAGCCGCTGGGGTCGGTAGTGAAACGCAGCAAGAAGCGCTCGTTGGTAAGCTCATTCCAATCTTGCAGCAGCAGCCCACTATTAATGAGCAGTTTGCGGTATTGAACTGGTCACTGCAAGCGACAACGGGGCACACCAGTTTTGATATTCTACGCAGGCTATATATTATGCCAGCACCAAACGAGCCTATCGATGTGATGATACTAAGTGTTGGGGTCAATGATACGACATCGAGTGTTGCTGTAAACAAGTGGCAACAGCAAATCAAAGATATTATTGCCATCGCTCAGCGTAAGTTCGGCGTGCGCAAGTTGGTTTTTTTAAGTCTACCGCCTATGGCACAAATGCCAGCAATACCTGCTCCGCTAAATAACTTTGTTGGCGCAAAAGCGTCTATTCTTGACGGAATATTGCAGCAAATCTGCAGGGCTCATAAAAACGTCACTTATATGGCAACGGATTTCCCACGCATGATCGCTGAGCACTCTAACGGTACGCCGATCGATATCAAGGTAATGTTTGCGAGCGATGGCTTTCATCCAAGTAGCCTGATGTATGGCTATTGGGCGCAGCAATTGTCGGAGCTGATTGTAGATTTACTTGATTCATCAACCCATTAGCCAAAAGCTAGCACAAAAAAACCGCTGAATAGTCAGCGGTTTTTTATATTCTTAATACCATCACTGTGCATGCTTGAGAGAACACATGCTCAAAATAATATCACACAATACGTGTGAATTATTCTGCAGCGTCAGTATCAGCAGCTTTCTTACGGCCACCAAACGCACCAAAACGTTTGTTGAAGCTTGCAACACGACCTTCAGTAGAAGTTTTACGTTGCTCACCAGTATAGAATGGATGCGACGCACTTGAGATATCAAGTGGGTAGTATGGATATTCTGAACCTTCGTATTCACGAGTGGTTTTGGTTTTAACAGTTGAACGAGTCAAGAAGAACACGTCAGCGTTAGTGTCGTGGAATAAAACTTCTTGGTAATTAGGATGGATATCTTTACGCATAATAAACTCTCTATGTCCGATGTATGTATAACGACTTTGCAAAACAGCATTTTTAACAATGCGTTCAGCAAACGATGACATACGTAACTGAGGCACTAAGGACATTGATAAGTATGGCAGCTGCGTCACTGGCTTATTCCAGCACCCAACACCATTCCTCTGCTCGCTTAGCCTTTCCCCAGCGGGAAAATCAAACCGCGATTTTACCGGTTTTTGGGGTTTGATGCAAGCAGCAGTTGTGAGGGTTATCAGTGCTAATTTGTCACTGCAGCATCAATAGTATTGAGGCAGATAGACAAGCTGCGTATAATGATGCGTTAGATAATATAATCAATAACTATTAATTTTTAAGATTAATTTAATAATATTCAATTAGTATTGGTGATTTAATTATCAATACTAATTGAATACTAACATTTAATGAGGATAAGACAATGAAAAATACAATAGCGAAAAACAGTATAAAAGCTGTTCTATTTGGCTCAGCAATTGCTATAACAACGCTGGCAAGTGCGGCGCTACCAACTCAATGGCAGCTAGATGATGCACATACCCGTGTCGGATTTTCAGTCAATCACTTAGGGTTTTCGACCACCATGGGTCACTTTAATGATGTCAAAGGTATGGTCAATTACGATATCAAAACACCCAATAAAGCCAATATGAATTTCACCATTGCCACTGACAGCATTGATACCAATTGGGATGCTCGCGATGCTCATTTGAAAAAAGATGAGTTTTTTAATGTGGCAAAATATCCAACCATGACTTTTAAATCGACTAACATCACCTTTAAGAATCCACAACAAGCCACAGTCACAGGTGACTTCACTCTACTGGGTCAAACCAAGCCACTGACCCTAGATGTGACTTTGAATAAAATAGCCAATAGCCCGATGACCAAAGAGCCAGTTATTGGTTTTCGTGCCACCGGTGTGATTGACCGAGCTGCTTATGGCATGACCGCTTTTGCAAGTGGTATTACGACTGAAGTACCCATTCAAATAGACGGTGAGCTGGTTGAGAAAAAAGCGACTACGAAGAATAAAGCAAAATAGCTTTATACATATCAATGTTATACTTTTATGAAGTAAATTTGCAGTTAAAAATATTGCAATAAAAAGCAGCCATTAGATGGCTGCTTTTTTATGGTAAAACTTAGTCTTTATATTCAGACCTTACTTGGTTCTAACGATATGCCAAACACCAAGTTTATTGTCGCCATCTTTATCCCCAACATTGGTGTCATTGGCATAGAAATACAGCGGCTTGCCGTTCATGGCCCATTGATACTTGCCGTCTTCACGTTGGAAGGCAGCAAACTGCCCTGAAGCTTTGGCATTGCTAGGTGCCATAAATGCCGGCCAAACTAGCATACAAGCGCTGCCACACTCTGATCTATTCATCGAATCCTTATCAAAAGTATACAAAGTCATATGGTTACGAGAATCAACCAGCATGCCGTTTTTACTCATGACAGGCGCAGTATTTTTATTGGTTGCTTGCACGTCATGCATACCAGAGTCGTCATTACCGACCATATTGTTTAGCGTGGAACAACCGCTAAGAGCCAACACACCACTAAGAGTGGATAAAACTAAAATATGTTTCATAATAACTTCCTTGTCATTGTCATCATAGATTGTTAATTGTTATTAGATCGTTCTTATCACTCTAGGATTTAAGCCATAATAAATTGCAAGCGAATATCTTAAACCCATTATTGAGATTTTAAATATAGCATAGGATTTATAGCTGTTATTCTTGTCCTCATATAAATTTACAAAAGCCCATAAACATTACAATTTCGCCAAACAAAAATACTTAATACCATCAGTAATTAGCGGTTTTAGGAGAAAGTAAATCTGCTCGTCCCTATGGTAACAATAGGATGACGCTTTTAAATTGAATTAAAGATATTATCTTGATTGCGTAAGTTTATGGCCAATAGAATTTTGGGTTAAACGTTGACAAAAATCATGTATGCACTTACCAATTTGCCGTTCTATTCCCCAACGTTTTTTGTAGAATAGCGCTATAGAAATTAAGCATGACTACACAATGGCGAATGTGACCATTGAGATTTATGATCACTGTTGAACTTGACTGCCTCTGCACGCATATCAATATCCATAAGCCGCCTCATGCCTATGCCAAGTACGCCTTTAAGTACTGATTTAAGTACCACTTGATGCAAATGCTATTAAGGATATAACCTCGACAATGACTCACTCTCTCATGAATAATCAAGTAATTGCTACTCAACGTGTCGGTATCCTCGGTGGTGGTACGGCGGGGGCAACCATTGCCATTCGATTGGCAGCGTTAGGGCTTGAAACTTACGTGTTCGAAAAAAACAAATCGCTGATTGATGGTCCGCCTATGTGCCATTTGCATGCCGGTGGCAATCTCTACCGCGAAATCCCTGACGAGGACTGCGTCGCCCTTCTCAAACAGTGCATCGATATTTTACGTCTTTATCCTTATACCATTGATGTACGCCCAACGGTATTTGCGGTGCCGACTCGTGATGACGGCATGCCGGAAGACTTGCTACCGCGGCTTGAGATATTGACCGATGCCTATCGTGAGCTGATTGCTCAAGATGCCAATAACAAAGTACTGGGTGAACCGGAAGATTATTATCAGCTCTACAGTCATGAACAACTGATTGCATTGTCTGAGCGTGAGCAAGTGACTGTGCCAACTACCGTTGATGAATGGATGATACCGGTTGCTAAGTATTTAGATTTAAATAAAGTTAAATTTCCGCTGATTGTGGTACAAGAATATGGCTGGAATATCTTTCGCTTGGCAGCATCGGCGCAATTGGCATTAGATGGTTATGAGCATGCGCATGTCTTTACTGATACTCAAGTAAAGCAGGTCATGCCAGTTGATTGTGAAAACTGCTCAAATGCTGATCATCATGTGACCAAATGGCGTATTGATTATCAGCAAGGCGCTGGTTTAGATCCTGAAGCGCAATCTAATAGCAAAATCGAGTCCATCGAAGTTGATTACCTCGTCAATGCCTGTGGTTTTCGTACAGGGGTGATTGATGATATGGTCGGTGTCAAAGTCACGCGTATGGTAGAGTTTAAATCCTCTTATATTACTCATTGGGAAGATACTGGTGGACAGATACCAGAGATTATTGTCTATGGTAATCGCGGTACACCTGAAGGGATGGCACAACTAACCCCTTATCCAGGTGGTTATTTTCAGATACATGGCATGAGTAATTTTATCACGCTATTTAATGATGGTTTGGTGGCTTCAAGTAAAGACAGCGCCCAACCAAAATTGCCGCCGCAATATGTGCACTATATCGAAGATGGTTGGGACAAAGCACCGCTACAAGCGCGTAGCCAACAAGCGATTGATTATGTGGCAGAATTTGTACCGACCTTCCATAGTGCCCGTACTGTCGGCAATGCTTTATACGGTGGGCAGCAAATTCCTGGTGAGGATGATACACTCCGGGTCGCTGATGTGAGCTTATACTCTAATATTCGCTATGCCCGTGCTGAAAACGTCAAAGCATCTTCAACTCTAATTGCGGCAGATCAAATCGTTGATGAATTGAGTGAGCTTGGTTTGATTGAACTTGATACGCCCGTGAACCGCAATCGCTATTCTCATGAGTGGGCGTATCTGGCGCACAACGACAGTCTGGCTATTGAGACAGTCGCCCGTGATTTGGCAAAAGAGCGTGGCTTTCCGCAGGCAATGGCAGGCGTCAATCGTGGTATTCGCGAAAAAGCGTTAGAGGATTTAAATATTAATAATAGTTCAGATAATTATAGAACTTAAGAAAGATATTTTTAGTTAGCGGACAAAAAAAGGGAAAGAATTGCTTTTCTTAGCCATTCTTTCCCTTTTTTCATATTTGCTTATATATCTGCTTTTAGTTGCCAGCCATCTTTTCTGTATCGACAGCAGCATCTATTTTGACCATCGTCTGCAGTAAATCAATAGCATCACCAATCGTGTTACATACTACTAAGCGCTCAAGATCTTCTTGCTTCATAAACCCTTGCTCAGTGGTATATTTTAAATGCTCAATCATACGATCATAAAAACCATTAATATTCAGAATAATCATTGGCTTTTCATGTTGATATAGCTGGCGCCATGTGGCGATTTCCATGATTTCCTCTAAAGTACCAAGCCCACCCGGTAAAGTAATAAAGGCATCAGCATATTCTGCCATCACTGTTTTACGCGTGTGCATGGTATCTGTGAGATGTAAACGGGTCAGCTGCTCATGAGCAATTTCGTGTTTGAGCATAAAGGTTGGAATCACACCGACTGCTTCTGCACCACCTCGAATCACTTCATCAGCGACTGCGCCCATCAGCCCGATACTCGCGCCACCGTATACTAAACCCATGCCATTGTCTGCTAATGCCACACCAAGCTCTCGTGCGGCTTGCTCATATATGACATCATTACCCAAACGCGACCCACAATAGACCGCAACTAGCGGCATAGTTAACGCTGATTTATCCACGGCTTTTTCGATATTAGTAATATCTTGACTGGTAATCACTTCATACGTGTCATTGTTAATTTTCATTTGCATATAGCTTCCTTAACTTTTATATCAATTGTTTTTATTAAGAACTTGTTTGTTAAAGCATTTTTATCCGTGCATGTTGAATAGTCAAGATAGTTATTCAGTTCAGTCTTAATGGATCATATCATGCAAGATAAATTGGGATAGAACTTAGAAGTCATATTTGAGCGCCTTCCCTACTGAGATTTATTTTAACATAAGCAATGTTATCACGCGGTCACAACCATTTATCACTACGCAATTACTACATTTTTAAGGTTACACATTGGCAGCTTATTGCAAATTAACGCCCTCTCTTTGCTAACAAAGCTCATTCATAAAAATGACTACAATATGTTAAGGTTTAACCATGGAAAACAGCCCTACTATTACTCAAACAGAGGCTTATTCATTAAGCATTATGACCGATCGCAATCAGGCATTAGCAGCAACTGTCTATCGTCCCAAAACGCCTGTAAAGACGGCCATCATGATAGCACCAGCAACAGGTATCAAACGCCAGTTTTATCATAACTTTGCCACTCACTTAGCCGAGCATGGCTTTGGCATACTGACATTCGATAATGAAGGTATCGGTGAGTCACTCTCAACTGACTTGGCAAAATGTGATGCATCTTTAATCAGCTGGGGTCGCCACGACATGCCAGCCGTCCTTGAGGCCTTGCAAGATGAATTTACCGATGCCACTTATCATTTGATTGGTCATAGCGCTGGCGGTCAGCTCATTGGTTTGATGCCAAATTACCAGTCTATTGCTTCAATATTTAATGTCGCTTGCTCATCGGGTCGCATCAAAAACATGGACCTGCCTTATAAGCTTAAGGCCATAGGTTTTATGGAAGCATTTATTCCTCTCACTAATCTGACGTTAGGCTACACGCCATCGGATAAAATCGGCATGGGCGAGCCGCTGCCGCGCGGCGTCGCTCGTCAATGGCGTGAGTGGTGTAATGGCGCAGGCTATATCAAGACCGCCTTTGGGAAAAGTATACACACGCATTTTTATGATGAGATCGATATGCCAGCGTTATGGCTAGGGTTTAGTGATGATGAGATTGCCAATAGCAAAAATATGGATGATATGATTCGCGTTTTTACCAAAATGCCAGCAGAAAAACGCTTTTTAGATCCCAAAGATTTTGGTGTTAGTAGCATCGGTCACATGCGTTATTTTAGTAGCAGAACCAATGCTAAAGCGCCTAAGCTGTGGCAAATGGCTATTGATTGGTTACATAATCAATAGACTTCAGAGCCTATTTAATTACGGATTCGTCTACTGATTCTTTTGCGTTTTCTGCCGCTTCTGCCTTGATGCGTTTGGTCAATGCAGAATAAAGCGACGGCTGCAGATTATGGATATTACCCAGCATCCATTTTACATAATCGATAGGCACCTCTTTAATCACTTTCCCTTTATATTTACCAAAGGGCATTTTACTAACTGGATTGGCTTTATTGGCAATAGCATGCGCTGCTGCAAAATCAGTTGGTGCAATTGCTAAGCGCTCGCAGCAAGCCTGATACAGTAGATAACACATACGAGCATCACCGAGCGCATCATGAGCGGCAATCGTCATCCTACTAGATTCACCCTTGCCCAATAACTGCTCGATACACTTGGACTGACCATAGGCGCTCCATTCAGGAAAGGCGACGCGTGCCAGCCTAACGGTGCAAATTAGCTTAGCGGAAGGACTACCAATTACCCGCCAATCAAAGCGTACATTATGCCCAATAAGATACTCAGGCAATGTAAACTGCTCAAGCTCAAAACGCTCAAGCCCAGCCACATCGTCATCGGTAATGCCATGGACTCTAATCACAACTGGCGATATTGAGCGACCACTATTAAAGTATTTCATCCACTCAAAGCCCGTAGCTACGTTAATCGTTGCCACTTGGATAGGTCGTGGATCACGACCTTGATCGGTTTCGGTATCGATAATCAGCGCAGTATCGACCATGTTAAAAGCAGCAGCCATAAAAATTTAACCATAGCAAGTTGGACATAAATGACAGATAGTTTTGCTCGTTTAAAAGGAGCATTATGATTAATCTACTTTTGAAGGAGCACAACACTACTGGGGTTAATTATTCGCAGCTTCTGTCAGCTAGCTACAGCAAGCAAAATTAATCCCAGTAGTGATTGATAACATTTGTACTTCTTTTATTCAGGACCAACTACATAATAGATGCAATTAGATTCAGTAGCTTTTCATTTATGGGGATAAAAGTCAGATATAACAATGCTATACGAAGAGCCAAAGGTAATATCTATATAATATTAGTGAAAGCAATAACAAGACAAAGAGATGTCGATGCGACCAGATGGCAATCACGAACAACCAAATCCTACGTTTATCAGCCGTGCAATTAGCGTACTTATCAAGGCCGCAGTATTGCTGATGCTATTATTCGTATTTGACAGATTATTACCGAGTATCAGCCAACAAACTCAATCATTTTTCATAGCAAAATGGCAGCAGCTTAGCCTATTGCAACACCCGCTACCAACAGAGAATAGCCTGCCAAATCCGCTACCCAAGCAGCATCTGACTGATACATGGGGCGCTGCTCGTAGTCAAGGTCGCTCACATGAAGGGATTGATATTTTTGCAGCGCGCGGCACGCCGATTCAAGCGACGACCCAAGGTATCGTCAGCAAGGTAGGCGAAAATGCGTTAGGCGGTCGCGTCGTTATGATAGTGGGACCAGGCGGCGCAGGACACTATTATGCGCATTTGGAAGACTATGCTGACATTTCTCCCAATGACTGGGTAAATGCTGGTGATACCATTGGTTACGTGGGCGATAGCGGCAATGCTAAAGGCACACCGCCGCATGTTCATTATGGAATTTATATTAATGGTAATGCGGTAAATCCTTATCCACTTTTGCAAAAGGATTAAAGTATATTAAGCATTAATTCATTGCGGCAGATCGTACATGGTTATTTGGAAACACGGCACTAAATGTCGAGCCAATGCCTTCTACAGACTCAATTTGCAAGCTCGCTTCGTGCTGATATAAGACATGTTTTACAATCGCCAGTCCAAGCCCCGTACCACCTGTTGCTCGGCTGCGCCCGCTGTCAACGCGATAAAAACGCTCAGTTAAACGGGCAAGATGCTTTGGTGCGATACCGATACCATTATCTTCAACAGCAAATCTGCAGCCTTCAGCAGTCTTAGTCCAACTAATAGAGATATTGCCACCTTTTGGTGTGTATTTAATCGCGTTAATCACTAGATTGGACAGTGCGCTATTTAGGTACATCTCTGAGCCATATAGCCCGTCATAGGTATCAATATGCAAGTGAATCGTATGCTTATATTCTTGATTATACGCCTGTGCATCATCATAGACATGAGTGAGCAGCTTGGTCATATCGATTTCATTAAACGCATGGGTTTCTTCGATTTCGATACGAGACAGTAGTAATAAGTCATTGACCACCCTATTCATGCGTGCCGTTTGCTGAGTCATCAGCTCAAAACCGCGACGCCAATTCGCAGGCATATCTGGCTGATCAGAAAAATTCTCCAGATATCCCATCAAGACCGTCAATGGTGTACGTAGCTCATGCGAGACATTGGCCACAAAGTCGCGGCGCATCGCTTCTAAATGCTGCAAGCGGGTCACATCATAAATGATCAGTAGTTTTTCATCGCCAAATGGCGTCAGCTCACACTTTAAATAACGATTTGGGTCTTGCCAAGAGACGATATGCACACTCTCGTCGGCATCGGCATCGGCATCGATATTAATCATTGTTGCTTCCTGATAATACTTAATAAATTCAGGCACTTTAATGAATTCAAAAATACGCCTGCCTTTATCTGAGGATTGCAACAATAATAAATCCTGCGCCGCTTGGTTCCACCATTCAAGTCCATCATCGTCATTGAGCAAAATCACAGCATCACGTAATGCTCGTAAAGCACTTCTGATTTTTTTAAGTTGATTTGTGGCACCTTGCTCATTATCTTGGATAGGCATTTTTATTTATCCATTATTTTTTATAATTTTTCTACTATTGGCCGCTCCCGATAAAAGGCGACACTATTAAAAGGTGACACTATACAATATTCATATTACTAGCGATTACCCTTTTTCGATACGGCTAGAAAATCGATAACCTGTACCGCGTACCGTTTGTATCAATGTATCACAATCATGTGGACGTAGTAATGTGCGCAAACGCTTTACGTGAACATCAATGGTTCTATCTTCGATGTAGACGTTACCGCCCCATACTTGATCGAGCAGCTGAGCACGGGTATAAGCGCGCTCAGGATGGCTCATAAAAAACGCCAATAAGCGATATTCTGTCGGACCCATATCGATAATGTCATCACCCACCATAAAGCGTTGGCTTTTGGCATCTAAAGTTAGCCTGCCTATATTAATAGGTTTGTCGCCGCTTAGCGCGTTACTACGTCGCAATACCGCTTTGATTCTTGAGATAAGCTCACGGGTCGAGAACGGCTTGGTCATATAATCATCAGCGCCTGCATCAAGACCATGCACTTTACTGTCTTCTTCACTTTTGGCGGTCAACATAATAACCGGTATCTCGGCGAGCAGGGTATCGCTTTTTAGCATACGGCAAAAATCGATACCACTTTTATCACCGGGTAACATCCAGTCCAATAAAATCAGCGCTGGACGATGATCGACCACTTGTTGGTGCGCCTCTGACACATCCGCTGCCTGCAAACTATCAAAGCCTGCCATCTCTAGGGTCATGACGACCATTTCCCGAATGGCGTCTTCATCTTCAACAATCAAAATTTGCTCTTTAGACATAATGTATTCTTAATGTTAGAGGACAAAATAGCGTTTATAAAAGCAGTAACAAACGCAAATAAGCGTTTCTTTATTAAAGGGCTTAATTATGACAGCTTAATGACATTTACTCTTAAATTTATAATACTTAGTAGCCATGCTAATGACTTAATGCACTTCTAATAAAAAGTTTAATGGTCCATCATTGACACTCAACACTTGCATATCAGCGCCAAACTGACCCGTTGCAACCGTTAAATACTGCGTCTTTGCGTAATCAACCAATTGTGCAAATAAAGCTTGTGCCATATCAGGAGCCATTGCGCTACCAAAGTCAGGGCGGCGACCTTTATCCGTCTTTGCCATCAGAGTAAATTGTGAGACCAATAATAGCCCACCACCGACTTGCTGGATATTTTTATCGAGTTTACCGTATTTGGCTGGATCGTCATCATTTTCAAAGAGTCGATAAGTCAAGATTTTATCAATCATCCGCTGGGCGCTTTGTAGGTTATCATCGTGGCCCAAGCCGATATATGCCAGCACACCTTGCTCAATAGCACCAACCTCCTGCCCATCAACGCTGACGCTGGCATATTTGACTCGCTGAATAAGAGCTCTCATTGCTTACTTCCTTTAACGATTATGGTCATACAGTCTGCTGCGGACCATGGTAAAATACAATTATCAGTGCAGGTACTTATGATTATGTTTATAAATAAATCTAGCTATAAAACTGCCTATCTATGATTTTTTAATACAACTTTTTATTTTAATAACTATTTCTAATCCCTACTTTGGTCATCTATTATGAATGTATTTACTACCTTACAGCAATTTGTCCCGCAGCAAAAAATCAGTAAAGTCGCAGGGCGCTTAGCTGCCAGTCGCCACCCTTGGGTTAAGCGTACGTTTATCCGCAGTTTTGCCAAAGCGTATGATGTTAGCTTAGATGAATATGAGCGTCAAAGCCTAAACGCTTATGAGAGCTTTAATGATTTCTTTACTCGTGAGCTCCAAGACAATGCCCGTATTATCGATGCCAGTATCAATGGTATTGTTAGTCCTGCGGATGGCATGATTTCGCAGCTTGGGCAGATTCATGACCATAAGCTACTGCAAGCCAAAGGTCGTGACTATGATATCGGTCAGCTCTTAGCTGATAGCGCAGATGGCGATTATTTTGCGGATGGTAGTTTTGCTACGGTCTATCTTGCTCCAAGCAACTATCACCGTGTGCATATGCCATTTGACGGTATATTAACCAAGACCCGCTATGTACCTGGTACACTATTTTCGGTCAATAATACCACGGCTGCTAATGTACCGGATTTGTTTGCTCGTAACGAGCGCCTCGTCTGTCTGTTTGATACCGCCTATGGTAAAGCGGCGGTAGTGATGGTCGGTGCAATGATTGTCGCTGGGATTGAGACGGTCGCGACGGGTAAAATTAGCCGTACCGATGATATTCAAGAAGTAGGCCATGATATGAGCTTTAAAAAAGGTGACGAGCTTGGTCGTTTTTATTTAGGTTCAACCGCAATTGTAGTACTGCCAAAAGCAGCAAAAACGGATTGGCAAGATACCATGCAGCATGGCTCAATCGTTCAAATGGGGCAACTGTTGGGTAGCGCTAAAACCTAATACCATTTATCTAAGTAAAAAACTTGTGTAATAAGTAATATTGAAAAAAATGAGCATAGACAGTAATCAGAATACTGCCTATGCTTTTTTTGTGCCCACTCCTTTCTTATGTTTTTTTAACACTGTCTTTTTTCAGTCGTTTTTTGTGATAGTAAGGCTTTATGTCATCAAACTGTCATATTTATTTGGCACAATCTCCTTATTAACCGCAGAGCATCATTTCAGCAAACCCCAGAAAACCATTGTCATTGTTATTTATAAATGCTTGATACTCAAAATTGATTAATTTTAGGAGAAATAATGCGTTATTCATTCATGGCAGTAGCAATCGCTAGCACTTTGACATTAGCCGCTTGTAACCAAACGACTAGCAACAACGAGAGCGATAAAACCGACGAAGCAGCCACAACAGCACCATCAAACACTGCTGTGAGTAGCGACGCTAGTGCTAGCTCAGCTGAAAGTGCATCGATGAGTATTACCGGTGCTGGTGCTTCTTTTCCACAGCCTATCTATGCTAAGTGGTCAGATGCCTACAATAAAGCCACAGGTGGTCAAGTGAACTATCAGTCTATTGGCTCATCGGGTGGTATCAAGCAAATCGTTGCTAAGACCGTAGATTTTGGGGCATCTGATGCGCCGATGACACCAGAAGAGTTGAACGAAGCCGGTCTGATACAGTTCCCAAGCGTCATCGGTGGCGTGGTCCCTATTGTTAATATCGATGGTATTGAGCCCGGTCAGTTAAAGCTCGATGGCAAAATGCTTGCTGATATTTATCTGGGTAAAATTAGTAAATGGAACGACCCTGCAATCGCGGCTATGAATCCTGAGCTTAAATTACCAGACGCTGCCATTACCACAGTGTTTCGCTCAGATGGTTCTGGTACAACCTTTAACTTCACTGATTATCTAGCCAAAGTGTCAAGCGATTGGAATGACAGTGTAGGCGTCGATAAGACCGTTAAATGGCCAACGTCGGCTACCGGTGCGGGTGGTAAAGGTAATGAAGGTGTGTCGAGCTATGTCACGCGTATGAAAAACTCTATCGGCTATGTTGAATACGCTTACGCTAAGCAAAACGGTATGGCACACGTTGCCCTGAAAAATGCTGCGGGCAATGTCGTACAACCTTCTGCCAAAACCTTTGCAGCAGCAGGTGACATCGATTGGTCACAGCAAGAAGGCTTTTATAAAGTCATTACCAACTCTGAAACAGCGCAAGCTTGGCCAATCGCCGCAGCCACTTTTATCTTAGTACAT
Source organism: Psychrobacter sp. DD43 (assembly GCF_904846555.1). Lineage (NCBI taxonomy): Bacteria > Pseudomonadati > Pseudomonadota > Gammaproteobacteria > Moraxellales > Moraxellaceae > Psychrobacter > Psychrobacter sp. DD43. The sequence goes on from NZ_CAJHBE010000018.1 coordinate 21,796, forward strand.
AAGCAGCCACAAGATGCCAAACAAGTCGCTGGTGTATTGAAGTTCTTTGACTGGGCTTATGCGCAAGGTGATGACGACGCTATGGCGCTTGATTACGTACCGTTCTCTGATACTGCGGTTGCCTTATTTAAAGCAAAATGGAGTGAGGTCAAAGGCAGCGACGGCCAACCTGTCTATAAGCCTGCACAGTAACCTGTTTATCCTAGTGATTGCATAATCACTGTCGAGCCAACCTCTCAAACCACTATTCTCCGGTAGGGGTTTGAGAGGTTTTATCACAGAAAATTTAAAGATTTTTTTAAGTTTGTTGTGATAAAACCTCTTTTACTATTTTGACTCTTTTACTATTTTGACTTGATTCTATTCAACGCTGAGACACTTATGAATGATTTAAGGTCCCAACTGGCTAAACAAAAACGTTACGATGCTATCTTTGTCAATGCGACTAAAGCATTTGCAATCTTGGTGCTATTGTCACTTGGTGGCATCCTGCTCTCATTAATCGTGGGCGCTTGGCCCAGTATCACTGAATTTGGACTGGGATTTTATACCAGCAATAACTGGGATACAGTGAACGATCAATACGGGGCGCTTGCACCTATTTACGGTACGATTGTCACCTCCCTTATTGCAATCGCTATTGCTGTGCCAGTGAGCTTTGGTATTGCTATCTTTTTGACCGAACTGTGCCCTAACTTCTTAAAAAAGCCATTGGGCATCGCCATTGAGCTGTTGGCAGGTATTCCTTCTATTATTTATGGCATGTGGGGTTTGTTTGTCTTTGCGCCGTATTTTAGCGAACACATTCAGCCATGGTTGATTGAAAACATCGGTCCTCTGCCTATTATCGGGCAAGTATTCACTGGTGCACCGATGGGGCTTGGCATGTTTACCGCCTCCTTGGTACTGGCAATTATGATTATTCCTTTTATTGCCGCCACCATGCGGGATGTTTTTTCTGTAGTGCCTGATTTATTAAAAGAATCTGCGTATGGCATGGGTGCGACGACGTGGGAAGTGATGTTCAAAATTATCTTACCTTATACTAAAGCTGGCGTGGTCGGTGGCGTGATTTTAGGGCTTGGACGCGCATTGGGCGAGACGATGGCTGTGACTTTCTTAATCGGTAATGCCTTTAATATCAGCCCAAGTCTGTTTACTTCCGGGGTAACGATTACCTCTGCGCTCGCTAATGAATTTGCCGAAGCATCAAGTGAATTGCATTTGGCATCCCTACTACATTTGGGTTTAATCCTATTTGTTATTACTTTTATTGTCTTGTCCATCTCTAAGCTAATGCTTATGCGTATCGACCAAAAAGCCGGTCACTAAGTAGCGCCAATATCCCGTTATAAAGCAAGCATGTTAATCAACCACTTAACCCAATCCTTCGACCAACAAAGGACAAACGCCTAATGACTTTAGCGACTGTCACGACTAATAACGACCAAACCAGCCAGCCGACTTCACGCTTTGAAGACCGCTACAACAAGCGTTTATATCATAAGCGTCGCCTGATCAATAGATTGGGGCTTGGTTTTGCCATCTCAGCCATCGCTTTTGGTTTGTTCTGGCTGACATGGATTTTGCTGACGCTTTTTGTTGAGGGTTTTCAAGGGTTAATCGAGATGCCGGTATTTATGGCAGATACACCACCGCCTATGGGCGACGGCGGTTTGCGTAACGCTATTATTGGTTCATTGATGATCGCCTTGTTAGGTCTCGCGATTGGTACGCCGATTGGAATGATGGCGGGCATCTATTTAGCGGAGTTCTCACAAGGCAGCTTGTTGGGTAAAGTTACTCGCTTTTTAAACGATATCTTGCTGTCAGCGCCCTCTATCGTGATTGGTCTTTTTGTTTATGCATTGATGGTGAAAGGTCAAAGCTTCTCCGGCTGGGCTGGTGCAGTTGCGCTTGCTTTGATTGTGATTCCAATTGTCGTGCGCACCACTGAGAATATGCTCAATCTGGTACCAAATACTTTACGTGAAGCGGCGTATGCACTCGGTACGCCAAAGTGGAAGCTGATCAGCACGGTCACGCTTAAAGCGGCTAAAGCAGGTCTGACTACAGGGGTGCTATTGGCATTTGCCCGTATCACTGGCGAGACCGCGCCGTTACTATTTACTGCGTTAAATAATCAGTATTTTAGTACCGATATGAGCCAACCGATGGCAAACTTACCGAACACTATTTATCAGTTTGCCATGAGCCCTTATGACAACTGGCATGCATTGGCATGGGCGGCAGCATTACTGATTACCATGACAGTACTGATAGTCAATATTCTCGCGCGCTTTATTGGCGGTAAAGATCATACAAGATAGCTGATTTAAGAATTGACTAAGCAGCCAATTTATAGCGCACGTTTAGCACTTATGTTCAGCACCTATATTGACAACATTCTAAAATAATTGGATATGATGATGACAGACTTACTAGAAAGAAAAGCGGTTAAACAAGAGAATAAGCAAAACGTCAGCCAACGTGGTTTATTTGGTCAATCATTTTCCAATATAGATCAAGGAAGTCAGAAGCATCAAGGGCAGCAGCCTGACAGTGCCTTTTTGACTCAGCAAACAGTAGCCGATATCCCTCAGCATATGCCGCCTGCCAAGATGAGTATTCGAGATCTCAATTTCTATTATGGTGACTTTCAAGCGCTAAAAAATATTAATATTGATATTCCAGACAAAAAAGTGACTGCCTTTATCGGGCCTTCAGGTTGCGGTAAATCCACACTATTACGTACGTTTAATCGTATGTATGATCTATATCCCGGTATGCGTGCAGAAGGTAATATCAACCTCGATGGCAAAAATATCTTGGGCAAAGACATCGATGTGAACTTGCTACGCGCACAAGTCGGCATGGTCTTTCAAAAACCGACGCCATTTCCAATGTCCATCTATGACAACGTGGCATTTGGCGTACGCCTCTACGAGAAGCTAAGCAAAGCTGAGATGGATAATCGTGTCGAATGGGCACTCAAAAAGGCGGCTTTATGGGTTGAGGTAAAGGACAAACTTCGTGCATCAGGATTGTCGTTATCCGGTGGTCAACAACAACGTCTTTGTATCGCTCGCGGTGTGGCGACAAAACCTGAAGTACTGCTCCTAGATGAGCCAACCTCAGCGCTCGACCCTATCTCGACAGGCGCAATTGAAGAGCTCATTACCGATTTAAAAAACGACTATACGATTGCTATCGTTACCCACAATATGCAGCAAGCGGCACGCGTCTCTGACTATACCGCCTATATGTATTTGGGCGATATGGTAGAGATGGGTGAGACGGATCAGATATTTACCAACCCCGCTCAAAAGGCGACTGAAGACTATATTACTGGTCGCTATGGTTAAAACAGTTTGTATAAATATAGTCAGTCCTAAATACAATAAGTACAAATATTATAACGCGCTACTAGGATAAATTTTTCTTGCTTGCTGTGCCTACGCAGACAGAGGCGGCGCAAAACTTATCCCAGTAGCACTGTGTTTGATTTGTAGTGGATTGACTATAGATGTATTTTTTATGCTTATATCCTATTTAAATCTACAAGAATAAGGAAGCCGCCATGCTAATAACGCAAAAACATTTATCAAAGGGTTTTGATAATGACTTACATGATGTGATTGAGCTGTTTATGCAAATGGGTTACATGGCAGCAGAGCAAGTCATGGTTGCAACCCGCGCTTTGATAGCTGCAGATGAAGCGACCGCGAAAAAAGTGATTGCAGACGACCAGCTGATTAATCAGCTAGATATTAAAATCGATGAGCAAATCATTTTGTTAGTCACCAAGCGCCAACCCGCAGCAAATGACTTGCGTTTAGTGATGGCGGTTAGCAAAGGTATTGTTGACTTTGAACGTGTGGGTGATGAAGCCGAAAAAATCGCTCGTATGGCCTGCAAATTAATTAAAGACGGCGCTTCTCCAAGAGGATATTCAGAGGTTCAGCATTTATCCAATAAGGTGCACGTGATGCTACTTGATGCGATTGACGCCTTCTCGCATATGAATCCTCAGCAGGCATTTTCGGTATTGCAAAGTGATGTGGCGGTTAATGAAGAGTATCAATCTGCCACTCGAGCCTTGCTGACCTATATTATGGAAGACAGCCGCCACGTGTCCAGAGTGATGAATATACTTTGGGTATTGCGCGCCCTAGAACGTGTGGGCGATCATGCTAAAAACATTGCTGAGCTGGTTATTTTTTGCACCAGCGGCAAAGATGTGCGGCATACAAATTTTATGCAAGTAGAAAAAATCGTCCAGCAAACCACGGATGCTGGTAGTAATAAATGACATTTTAAATAGCATTTTCTTTATCGCACACGATGGTCCGTTTAAAACATAGTCCATTCAAAATAAAAAATACACGCTTTTAGTAATGCGATACTGCTATAAATTTAACCATCAATCAACCAGCCCTGCGCGGTGGCAAATTCAATCTGCCGTGCCTGCCACTCATAAATACTCGGAAAGCTGTCTTTAATAAAGGCATGCGCGCCAGCTACTTGCGAGCGCGTAACGCTAGACTCAAGCCACGTTTTTCCGTTGGTATTTAAATTAAGCAAAAACGGCAACAAGCGATCAACCACTTTCAGCAGCTGGGTTTCTTTGCTGCTGCCAGTTTCCTGTTCTTCCCAAATCTCATTTAAATCTTTAATGCCATTACCATGCTCAGCTTGTAAGCGCGCAATGCCAGCTCGCTCTTCAACGTGCGCATCAGTGCGTGTATCGGCATATAAAAAAGTATCACCGGCATCAATCTCGCCTAAGTCATGTACTAGCGCCAGCTTTAGTAACTTTTCATGATTGACATCAAGTTCAAACAATTCAGCGATTGACCAACATGCCATAGCGAGATGCCAAGAATGTTCGGCTGAGTTTTCTAGACGAGTCGTACCTGTCACGTAACTGCGGCGATTTACCCGTTTAAGCGCATCCAGCTCTAACAGATAATGAGTGACATGATCTATATCAATGTTTGAGGCAAGCGTTGGGTTAGTAAATGACATGGAATTAGCTGATGACATAAATATTCTCTTAATTTTTCTACTAATGTATAGCGCTTCATTTTACCTTTACGCATAAGCAATTATTATACATTTTATAAACGCTATAAAAGAAGACGTTAACCTATCGTTAATTAGCGTTACCATAAAAATAAAATAACGCTTATGTTAGTAAGCGCTATTTTATTTTAAATCGAGTGAAAAGACTATTTAATCAAATTACTAATGGTTTTAAACGCTGGGTCTTTACTGCTGCGGCATAATTCAAACAGAATGGATTCTACCGTGCTAATGACCCCACCAGCGCGGCGAATACGGCGAATCGCTTGCTTTTTATCATAAGGAAAGCGTGAGCCGACCGCATCACCAATAATTACGGGCTGCATACCATTATCGAGTAAATCAAGCGCTGTTTGCATCACGCAAACATGCGCCTCTACCCCAAACAATAAAACGATACTACGATTTTGCTGGGCTAAATAATGCCACGAATCATCGTTATCGCAGGCGCTAAACGTCACTTTCTCAAAGCTTTTGGCATTGTCACCTTCTAATACATCGCGTATTTCAGGCAAGGTATCGCCAAGTCCCTTTTTATACTGCTCATTGAGCATGAGAGGAATATCGAGCGCTTGCAAACCCTTAATCAGAGTGACGGTTTTTTTGACGATATTTTCGTGGTCATAGATATGTGGCGTCAAGCGTTCTTGAATATCGATAATCATCGCTTGGGTATTTTCGCGGGCGATACGATAAGTGCGATCGGTAATCATGGTAGACATAGTACACTCCTTGTACGACTGACCTTATTATTAAAGGCTATGTTAGATTTATCATGGGTGTTTTCGTTATTGTTCTTATTCTTATTTAGTCATAGTTTGCTAAGCGGGTCAATGAAGATAAATCTTATTAACAATTATGAACAGGATATTATAAAACCAGTTTTTAATTGACCAACACAAAAACCCCTAGTCTTCATGACTAGGGGTTTTTTTAAAGATATAAAACTAAAAAGATTTATTAAAACGCTTAAACACGCTCAATCACAGTCGCGATACCTTGACCTAGGCCGATACACATAGTCGCAAGACCGATTTCAGTATCCATTTGCTCCATGGCGTTTAGCAAAGTAACCGTGATACGCGCGCCTGAACAGCCGAGTGGATGACCTAGGGCAATCGCGCCACCATTGACGTTGATGATGTCTTGCTTGTCGGTCAAGTTCAAGGCTTTAAGTACCGATAGTGCTTGAGCTGCAAACGCTTCGTTAAGCTCGATGGTTTGCATATCATCGATGCTCATGCCAGCGCGTTTTAGGGCTTTTTGGGTCGCAGGAACTGGACCATAACCCATTATAGCCGCATCACAACCAGCAACTGCCATGCTGCGAATACGCGCACGTGGTTTTAGACCCAAATCTTTGGCTTTTTGCGCGCTCATGACCAGCATCGCTGACGCACCGTCAGATAGAGCTGATGAGGTCGCAGCAGTGACCGTACCGCCTTTTGGATCAAAGGCTGGACGTAGCTTTTGCATTTGCTCCATCGTCGCATCTGGGCGAATCACTTCGTCAACAGTACATAGTTGCAAACGACCGGCGGCATCATGACCTTCGATACCGATGATTTCATTGTCAAAACGACCTTCTGTGGTGGCAGCCCATGCACGGCGATGCGACTCAAGACCAAAGGCGTCTTGCTCTTCACGAGTGACGTTATTCATACGGCCCAGCATTTCAGCGGTCAAGCCCATCATGTTTGACGCTTTTGCATAGTGCTTTGAAGCTTCAGGGTTTAAGTCAACGCCATGCATCATACCAACGTGACCCATATGCTCAACACCACCGATGATGAAAACCTCACCTTGGTTGGTCATAATTTGCGCGGCAGCTGTATGAAGCGCCTGCATAGATGAGCCGCATAGACGGTTCACCGTTTGGCCGCCCGCAGTCTTTGGAATATCAGCTAGCAAGCCGATATTACGACCGATGTTTAAACCTTGCTCTAAAGTCTGGTTCACACAGCCCCAGATGATGTCTTCAACATCACGTGGGTCAAAGTCGTTACGCTCAACTAAGGCACGGACCAATTCAGCAGAAATGCTATCAGCGCGAACGTGGCGGAACATACCGTTTTTAGATTTTCCCATTGCTGAGCGTACGCCATCTACGATGACCACGTCTTTTGGACTTAAAATTGTCATACTATCTTCCTTTTCAATTTTTATTGTCAGTGGCAATACCTTAATGCTCGTCATATTTGATGTAAAAGATTATTGATAATAAATAAACCATCAATAACCTTATCAAGCATGGGTACAGCACTTCATCCTAGTAATGACCGACCATTACGCAGTGGCGTAAAAAGTCTCGCCTGCGGCTGCCATATCGCGAATCTTTTGCGGCGCTTCATAGGCTTTACCAAGGTGCGCATATTTTTCGCATAGCGCCAAGTAGTTATCTAGACCCATTTGGTCGATATAACGGCAAGGGCCACCACGGAATGGCGGGAAACCAACGCCCATAATCATCGCCATATCGGCTTCAGATGGCGTGCTGACGATATTGTCTTCTAGGCAACGTACGGTTTCATTACAGAACGCCAGCATAGTGCGGTCGATGATGGTTTGATCATCGAAGGTTTGCTTATCGCTATCCGTGGTCGCTTTTAGCAGCTCATAAGTCGCTTCGTCAGCCACTTTCTTTGGCTTACCGCGTTTGTCAGTCTCATACTTATAGAAACCAACGCCGTTTTTCTGACCTAAACGATTGTTTTCATATAAATGCTCAATCGCGCCTTTATAATCAGGCTTCATGCGGTCAGGGAAACCTTCTGCCATCACTTCTGCGCCGTGTACGCCCGTATCTAAACCAACCACGTCGATTAGATAAGCAGGACCCATTGGCCAGCCGAATTTTTCCATGACTTTATCGACATGAGCAAAATCCGCACCTTGCTTAAGCAGCAAGTCAAAAGCACCAAAGTATGGAAACAACACACGGTTGACCAAGAAACCTGGGCAGTCATTGACGACAACCGGCACTTTGCCCATTTTAGACGCTAGCGCAACTGTAGTTGCAATCGCTTCTTCTGATGATTTTTCACCGCGGATAACTTCGACGAGTGGCATACGATGTACTGGGTTAAAGAAATGCATACCGACGAAGTTTTCTGGACGCTCAAGTGCTTCTGCTAAATAAGTAATAGAAATCGTCGAGGTGTTTGACGCTAGGATACAATCGTCTTTAACCAAACCTTCAACTTCTTTAAGTACCGCACGCTTAACGTTTGGATTTTCTACGACTGCTTCGATAACGATGTCAGTCTCAGCAAAGTCACCATAGTTCAAAGTCGGACGGATACGGCTTAACGTTTCGCCCATTTTTGCTGGGGTCATTTTGCCACGTTCAACCATTTTGCCAAGTAGCTTGCTGGCTTCGCCCATACCAAGGTCTAATTGCTCAGACTTGATGTCTTTCATGATGATTGGCAAGCCTTTGCTGGCTGCCTGATAAGCGATACCGCCGCCCATGATACCCGCGCCAAGTACCGCCGCTTCATTGATTTCATGTGCTTTTTTGCTGTGCTGCTTAGCTAATTTTTTGACCAATTGATCGTTTAAGAACAGACCGACCAAGCTTTCTGCTTGTGGGGTTTTCGCCGCTTTGGCAAAACCAGCCGCTTCGACTTCGATTGCTTTATCACGTGGCAAATTGACGTGTTTTTCAATGGTTTCGATAGCGATTGCTGGCGCTGGGTACTGCTTAGGATTGGCTTTGGCAAAGATCATACCTTTGGCACTGTTAAACGCCATCGCTTGCTCAAGCTGGTTTAGCTTTACAGGATTCAGCTTCTCTTCACGCTTCGCTTGCCAATCAAGCTCACCTGAGATACATTTTTTGACTAGGTCAATGGCGGCATCTTGCAAGTCATCGGCAGGAACAGTCGCATCGACTAGGCCTAATTTTAGCGCATCAAGTGGTTTTTTCGGCGTACCAGTGGCGATCAATTCAAGCGCATTGTCGATACCAATCACACGCGTACTACGCACCGTACCACCAAAACCTGGGAAGATACCGAGCTGGGTTTCTGGTAGACCGATAATGGCTTTGTCGCTCATGACACGGTATTCACAAACCAAGGTCATCTCACAACCACCGCCAAGCGCTGCGCCATTGATGGCCGCTACTTTTGGAAACGGCAAATCTTCAAAGCGGTTAAAGGCATCATTGATGCTAACAACCCAATCTTTGATTTCGCTTTCTGGCTTTTTAAAAGAACCGACGAATTCTGTGATATCAGCACCAGCGATAAAGACGCTTTTGCCTGATGTCACGATAAGACCCTTTACGTTATCGGCTTTTTCTAAAGCAGTAACCGCTTCGCCAAATTGCTTATTGGTCTCAGCATCAAACTTATTCACGCTCTCATTTTCGGCGTTGTACTGCATGTTGGCGATGCCATCCTCTAGCATTGTCACCGTGATGCGATTTCCTTGGTATACCATTTGAAACTCCTTGCTATATAACGAAAGCTACGTTTTAAAATTAAAAGTTTTAAAATTAAAGCACATAGCCAGTTATTGTTAGTAAAACGAGTAATAACACTGCCAACATACTGCCTTATAAAGTCAGTATAAAGTAAGCAGTGCAGATGTCTTTATTATCCAGCGCTCATGCTTATATATTCATGTTTTATGCCGAATGTTACCGTGTTAGCACAACTGAATACGGCGCTTTATTTATATACGATTGTTACCGGTACTGATGTTATAAACACTGACTGAGCATTGAGATGATCAGTCACTTAAATCAGGCTAAAAACCTATGCGCTAAGTGCCAGACCAATTTCACGCCAATTAGTGTAGGGGATTATACCCCCGACTGTCACAAGCTAATACCATACTCGCAAGTCACTCTTAAGTCGACACCAACCCTTTACCTTGCGGCCAAGGTGCTTTAGGTGTCCGCCTGTATACTGAGATTTAAGATAAGAATTAGCCTTTATTATCAAAACACATCTAACCGTCAAGTTAAATCAATAATAGGTAACAAGGGTTTGTTGCATTATTACACCTATTCAACGGGCTTTTTTACGCCAATTTTTAACATTAAACCGCCAAAAATACGTCATTGATAATACTCGTAGCATAAGGAATATAATCTATCATGCTACACTAGCGCTATTTTTATTATTCACCTGATTAATGGTTGGATTATGACTGTTTCCCCTGCTTCTACTTCTATGCCAAGCCCTATGTCTTCAACAACAGCTTCAAACACTGTTTCAACAACGGTACCTTTTGCGAGCTTTAATAATAATACTGAGCAATTTCATAGCGCCGTGCGCGCGCAACTGGCGCAAGATATCGAGATGCTATTTGCTTACGCTGAGCTGCCAAGTCCGCTGCTTGATGCCTGCCGTTATGTGATGACCGGTCAGGGTAAATTGGTACGGCCGTTATTGGTCGCCAGCGCCTTTGATAGTGTCAATCGAAGCAATGCGAATGACGACGTTAATAGGGCTGATGAATATGTCGATAAAAGCACTGATAAAGAAGCTAAGCAAATTCAGCAAAATAGCGATTTAGAATCACTACTAGAAAACGACTCCGATTACGATATGGCGCGCCGTGCAGCGTTGGCGGTGGAGCTGCTGCATACTTATTCGCTGGTGCATGATGACTTGCCATGTATGGACGATGACGAGCTGCGCCGTGGTCAGCCAACTGCTCATATTGTCTTTGAAGAATCAACCGCCCTGCTCGCTGGTGACGTACTACAGACGCTTGCTTTTGAAGTATTGACTGCGGAGCTGCCAACCTTTGCGCCTTTTGATTCAGCTATCGCAAGTCAGTTATTTGCTATCTTTGCCCCGCGTGCACGGCGCATGGTTGCTGGGCAAATGCTCGACCTCAATGCCGAAGCCAGCACTGATATCACGCAAAGTGATTTAGAAGCCATCCACCGTGACAAAACAGGTGCGTTGATTGAAGCGGCGATGCTCATGGGCGGCATCTGTGCAGGTGCGACGGCGCCGCAGCGTATTGCTTTGCAAGATTGCGCCCAGCATATTGGTCTGGCTTTTCAAGTCCAAGACGATATCTTAGATGTGACCACCAGCACCGATACCCTCGGCAAACCTGCAGGCAGCGATGAAAAGTTAGACAAATCTACCTATGTGAAACTGATGGGCGTTGAGCAAGCGACCCACTATGCGCAATCGCTATTTAATGATGGCCGCGCAGCGCTTAATCGTGAATTAAATAGTCGTGAGTTAAGCGCTAATAAGGACACCAACGCCTTATTGGCACTCATTGAATGGCTATGGTCACGTAAAAAATAAGCTCAGCAATAAACATTAAAAACGATAAAGGGTGGTCAACATGGAAAGTACCCCTACTCAGCGTATCTACCTCGGCACGGGCGGCTATAGCGATACCGATCTGCTTGGTACGCTGTATCCAACGGGTACCAAAAAAACGGACTTCTTACGTGAATATGCCAAGCAATATGGCGCAGTTGAGATTAATAGCACTTTTTACGCACCCATTGGACAAAAAGCCTTTGCAGGTATGGTCGATAAAGCCTATGTGCAAGCAGACAGTGAGTTGAAGTTCGCGGTCAAGCTGCATCAAGACTTTACTCATGCGCGTAAGGGCACTAGCGATCACGCGCAAGCGTTTCTTACTGCCCTCACACCACTGATCGAAGCCAATGCGCTCGCGCCATTACTGCTGCAATTCCCACATGGCTTTGACCGTACCCGCGAGCATCGTCTATATCTGGCAAACCTTGTCAGCTGGTTTCAAGATTATCCACTAGCCGTTGAGTTTCGCCATAATGGCTGGCATACCCCGCAAGTGGTTGATAGTTTTGTTAAACAAGGCTTGATTTGGTGTAGCGTCGATTACCCCAAAATCAGCGGTCTTCCACCATCACGATTGATATTCACTCAGCGCACGGGCTATCTGCGTATGCATGGCAATAATCTAAACTGGTGGGATGCGATGAGTGCCGCTGACCGTCATGATTATCGTTATAGCGAAGCGGAGATGCAGGACTGGGCGCAAGCGATTGCCAATCAGCGTCAGCATTTTGATACGTTATATGTTTTCTTCCAAAATACGGTCAACGCGCATGCTTATTATAATATTGCGATGCTGAGAGAGGCGTTGGGTAAGTTTGGGTTTGAGGTGCTGTAATGTCGATAAGACTAGCGAATTTAATTGGTTTTTTTCGGTCTCATAAAGAACCAGATCATGAGCAAGCAAAAGCTATTCAGCTTTTACAAACGATGCAATGGTCAAAGTTATGTTGGGATGCAAGTTGGGAAGATACTATCGAGCTAGAGGATTTACTACCAGAAGTTGGAAAAACATATCCTATAAAACTCGAAGAAAACGAAGATTTTACTCAAGATGGACAAGCACTCATATTATGGCAACCGCCTCATTCCGATCTTAATGGCTGGTACGACAAGCGTCCTTCTGAAATTTTGAAGTCCTATGTTATAGAAGGCATTTTAACCGATCGTTACTCAGATCATGAAACCCGTGAAATAAATTTTAACTTTAAAGTCAGCAAACGTTCAAGTCTAGTTGATTACTTCTTTGAAGCGCCTTTAAATAGAATATCTTCTTTATCTTCGGTCGGTCAGGGTGATGGTTCTTCAAGAGTTCAATGGCAAGATGCTCAATATATTCAAAAATACTCTTTAGGAAAGTTTTTATATCTTAGCGGATCAGAGGGCGAGACTGGTTTAGAGCTTATCCTTTCATGTGAAGAGAGCAAGATATGTATTCATTATTCGGCAACGCTACATTATCCTGCTCATTACGAAACCGTTATTACCAAACATTATTTAGATAGAAAAGAGCAGAAAATAATTGAAAGTATAATTGATAAAGCTACTGAGATAATTGATACCTCAGACAAGTACCTTACTGATACTCAGATTCTTGGCGCTGAGTACTGGTAGTTACTTTTAGTTACTTTTAGTCAAATTTCAAACAAAAAAAAGGACGCCTCTCAGCGTCCTTTTTTATTAATCAAAATCTTAGTCGTTAAAGATTACTCTTCAACACCAGCATCTTGACCTTTATATTTTGCGTTTGCGTAGTCCCAGTTCACTAGTTTGTCTAGGAACGTATCAACATAGTCAGGACGACGGTTACGATAATCGATGTAGTACGCATGTTCCCATACATCGCAAGTCAATACCGCGATTTGGTCATGTGCAAGTGGCGTGTCAGCGTTAGCTGTTTTGGCGATAGACAATTTGCCACCGACTTTATCAGCGACTAGCCATGCCCAACCAGAACCGAACTGAGTCAATGCTGCGTTTTTGAACTCTTCACGGAACTTGTCATAGCTGCCGAAGTCTTCTTCGATTTTAGCTTTTAGATCGCCAGTAGGTTCGCCACCGCCGTTAGTTGGCGTCATGCAATTCCAGTAGAACGTGTGGTTCCACACTTGGGCTGCTTGGTTAAACATCCCTTGCTTGCTGTCGTCTTTAGCTATTGCTACGATGATTTCTGACAACGTTTTGTCTTCTAGACCAGAACCTGGTAGCAACTCGTTAAGCTTAGTCACGTATGCATTGTGATGCTTATCATGATGGAACTCTAAAGTTTCAGCACTGATGTGCGGTTCTAAAGCATCTTTTGCATATGGTAAGTCTGGTAAAGTAATCTTTGACATAGTTATTTTATCCTTGCTGTTTTAGCTGTTATTTTATGGAAACTGAATTTTACGCTATTTTTAACACGCAAAAAACCCTATAAAATAGCTGGCTAAATTGGCTGAGTTTATTGTTTGAAATGAATTTTATCGATTAATACATTGTATTGCTGAACACAGTATCACGTATTATTATGAATCCAAAATTAACTATTATTCTTTTCTTGCTCTTGGCTCAAAAGCCAAACACTTGACTTTGTCAGCCTTTATTAACCAAATATTCACAAGCTATAAGATATAATTCACTGTAGCTTGGCATCTATTATAGCAATAGTGGCGACAAATACCAGTTACCAAATGTTATGCACAGCGCAATCAGTATTGCTTGTGAACAGCAAACAAAAAAATTATAAAAATAGTACCTTAATATAAATCACTATTTTTTGTTTAGATCTAACGACACGACGGAATATTCTCTATGAGTGCTATCAATACACTACACACATCGCGACCCTTGACCCAATCTACATCTCACAAGCAATGGGTACTCGCCAGCAATAATAAAGGCAAGCTTGCTGAGTTCACAAGACTATTTTCGGAAGCAGATTTGGATGTGACAGTAATACCACAAGGACAGCTCGATATCGACGATGCGATTGAAGATGGCTTGAGTTTTATCGAAAATGCCATTATAAAAGCCCGTCATGCTAGCCGTATTAGTGGATTGCCTGCGATTGCCGACGATTCTGGACTTTGTGTGCCAGTATTGGGTAATGCACCCGGTATTTATTCGGCGCGCTATGCCGGTGAGCATGGTAACGATAGTAAGAATAATGAAAAGCTTATCGCTGACTTGCAGCCTATCCGCGCAGCACAGCCTGATACTGCTATTAAGAGCATGTTCGTTTGCGTACTAGCGATGGTGCGCCATGCTGATGATCCGCTACCAATTATCGCGCAAGGTTTATGGCACGGTGAGATTTTAGAGTTGCCACATGGTGAAGGTGGCTTTGGTTATGATCCACTGTTCTGGTTACCAGAGCTGCAGGCGACGGCTGCAACCCTCAGCGCTGCGGATAAAAATAGCATCAGCCATCGCGGTCAGGCGATCAAGCAGTTATTGGCGCAATTGCCTTTATAAGACGCTTATCTCTTGTAGTTATCCAATTTGATGCCATTTAATCCTCACATCAGTAAATCAGGCGTAGACATACAAGACGTACTTTAAATGAGATGACTGATATAGTAAATTGATACCGCGTAAACGACAAAACAGATAATTTTTACTTTAATAAACAGATAGATTATACTGTTCTACTTTTAAAATTTTGTTGAAAGCCGTTAATTGTCTGTATTATTCGCCAAAAAGCGTTATTATGCGACCTATTGACGGTTTATTATTGATATTTGATAGTATCGACTAAGATTAAACATGTCGTTTTTCAGAGCCAGCAGCGATTGCTAAAGGCATTGATTTGAGAATGACTTGCTATCACTATCCCCTATTTATTCCAACGGCAACCAGTCATAAACGCCCGTATTTTGAGGCATGGTTGTCTATTATTCAATCCTAAAGGTGTAATGATCATGGCTACAGATTTACAAGTCACAACCAACAAGCTATCTAACAAAGAAACTCAGTTAACGGTTAAAGTACCCGTTGAAAAGATTCAAAACAAAGTTGAAGGCCGTATTCGCCAAGTAGCGAAAACTGCCAAGATTGACGGTTTCCGTAAAGGTAACGTGCCTATGTCACATATCCGTTCACAGTACGGTGCTGGCATTCAACAAGAAGTGATCAACGACGTTATTCGTGATACCGTTTTTGAAGCGATCAAGTCTGAAGACATCCGCGCCGTTGGCATGCCGAATATCGACGACGTAAAACTTGAAGATGATTTCTTGGTTTATCAAGCCACTGTTGAAATCTTCCCAGAAGTTGATGTACAAGGTATCAATGAGATCGAAGTTGAGCGTCATACCGCCAAGGTTGATGAAGCTGATGTTGACACTATGATCGAAAACCTACAAAAACAACGTGAAGAATTCGTTGAGAAAAAAGGTAAAGCGGACAAAGGCAATCAAGTCACTTTTGACTTTGAAGGCTCTATCGATGGCGAGAAGTTCGAAGGCGGATCTGCTGAAGACTTCAAATTGGTTATCGGTAGCAATCAGATGATTCCTGGCTTTGAAGCAGGCATCAAAGGTATGAAAGCTGGCGAAGAAAAAACCATCGACGTGACTTTCCCAGAAGATTATCAAGCTGAAAACTTAGCGGGTAAAGAAGCTCAGTTCAAAATCAATGTAAAATTGGTTGAAAAATCTAAGCTACCAGAAATTGACGATGCATTCCTTGAGCTATTTGGTGTTAAAGAAGGCGGCGTTGAGAAGTTAAAAGATGACGTTCGCAAAAACATGGAACGCGAAATCAAAAATGCTGCTCGTAGCCAAGTAAAGCAAGCAACATTTGACGCTTTGTTAGAAAAGAACGAGTTTGACGTACCTAATGCTATGCTAGAGCAAGAAATCGAGCGTCAACGCAACATGATGATGCAACGTTTTTCTCAGCAGTTCGGTGCGAATGCTGATAGCTTCGATAAAGATATGCTACCAAATGAGTTATTTGAAGAGCAAGCACTACGTGCGGCACGTCTTGGCATCATCGTTGCTCGCGTTATCGATACTAAAGGTCTAGAAGTTGACCAAGCTCGCGTTGAGACGTTCATCAAAGAAGCGGCTGAAAACTACGAAGATCCAAGTGAGGTAATCGAGTACTACACCACTGATAAGCAACAGCGCGCGAACATTGAGTCTGTTGTACTAGAAGACCAAGTGGTTGATTATCTAATCGAGCAAGGTAAAGTAACTGACAAAGAAGTCAGCTACCAAGACCTATTAGCTGCTCAGCAACAACAGCAGCAAGCAATGTAATCTAGCTAGCTCTTTGCCATTAACTGGTACTGACTGCTAAGATTGCTCTAAAAATGCCCTGACAAATTTGTTAGGGCATTTTTATTGGTGGCTTATATGCTATCTTTATGGATAGATTATAGACAGTACCCTTGATAAGTACGCACAAACGCCCTATTAATAGGAAGTCATTTATCATTTGTCACATTAAAAAGTTACTATTACTCTGATAAAAAAGTTACCATTAGCTCAATTATTTTAAGCTAATAGCCTTTATTACTGCTATTTATCAACTATTGATGCGATACCCGTCTCATTTAGCGTAATAGGTTTTATTATAAACCGACAATGTTTACAATGATAAACACCAATAAAAATTTAACGATTTTCTACTTTTTATCTTCTATCTTTATAAACAGGATATTTTTATGACAGATTATGATCGCATCACTGCCAACCCGCATTTTGATATGCTGATGAGCGCACACACTACTGCCCAGAGCGCACAGTATAGTCAAAGCGCAACCCAAGCAGCATTAGTTCCTATGGTAGTTGAGCAATCAGCTCGCGGCGAACGCTCGTTTGATATTTTCTCGCGTCTACTACGTGAGCGCGTTATCTTTTTGACCGGTCAAGTCGAAGACCATATGGCCAATCTTATTGTGGCGCAGCTGCTATTTTTGGAAGCCGAAAACCCTGATAAAGACATTCATTTATATATCAACTCACCAGGCGGCTCGGTCAGTGCTGGTTTGGCCATTTTTGATACGATGAACTTTATCAAACCTGAAGTATCAACCATCTGTATGGGCGGTGCGTATAGCATGGGCTCATTCCTGCTGGCTGCTGGTGAAAAAGGCAAACGCTATGCCCTAGCCAATGCTCGCGTCATGATTCATCAACCTTCAGGCGGCGCGCAAGGTCAAGCAACAGATATCGAAATCAATGCACGTGAAATCCTAAAAACTCGTGCGCGCTTAAACGAGATTTTAGCTGAGCGTACGGGTCAGCCAGTAGACAAAATTGAAAAAGATGTTGAGCGTGATTATTGGTTAGATGCTAAAGAAGCCAAAGAATATGGTCTGATCGATGAAGTATTAGAACGTCGTCCTGCTTCTTTATAATAGCCAGTCTATGAGCAGCTGTATCGATGTAGCTAGTAGCGCGGCTTATGCTTAAGTGCTCTATATTAGACACTTAAACGTTGATACACACATCAGAATATTTATAAGTATAAAATTTTAGGAGTGCCTGTATATGGCAGAAGATAACACCCCGCAGTGCTCGTTTTGCGGCAAAGAAAAAAGTGAAGTGAAGCAGCTGATTGCCGCTGACGATGCCAATATCTGTAATGAATGTATTGAGCTATGTACAGACCTTATCGCCGACAGTGACGAACATGGTGATGACGATAGCGATATTGATACCTCTTGGGTCAATAAAAAACTGCCAACACCAAAAGAATTGCGCGCCAAGCTTGATGAATACGTCATCGGTCAGGATGCTGCTAAGAAAGCCTTGGCTGTTGCCGTTTATAACCATTATAAGCGTCTAAAAGTTAGCCAAACTTTAGCCAATGATAGCAAAAAAGCTAAAATTGGGGCTGATGATGCAATGGTAGAATTGGCAAAGAGTAATATTTTGCTGATTGGTCCAACAGGTTCTGGTAAGACTTTACTTGCGCAAACGCTAGCACGTCTACTTGATGTTCCTTTTGCGATGGCGGATGCCACGACTTTGACCGAAGCCGGTTATGTCGGTGAAGACGTTGAAAACATCGTACAGAAGCTATTACAAGCATCAGATTATGATGTTAGTAAAGCGGAGCAAGGCATCATCTATATTGATGAGATTGATAAAATCAGCAAAAAAGGTGATAACCCTTCTATCACGCGTGATGTGTCGGGTGAAGGCGTACAGCAAGCATTGCTAAAACTTATCGAAGGTACGGTCGCGGCTATTCCACCACACGGTGGTCGTAAGCATCCGCAGCAAGAGTTGATCCAAGTAGATACCAGCAATATTTTGATTATCGTTGGTGGTGCATTTGCCGGTCTTGATAAAGTCATTCAGCAGCGTACTGAAAAGACAGGCATTGGCTTCAATGCTGATGTCAGCTCAAAAGACGATAGTAAACGTAGCTCAGAGCTACTACAACAAGTAGAGCCGGAAGATTTGATCAAGTTTGGACTTATTCCGGAGCTTATCGGTCGTCTTCCAGTACTTGCTGCGCTTACAGAGCTAGACGAAGATGCATTGGTTCAGATTTT
Organism: Psychrobacter sp. DD43; assembly: GCF_904846555.1. Classification (NCBI taxonomy): domain Bacteria; kingdom Pseudomonadati; phylum Pseudomonadota; class Gammaproteobacteria; order Moraxellales; family Moraxellaceae; genus Psychrobacter; species Psychrobacter sp. DD43. The sequence goes on from NZ_CAJHBE010000018.1 coordinate 40,681, forward strand.
GACGGAACCTAAGAACGCCTTGGTTAAGCAGTATAAGTATCTGTTTGATATGGAAGGCGCTGACATTACGTTTACTAAAGAAGCACTTGATGCGATTGCTAAAAAAGCGATGGCACGCAAAACCGGTGCTCGTGGACTGCGCTCTATCGTTGAAAATGCTCTGTTAGAGACGATGTATGAGCTGCCTTCTATGAAGGATGCTAAGACCGTACTCGTTGATGAGCAAGTGATTAACGAAGGCAAGACGCCTGAAATTGCTTAACTGTTAACTTGCTACATCACTCGTTTTAATTAGCGAAAAGTTAGCTAAAATTTAAAAAAAGCGCTCAAACATGATCTATGTTTGAGCGCTTTTTTATGCTACATACCAGGACTTCAGTTCAAAAGAAGCAACGAAACACTGATGTTTTGGCTTCTGTTTTCAATTTTAAAACACTTTACGTATTTGTATTTGATACACTAATGTTACTAGCAACCTACCGCTTCATTCTTTGTTATATTTCAATTGCTAGAGTTAGGCTGCTGAGCAACTAAGATTGCATCAAAGGCTCGATATTACGTGTTATTTTTATGCTGTTCTAAAGATTATCCTTATTTTTACTGCTCTTAGCCTTTTACTGACACAAAATATCGAGTTGGTTTTACCATTATGGCACCTAAACTAGCATATAAATTTAAATTTCTATATTACTTTTTAAAATAAGGATATTCCTATGAAAATGCTCCCATATCCTAAGCGCTCCGTTTTGATAGCCACTGTGTTTGCCATTAGTGCTGTCGGTATTACTGGTTGTAGCGATCACACTGAAACCAAAGCCGTTGACCGTGTCGAAGAAGCGGCAGCATTGGCACGAGTAAAAGATCTCGAAGCACGCGCTGAAGTGATTAAAAGTAACATGCCAGCTGCCAATGACATGACTGCGACCGCAGGTGGCACTGATACGGCAAGTGGCAAGCCTACTATTAAGATGCCAGATGAATCTACGATTCCAGATGATGAGTTTGGTGCCGCTGTGCGTCGCGGCTTACAAATTGCCAATCACACTTATAAAGAGATGCCAAATAACGTTGGTAATCAACTGAACTGTACCAGCTGTCATCTTGGCAATGGTTCAGAGGCTTATGCTGCGCCTTGGAACAATATGCCCAGCATCTATCCTATCTATCGTACGCGCGCAGGTCGTGTCAATACGATACAAGAACGTATTAACGGCTGTTTTGAGCGTTCGATGAACGGTAAGGCACTTGATCTGGGTTCAGATGATATGAACGCGATGGTGGCTTACATGAGCTGGTTGTCACAAGACATGCCATTTGGCGTATCGCCTGAAGGTCGTGGTTTTGTCAAAGTGGATAAAAACCTCGAGCCAAACACTGATAATGGCAAAAAGCTATTTGCAGAGAAGTGTAGCGTTTGTCATGGTGCAACTGGTGAAGGTCAGTATAACGACGATGGCACTTACGTTTATCCTGCTGTCGCTGGTGAAAAGTCCTTCAATGATGGTGCTGGTATGGCACGTACCTATACGGCTGCGGCATTTATCAAAGGCAAAATGCCCTTTGGTCAAGGCAATACGTTAACTGACCAAGAAGCCGTCGATATTGCTGCTTACTTTACTCACTTGCCACGTCCGGTAAAAGCCAATAAAGACAAAGATTGGCCAAAGGGCGACGCTCCTAAAGATGTACGTCGCTAATTTAAAAATGTTATAAATGCTAGAAGAATGAAAAGCCCAGCTACCTTAGATAACTGGGCTTTTTGATTTTCCTGAGTTCTCCTTAAATCTTACTTTTTAAGGAATGCTTTTTATTTTTTAATGAATGTTAAGGCAGTTTCATATCGCCATCGACCAACCAACCAAATCGGCGCATCATATAAGCCACAACGCCAGCAATCACAGCGGGCAATATAAACATCAATAAAATAATCGCCGTCCATAATTGACCAGTACTCATAATATCTTGTGACGCTTCAATCACGCCAAATACGCCAACCAGTCCTGCGGTTCCCATACCTGCGCCTGTAGCCGTACATGCTAGCTCAAAGCCGACGGTCGCTATCGGACCGACGATAGCACTTGCTATAACAGCTGGTAATAGAATAATGGGTTTTCTGAGCACATTAGGGATTTGTAACATGCTAGTGCCCAAACCCTGAGAAACCACCCCACTTATGCCATTGTCCTTAAAACTGGCGACGGCAAAGCCAATCATATGGGCCGCACATCCGACGACTGCCGCCCCACCTGCAACTCCGCCAAGTCCAATAGTAATACAAATCGCCGCACTCGATGTCGGCATCGTTAGCAATATACCAACCACGACAGCAATCACGATTCCCATTAATAACGGTTGTAATGTGGTTGCCGCTTGAATCCCTTGACCAATGGCATTGACCGCAGCAACAACAGGAGGATTGAGCAGCGCACATACGGCTAATGCCACCGCGCAGACCAGTAAAGGTACCAGTAGAATATCGAGCTTGGTCTTGCCTGCAACCCATGTACCAGCGCGATAAGCAAAAACTGACGCCAAATATGCACCGATTGGATTACCCGGTAGCGCAGCAAAGGTTGCCGGACCTGCGTCTTGAGCAATAAATAGATTACCTGCCATTAATGCTTCAGAGTGAGCGCCCAACATACCAGCGACCAAGCAGCTAAGCATTACCAAAGTTGGCGCTTTTAGATAATAAGCAATGCCGACACCGATGCCCGCGCCCATTAACACAGATGCCAATTTTCCGACCGCAATCAGTGTTGGAAGATTTAGCCAGCCACCGATTTGCGAGATGATAAGACCCGCTATTAAGGTGACAAAAAGCCCCAAAGCCATACCAGTAAATGCATCGATAAAGTATTTTTGAAAAAATGCTTTAAAATGACTGTGCGTGGTTACTGCTGAATTAGATACCGTCATAGCGATACTCTCGGTTAGTGTGGCAATAAAAAATTTCAATATGGTGGATTAAGTTTAAAAAAATACGCCGCTATTAGCAAAAAAAACGTATAAAAAAAGCGCCACTGTGACGCTTTTTTTCTAAACAATCAAACCAATTTAAAACTAACGACGTTGTTCAACGATAATAGAATCAATCCCGTTATTTTGCAGGCGCTGCTGAGCAGTAGCAACGGCTTGACGACTATTCATTGGGCGTGAGATCACCTGATAGATAGGCAAGCCATTACCAGTAGTGTTTTTAACGACTTTCGCATCAACACCTGCCATCAGTACTTGCGCACGGCGACGGTCGGCTTCATCAGCATCACCAAAACTGTTAATTTGTAAGATATACGTAGCAGCAGGCTTAGCAGCTTGAATGCTTGCATTGCCAGCATTGGGTTTGTTTGCATTAGTACCCGGATTGCTTGTCGCTGGCGTACCATCGTAGGTCGCATCTTCTTCAATAATAACGATATCATCATTACCAGTAGCTGCGCCAGCATTTGGCGCACTGGTTGTACCTTCAGAAATACTACCCGTACCATCATTAGCACTAGGCACATTACTGTCAATTTGATTGACTATCACATCCGGTTCAAAATCTATGATTTCACCCAGCTGGTCATTGTCGGTCTTGTCAAATTCTTCATCAGGGACGGTTGCCATTTCTTGATTGGGTAAAATATCATAGAATTCATAATCACCATTGTCGGCATCCGGATCCACTCGTTGCTGTATTTGCTTATTAGGATCTCCAGCCGTATCAGCGGGGCTAAAATTAAACCATGGTGACAGATATAAGAATACCCCGATCATCAGCGTCAACACTGCACCAACAAACATCCATAATAAGCCTGACGCACTACTTGTTTTGCGCTTTTCAGTGGCACCTCTTGGTTTTTTGGCTAACATGGATCGCATTCTCCCTACTGAATCTATCTGTCATTATTGAATTATTACTATCAGTTGCCAGCTTTATTACATGCTAGACGGTGCAGACAGCCCTAATAAACCAAGCCCGTTACTGATAACTTGGCGTACTGCTTTAGATAAGCGTAAACGAGCTTGCATCATCGCCATCTCATCGGCGCTTGGTGTCTCACCTGAAGTCAGGCTCACAGGCAGAATACGATTGCTATCGTACCAACCATGGAATAACGCTGCCAACTCTTTAAGGTAATTAGTCAAGATGTGCGGCTCATAACCTGTCGCTGAGCGCATCAAGGTAGCAGGATAAGCGGCAAGCAGCTTAATCAACTCCTCTTCACTTGGTGCAACAAGTAATTCTTGCTGCGCCGCACCTATCGCATCATCCACACTTAAACCACTGGTTTCTAGTTTTTCTAACACACGGCAAACGCGGGCATGTGCATATTGAATGTAATAAACTAAGTTGTCTTTACTTTGCGATTTGGCAAGCTCCAAGTCAAAATCAACATGTACTTCGGGCTTACGCGCGACGTAATAAAAACGCGCTGCATCGTTGCCAACTTCGTGACGTAGCTCACGTAAGGTCACAAATTTACCAGAGCGTGATGACATTTGTACTTTTTCATTACCGCGCCATAATGCGACAAACTGCACCAACACCACATCTAAACGGTCGGCATCGATACCAAGCGCCAATAAAGCCGCTTTTACGCGCGGTACATAACCATGGTGGTCTGCACCCCAAACGTTCACGACTTTGTCGAAACCGCGATCGAATTTATTTTTATGATAGGCGATATCAGAGGCAAAGTAGGTGCTTTGCCCATTAGCGCGGCGTACGACACGGTCTTTTTCATCACCAAAGTCCGTCGATTTAAACCAGATATTGCCGTCTTTTTCGTAGAGATAGCCTTTGTCTTCTAAAATCTGTAAGACTGGTTCAATCTCACTATCAATTGATCTTTCGCTAAACCAGCATTCATAACTCACACCGAAGTCATTTAGATCGTCTTTGATATCAGCCAAAATACTGCTTAATGCTGCATTTAGAAACAGCTCATAACCATTACCAAGTAAAGCTTTACTATTGGCAATTAGACCATCGATATGGGCTTCTTTATCACCTGATAGCAGTACTTTTTCGCCATCGGCATTTATTTCGAACTGCGCATCTTCTGGCACGTTCTCGGCAATATCTGCGAAACGATGTACGTAGGTATCAGCATGCTGCGTCTTTAATGTCTGAGCAATATCACTGACATAGTCGCCTTGATAGCCGTTGACGGGGAAGGTGACCGTCTCACCATTGGTTTCTAGATAGCGCAAATAAGTACTGGTCGCTAAGATATCCATCTGGCGACCGGCATCATTGACATAGTACTCACGCGTGACATCATAGCCAATCGCCTCAAGCAAGTTTGATACGCTCATACCAAATGCAGCGCCGCGACCGTGACCAACGTGTAAGCTAGAAGTTGGGTTAGCAGAGACAAATTCGACCTGTATTTTTTGTCCGTCAAACTGCTTGCTTAAGCCAAAGCCATTTTGCAAATTGAAGATATCATCTAACACGGCAAACTTAGCTTCAGTATTCAAAAATACATTAATAAACCCTGGACCCGCGATTTCTATTTGGCGGATATCTTGATTCTCAGGCAATGCATTAACGATTTTTTCAGCCACTTGGCGCGGATTGGCTTTGGCAGCTTTGGCAGCAGTCAGGGCAATATTGCTGGCAAAATCACCATGGCTGGTATCCTTAGTACGCGTAATTTGGCTATTATTTTGCCAATCAGCCGGTAATTCGCCGTCATTTTTTAGGACTGCAATCGCACTGTCAAACAGTGAGGTAAGCGTATCGATTTGGGCTTGTGACATAGGACTATAAACTCGGATAAATAAACAATAAAAGTGGTGGAATATAAAATACGATAAAAAGATAAGTAACCTGCAAATATAACAACCTTTACCTGTTATTGCACTATTTGGACTAAAAATAGCGATAAAATACTATTTATAGCAAGGTGCTGGGGTTTATTCGACGTTTAAGGGTTATTATAATTGGCAGAGGGCTTATAGGTCAGAGTTATTGTAGCGTTCCTGTTTCCCAAGGTTGATGAAACATTCATACCTAGCCTATTCCACGTTATAATAACGCCATTTATTGGCTACTTTCTCTAGATATCGTGACGCTTAAATATTTATTCAACTATTTGTAAGTATTTCATTAAAAAGCAATAAAGTAACGAACAGAGAACGTAGTACTTTATGACTTTATATATAGGATAAAATTATGTTTGCCATTGCTGCCAGTACCGTTACCAGTTGGGGGCTTTACATCTTATTGCCCATTTTTATTGCCTTTTTATTCTTTATCATTTGGGACTTATCAAAACAGTCTGGTGCTGGTCGCGCTGGTACATTTTGGATGTTTTTGGCACTTGGTGCTGGTTTTATCGGTTTTATCTTAAAAATATTGTTAGAAATGGCGTTTACAAGGTGGTTTATCTAAAAAGCATTGAAAATTTACTGCTTTGCCAATTATTTTTTTGCAATCATTTCTTGGCAATTAGAGTAGCACGCATCGGCGCAGGATAGCCTTCAAGAGTTTTGCTAGAATCATTAGGATCTAAAAAATCTGCTAACGAATGATAGGTCATCCATTCCGTTTTACGCTGTTCTTCCGTCGAGGTGACTGCCACATCGACGCAGCGCACCTCAGTAAAACCAGCTTTCTCTAACCAGCCTATTAATGCGGCAACCGAAGGTAAAAAGTACACATTATTCATTTGAGCATAGCGGTCATGCGGTACCAGTACCGTATTGGCATCGCCTTCTATTACCAAAGTTTCAAGTACCAGCTCACCGCCTTTGACCAACTGTCCTTTGAGCTGTTGCAAGTGTTCAAACGGCGATTGGCGATGATAGAGCACACCCATGCTAAACACGGTATCAAACAGCTGGCTATTATCCGGTAATGCTTCAAGCGGCACTGGAATATAATGAGTTCGATAACGCCCTGTACCATGAACATGAGTATGAGCATCGGCGCTACCTACAAAATGCCGAATCGCCATAAACTGATGATAAAACAAGCACGATGGGTCAATGATGATGACCGTATCGGCGCCTGCTCCTGCCATACGCCAACCATGATAACCAGAACCACCACCAACATCTAAGATGCGACGACCTTTTAAAGGACTCAAATGCGGTGCGACTCGTTGCCATTTCCAATCACTGTGCCATTCGGTATCAATCAATATTGGCGCATTGGTATCGTTGTCATCTTTAGTATGAACAGTTTGACGACTACTGATCTGACCACCAATTTGAAAAGGCCCTTTGCGCCACGGCATCAGCTGCTTTAATAATGCCATTGTTTGTTTGCGCTGAGACTCACTAAGATTTGCCTCAATCGTCAAGACATCACTGTTCAGATCGACATGATTGACTGTTATATTTGGTAAACGCGCAACCGATGCTTGATAGGCAGGCGCATGCGCGTAATTGGCTTTGTCCTTGATATCATTTAACCATGTTGGCAAGCGCGTAAGCCACTCATAAGCATTTGGCTGCTGTTGCGCTAGTTCTAGCAGGGTTAAATACAGTTCACGTTCGGCGTGGGTAATAGTGTCGTTAAGCATAAAAGCGGATTACTCTGTTGATCAAAAGATAGGATAAAAAGGGTTCTAACAATGTAGCCGTTATTTAAACGCCACAATAGAGACGAAGTTTAAAAACTGAAACCACGTGAGATGACGCTGAAAGCCAACATCACTCAATCGTGCGTGATGCTCATCTAAAGTATCCGTAATAAGGACGTTTTCTAGTGCATTTCGTTTGCCGCTGATTTCCATCTCGGTATAGCCGTTGGCACGTTTAAAATCGTAATAACGTTCAACCAACCACGCATCATACTGCTCATCAAAAGCATGAGTCTTTTCGGTCAATACCAATATACCCCCTTCGCTGAGTGCCGCATAAATCTTTTCTAACACCGCCACTCTATCGGCAGCCGGTAAAAACTGTAAGGTTAAATTCAAAATCACCATATCACATGGCTCAAGCTCAATATCGCGAATATCCGCAGTGATGACCTCTATGTCATGCTCAGGATAATTATCATTCAGTAAAGTAGTCGCTTCAGTGGTCATCGCAGGTGAAATATCAATTGCTTTAATTTGCAAATCTTGTGGCTCAAACTCGCCAGCCAACGTCATACTTGCGGCACCCAATGAGCAGCCTAAATCATAAATACGGCTCACACGTTGTCCATTATTGCCTTGCTGACGATATTTACAATGACGACGGGCAAATATGGGTAACATCGCCAATACCTGACCATAACCGGGAACACTGCGTCGAATCATATCCGGAAAACAAGCCACCACTTGCTCATCAAATGAAAAGCGCGCTGCTTTATCTAGTGGCGTGGTGAATAAGGTGTCATGTTTAACAGTGGTAGGCTGAGATTGGCTCATAATGTGACTCATTCTTTGGTAATTAAACTAAACTTTAACGTGTGTAATCATCTTGACCGACACTATCAATAAGAAGCAGCTGATAATAACGAGCTTTTTAACGTAGCAAAAGCCCATTATAACATTACTATTTGTTACTTATCGCAGGCAACTGCACTGTTAAGCTAAATGTATATCGCCAAGCAAAATAGATTTGTAAAACATGCTTGGCTCATATTTTATAATGATAAGAATAGGAAGAATTATGCAAACCATTATATTAGGCGGTGGCTGTTTTTGGTGCACCGAATCAGTATTTTTATCTGTAAAAGGCGTACAGTCTGTAATATCAGGTTATATGGGCGGCGATGCGGTATCAGCCAATTATGAAGCAGTCTGCGGTGGGGATACTGGTCACGTTGAAGTGATTAAAGTCGAATTTGACGAATCGATTGTCCCATTAGAAGTGATACTTGATGTCTTCTTTGCCACTCATGATCCCACCACAATGGATCGTCAGGGTAATGATGTAGGTAGCCAATATCGTAGCGTCGTGTTCTACACTGATGAAACGCAAAAACCGACCATCGATCGTACCATTAACAAGCTGCGTGACATGGGTATAAATGTGGTGACCGAAGTACATCCTGCGGTTGAATTTTATCAAGCAGAAGAGACACATCAAGACTTTTTTAATCGCAACCCAGGACAGGCTTACTGTAACTTCGCCATACCACCAAAACTTGCCAAACTGCGTAAAGAATTCAGTCAATATATGGTGAGCTAAATATTATCTTCTGATTACAGAGTTTTTGAATTCAATGCCCAGCTTTTAATCTCGTAAAAGCCAAATACTTATAATATAAGTATTTGGCTTTTTTAATTTCTGATAATTTTATTGGAGTTAATGACTTTGACAATATTATGCGACAAGTTATGATAATGCATCGACTGTAAAAAATAACTGATAATAGAAATTCTTATAACTGAAGGCTAAAGCAATGAATCCAGAATTTTGGCAGGCTCGCTGGAAGGAAAAACGCATCGGCTTTAATCAGCCTAAAGTGAATCCTTTGTTGATTAAATACTTTTCAGATTTACAAATGGCCATCGGAAGCCGTATATTCATCCCTTTATGCGGCAAATCTATTGATATGATTTGGCTAGCCAATCAAGGTTTTGATATGGTCGGCGTGGAATTGGTTGAGTCAGCGGTACAGGAATTTTTTACTGAAAATAATATCTCTTACACGATAAAAGCGCATGATAAAAATTCAAATATTAAATGCTATCAAGGGCAGTTATCAGGACAAATAATAGCGTTATGGGTTGCAGATATATTTATGCTAAGTACCAATGATGTTGGTCGCGTTGATGCGGTCTACGATCGAGCAGCATTAATTGCGATGCCAGCAGAGTTGCGCCCGCAATATAGCCAGCAAGTCATCGACCTCAGTCAAAACGCTCCTCAGTTATTACTGACACTCAATTACGACCAAAATGAGCGAGCAGGACCGCCCTTTTCAATCAGTCATGAGCAAATCCAGCAGTACTATAGCGCTCACTATCAAATTCAAGAGCTTGAGGGCAAACCATCGACTTTGAACGCTGCACCTGAGATGGCGGTGACAGAGCATGTTTGGTTATTAAATCAACCATAAGCGAGAAATCTAATGAAAATTTTAGTGAGTTTCGTAAGTCTCATTGCTTTCTTATTAGTCGTATTGACAGGCCCTCTTTATAAGTATGACATCATTGAATTAGGTACGGTGTTTACAGGATTTAAATATGGCATATTGACTGCTGTTGCAGCGCTTGTGTTGCTCGTATTACAAGTTATATTTAAGCGAAATACACTAACGCTTGCCAATGTGATAGTCACCATTGCGTTATCCGCCGTTGCTATCGGATTACCACTTAGTATGCTGAGTAAGAGCAAAAGTGTAGCGCCTATTCATGATATTTCAACTGACTTAGTCAACCCACCTGAGTTTGTCGCTATTGCTCCGCTACGGGCTGACGCACTCAATCCAGTCGCTTATGCTGGTGAAGCAACTGCCGAGCAACAACGTCAAGGCTATCCGGAACTAAAAACGCTAGTCTATTCACAATCAAAAGCTGAATTGGTGAACGCTACCGAACAAGTTGCTAAAAATTTAGGTTGGGAGCTTGTCAATATCGATGCTAATAAAGGTATTGTTGAAGCAACAGATACTACGGCGTGGTTTGGTTTTAAAGATGATGTCGTTGTACGTATCAATGATAATGGTAGCGAGCGTCTGGTTGATATCCGTAGTAAATCGCGGGTTGGCGGTAGCGATTTGGGTAAAAACGCAGCACGTATTCATGATTTTATTGAGGAGTTGGATATCATATTAGCGAAATAGCTTTGTAAAACACCTGTAAAATTAATCACCCACATTAAAACCAAAGACTTTCCTAAAATTATGTAATGCTATATTTTTCTAAAACCCTATCCTAACCTCACGCCAACGTCAGCTTATAGTAACCGAGTGCTACGATACCTTTTCTTTACTATTGAGATTGGTTACTCTAAGTAAAATCGACTTTTCATCGCTTTGTTTTACTTTCTAATAACTAATTTCTAGTAACTGTTTTTTAACAGCTACTTCGACGCTTATAGGATATTTTTATGCGCTTGAATCACTTATCCACCTTATCTTTATTGACGGCAGCGATTGGCTTAAGTCTTGCCAGCACCGCTCAAGCTGCCAAGCCAGACGCCCCAAACTTGTCTAATGCTCAGTTTCAGCAGTGTCTAGATGGTCTAAAAAACTCTAGCAAATTTCGTGATGTTGATAGCTATACCTTTAATAACTATCGTCCCAGTGAGCCTGACCCTAGTGTTATTCAATCGCTAAACTATCAACCTGAATTTCAAAAAGACGTTTGGGATTATTTGTCATCACTTGTTGATACCGAACGCGTAGAAGATGGTATCCGTGCCAAGCGTCAATGGGCGGATACGTTACGTAAAATTGAATCGCGCTATGGCGTTAAAGCCGAGCACGTATTAGGCGTTTGGGGCGTAGAGTCTAACTTTGGGCAGACATTGGGCAAAAAACCTTTGTTTGAATCTTTAGCGACCCTATCTTGCTTTGATCGCCGCCAAAGCTATTTTCAAGGCGAATATGCCAATGCACTAAAAATTGTACAAAACGGTGATATTGCGCCAAGCGATATGACAGGTTCATGGGCAGGCGCGTTTGGTCAGACGCAGTTTATGCCAAGTACATTTTTAGAGTTGGCAGTCGACTTCGATGGCGATGGTCGCCGTGACTTAGTCAATAGCGTCCCCGATGCCCTTGCCTCTACGGCAAACTTCTTAGATAAACGTGGCTACCGTTCAGGCGAAGCATGGGGTTATGAGGTAAAACTGCCAAGTGGATTTTGGGCAGCGTCCAACCGTAAAGATAAAAAATCAATGAGCCACTGGCGCAATCAAGGTTTAACCCTTGCTAACGGCAGCCCACTGCCTTCTGACTTGAGTAGTGCTGGATTATTATTACCAGCAGGTCCTGACGGCCCTGCATTCTTAGTCGGTAAAAACTTTGATACATTCTATTCTTATAATGCCTCAGAAAGCTATGCACTGGCGATTGCCCATTTATCAGATTTGATTACTCGCGAGAGTAGCAGTAAAACTGACTTTATCACAGCATGGCCAACTGACGATCCTGGTATAGGTCGCCAAGAATCCAGAGCGATTCAGCAAGCATTATTAAATGCAGGATATGATATCGGCGCCGTCGATGGCATTATCGGTGATAATACTCGTACCGCCATTCAGCAGTACCAGTCTAGCCGTGGCATTTTTCCAGCTGATGGACGTGCAGGGCAGAAATTCTATCGTGCCATCGTTGGTAATACGGCGCCTAATACTTCGCAATACGGCAATCAGTATAACCAGCCAACAAACAGTCGTCCTTTAAACCCCGCGTCTGCTGATCGTATGGGACAATTGATTCAACAGCAAAATACCGCACCTAATAGCTACTCGCAGCCTACAGCGATCAGCCCATCAAACTCAAGTACAACGCGATATCGCCGTGTAACGGGTGCTGATGGTACTATAAAACTGGTACGTATTGATGAAGGCTCTTGATTAGGTAATGTCTTTTAAGTATTAATAAAAATAAAAAGCCACGCTAATTAGCGTGGCTTTTTTATAATGTCAGTTCTGACACTCTTTATGACTTGACACAGTTTATATGATATATCTAATTTTCGAACGTTAAACGATAGGCGGTGGATTCGGCTTACCATTGTCACCATCCCAGTTTTCACGAGCTTTATCATCTAAATCTGCCGGCGTCTTAGGCTCCCATTTGCCATTTTCTTTCCACGTGGCATCACCCCAATCTGCATCCTCTTCCTTTCTATCCAATTCCTTATATACTTTGGTCGGATCGATACCGCGGCGCTTCATATCTGCTACTTGCTCTTCTAACGTATGAAACTGACTTGCCTCATGCATGGTTTGCTCTAAGCTATCCAACTCACTTTTTAACGCGTCATTTTTAGCATTACTCATTATTGGTTCTCCTTAATTGCTCAGTATTATTATGTGTTCATCCTGATCATTATTACGAGTATCAAAGGGATTCACAACGAGTACCACGTATACTTTGTATTACAAAACGTAGCCATCAGCAAAAAACGTGTTAGTCAATCATGATTTGTATGAGGTTCTAAGATTGGTAGCAACGATAATGACTGATAATAGCGAAGGCGATAATTTAGCTAGTGGCAGTTGATATAGCAGGATTTTCTATCGATGGCTTTTTTGCATCAAGTAAACTTTTTGCATAAAAAGTCAGCTTCCAAAGCTCCTGTGTGACCCGTGTTCCATAGGTAGTTAGCTGTATCCAATTAGCCGCAACCAATTGCCGCTGTAGATGATTGAGATCGTCTTGAGAGATTTGACAACGTGCCACAGCATGGACATTTGGCATCTCGCGCTTGATATCGATCTCAGCTCGCACAGCGATTAAGCGGTTGATACCACTTTGTAAACCATAGCTTGAAAAGGTAGCCGGCATTTTTATCAGAGTGATTAACACGTCTTGCCACGCTAATACCATAGGTCTTGTAACATCACTCAAATTACCACCTTCATAAGCTTGGGCTTTATAGTGAATCTCAAAGGTATCTGTCAATACGATTGGCTTACTGACATTATCGTCCATACTCTGAGTAGGGGCGACAGTATTCTCTTGCCTTGTCATTCTATTATATGCCAAATTAGCCGCTAGAGTCTCCGATGCCGAAGGTTTGTTAGACTCCATTGCCTCTTCATCAACCCTCACCCATCCAGCACCTATTTGATGACTGGCAACCATTTTATAATAGGCTTGGATAAGCAATTGCTCAATGTCATTTTCTGTCTCGTAATAATAAATCTTATCCGTTTTTGAGGTAACCATACTGGTAAATTCCTGCAACTGCCGACTGATATTGGCACCGGTATGATGTTTTTTTATTAATATTAATAGAGGCTTGAGCTTCGCCTTAGCATTTAGATAGCTCAAATGCATTTGACTGACACCGGTATTTTGCGCAGTACCGTAGCTATCGCCAATGACCATCAAAGCATAGTCACAAGCATCAATACATTGACGCCCATATAACGAGGCCTTGGGTAATTTACTAGAGACATCATAGGTTAAGAAGGCGCGCCCTTGAAAAAATATCGAAATACTATCCAATACCAACAACTGGTGGTTATCAGCACATACAACATGAATATGGTAGCGACGATTTGGCACGATCACCTCTAATCTTAGTTAGCTGGTCAAAAAACGTAAGTTCTCTAAAAATAGCGCAATAATACCCAATTTAAATATTCTTTTTGGCAAATACAAGCCTAGCATACTATTGCTAGAATGCGTTTAATTTATTTCCAATTCCATTAATATACTACGGGATTATAACAGCTGTATCGAGATTAATCCTAGGAGCCCCTAAGCCTAATACTCAAAATGAGGATGGTATTGTAAATGCGTTTGCTCACCAAGTAAGCGTGATAGCAGCAAATCCATCTGTTTATCGTATTTGGTCGCATAAAATATCAACGGTGGCTTAATCGGACTGTCACTCAAACTGGCATCTAAAACACCATTTCTACTTAATCCATCTATAGGCAATGCTGACAAATTATTGACGATCAACAATTGCTTAACGCGCTCCGCAATTGCTTGACCTGAATCAACCACTTGCATTGATAGTCTTTGCGATTCAATTGCTTGCATCACAAAATCTTTAAAGAATGGATAATGTGTACAGCCTAATACCAGCTGGTCTACCCCATCCTTTGCGAACACTTGCAACTGTCCACGAAGATTTTGCGCCGTTTCACTGTTTTCCGGCATACCTGATTCTACCCAAGGCACCAGTTGCGGGTCAAAATATTTGGTCACTCTGGTTGCACTTGGACTGGCTATCGTAGCAATGACATCGTTCAGGAGTTTACCGTTTAGAGTCGCTTTGGTTGCTAGTACCGCCACATGACCACTTTTGCTGGCCAATACCGCAGGTTTCAATGCTGGTACCAAACCCACAATGGGTAGCTGCGGATAATGGCACCTTGCTGTCTGCAACGCATAGGCTGAAGCACTATTACACGCAATGACAATAAGCTTGCAGCCTTGCTGATATAGCCACTCTACTGCCGTCAATGTTAACGTTTTAATATCATCACTATCTCGATTGCCATAGGGTACATTCAGGGTATCAGCATAGTAAATATAACGTTCATTGGGCAGTTGCTGGGCTAAATGTAGATAAACAGACAAGCCACCAATACCGGAATCAAATAAGCCAATGGGCGCGCTACGGTCTGGATCTGCCTTTATCCCTTTATTATAATTGTATATCACACTATCGACCATCGCTTCTGCAGCAGTGTTATTATCAGAAATTATTGAGTAATTATTAACTGTGTTAGTAACAGCACTTGCGGCAACTTTCATATTATTTCACCGCCATTTTGATAAAAATACTGTCATACCGACCCTACTAATAAATTTAACCAATATTACTTTCAATAATAGTCCCATAAATAAAAAGGGCTATAAGATAGATAACAAGATTTGCTCAAGATCAATAGCAATCACTGCCTAATTATAGCTCATTATTGACCGTTAAATAGATGTCATCGTCAATGTATAAGCATGACCGCCACTTTGCAGGGTTAGCGTGGTTTTACCATCTTGCTCTGTCAATTCGCCAATCTCGATTAAATGATAAAATACATTGCGACCAATAAGTGCCGTCAATCCATTTCGAACCAACATATAAGGACGCATTTGTACCTCAGATGTTAGTTGTTGGTTTTCCTCTCCGTGACTATTATGAACAGCATCCATATCATTAGAGTGATCATTTCTATTTTCATTACCCTCCACATTAACAGAGTCATAAGGACGTAAAAAAATAGGATGCTCATCATCTAAGCGTACGACATCACCCGTTGTCGTGGTAAATTCAAGCCAACTATTGGTGTCTTCGTTGACGATACCGACATCATTGATTAGTAGTGGCGCATCTTCCACTTGGATACGCAATTTCTGTACGGGCGTCTTTAGAAAATACTCAGTCACGCCTTCTTTTTCTTCTTTCCATAAGATAGTGGCAAACAGACTGACTAATGACTCTCGGGTCATGTGTCCGCCTTCATGCCACCACTCGCCATTGGCTTTGATGACCAAGTCCATATCATCGATTTGTTCAGGATGCCAATTTTCTAGTGGCGGTATGGCACGTCCTTCACGTGTCCCTGCCGCAGACTTTAAATATTGGCTCAAATTGTCTATAGTATTTAGCTCAGACAGCTTGTCATTAGAGGTTTCAGCATCTTTTACAGTCGTGGCATCGATATCTTTATTATTATCTGTCATCGTACAATCCTTCACGTAGTAATCAAAGTTTGGCAAATCTGTTATTACTATAAATTTTAGTTTCGGGTATGATAAGACAATATCGTCATTGTACCCCCACCGTCTTAATCTTACCTTAACACTGATGTTGTGAAATGCGTATCGTGTTTGTGGGACTTTTCTTTTATAATAAGTAACGATTTTTTATTTGAACTAGTCTGGTGGGCGTTGTACTAACGACACATTTTACGTTATGTTTTGAAGGTTTTTAAAAACACTTTCATCGTAACGTCGTCAACTGATACCGTAAAGACCCTTTTTATCGGGCAGCCATATGTCTGAGTAAAGTTAGCGCCACAAGCCTTATTATTCAATTGTTAAGCTAATGATGCCCTGAGATAAGCCACTACAAGTTTAGGAGTAGGTATGCAAGAGCAAGACAATCAATCGCCAGTTATTGATGGTGATACTGTAAATATCGACACGCCAATCGTGACAGACACAGCAAATT
The DNA here is from genome assembly GCF_904846555.1 of Psychrobacter sp. DD43. Lineage (NCBI taxonomy): Bacteria > Pseudomonadati > Pseudomonadota > Gammaproteobacteria > Moraxellales > Moraxellaceae > Psychrobacter > Psychrobacter sp. DD43. The sequence goes on from NZ_CAJHBE010000018.1 coordinate 57,426, forward strand.
CAGAGCCAGCAGTGGTAACACCAGAAGTGCTCGCTGAAGAAACGCCCGTTATTGTAGATACGCAAGCCGTTGAGCCAGTTGCTGAAACGATCGTTGTCGACAAAGCGCCAGAACCTGTTGCAGCAGAACCTGAAGTAGAACGTGAGTCAATGGAATTTGATGTCATTATCGTTGGTGGTGGACCTGCCGGACTTTCAGCTGCCATCCGTCTACGTCAGCTTGCCATCGCAGCAGGTAACGATGAGTTCATGGTTTGTGTGGTCGAAAAAGGCTCAGAGTTTGGCGCTCATACTCTCTCTGGTGCGGTCATGGAAACACGCGCTTTGGATGAGTTGATTCCAGATTGGAAAGAAAAAGGCGCACCGCTAAACGTTCCTGCAATTGAAGATCGCGTCTATATGCTGGGTTCAGCGACCAAATCTATCAAATTAATGGATTCGGTCATTCCTGCCAGCATGCATAACCAAGGCAACTATATTGTCTCATTAGGCAACGTCGTTCGTTGGTTGGCTCAACAAGCTGAAGAGCTAGAAGTCATGATGTTCCCAGGCTTCCCCGCTGATGAAATCTTATATAATGATGATGGTTCAGTTAAAGGCGTATTGACAGGCGACATGGGTGTGGCTGCCAGTGGCGAAGCGAAACATAGCTTTGAGCCAGGTTATGAGCTGCTTGCTAAATATACTATATTTACCGAAGGTAGCCGTGGTCACTTAGGCAAGCGCTTGATCAGTCGTTTTAATCTTGATAAAGACTGTGACCCCCAACACTATGGTATTGGTCTAAAAGAGCTATGGGATATTGATCCTGCTAAGCATGAAGAAGGTGTGGTCATGCATGGTTCAGGTTGGCCTTTAACTGACACTGGTTCAACTGGAGGCTGGTGGTTGTATTTCGCTGAAAACAATCAAGTAAGCTTTGGTCTTGTTATTGATCTCTCCTATTCTAATCCATATATGTCGCCATTTGATGAGATGCAGCGTCTAAAACTACACCCGCTTATTCGTAATGTTCTAGAAGGCGGTAAACGTATATCTTACGGCGCACGCTCGTTAACTAAAGGCGGTTTAAACTCCTTGCCAAAATTTACCTTCTCAGGTGGTGTATTAGCTGGTGATGACGCAGGTTTCTTAAATCCTGCCAAAATCAAAGGTACTCATACTTCAATGAAGTCAGGGATGCTAGCGGCTGAGGCGATTTTCGAAGCCTTGCAAGAAGGTCGTCAACATGATGAAGTGCTGGCTTATACTACGATGTTTGAAGAGTCTTGGTTGTATAAAGACAACTATGAAGCACGTAACTTTGCTCCTGCTATGCACCGTATGGGTCAATGGATGGGCGGCGCGTTTACCTTTTTAGAGCAAAATCTGATGGGTGGCAAAATGCCTTTGACCATTCATGACAATAAAAAAGATTATGATCAGCTTGAGCGTGCGGCTCATGCCTATCAGCCAACCTATGCAAAACCGGACGGCAAATTGGTATTTGATAAATTATCGTCAGTATTTATCTCAAATACCAACCATACTGAAGATCAACCAGTACATTTAAAATTAACTGATCCAACAGTGCCTGTCACTATCAACTTACCACTCTATGCTGAGCCAGCGCGTTTATACTGCCCAGCTGGTGTTTATGAGATTGTAAAAGACGCGGAAGGTGCTAAATTTGTCATCAATGCACAAAACTGTGTCCATTGCAAAACTTGTGATATCAAAGACCCTTCACAGAACATCACGTGGGTAACGCCAGAAGGCGGCGGCGGTCCTAACTATCCAAATATGTAAATTGTTATTTATATATTTTTTAGATGGTTATTATTTAAAATAAGCTACAAAAAAATCGCTCTCAGAAGGGCGATTTTTTGTTATAGGTATATTTAATCGCTGTATATCTAGGATTTCAGCTTAATCTGTCCACGCATCACGATTGGCTTCATCTTTTAGTTTCACAAAATCATCAGGATTAAACTTGATTTGATCAGCAGTTTTGCCCTCTTTAATCTGACGCTCATAGTCACGTAATATTCTAAGTGCTACTGGCGACAAGATGATAATAGCCACTAAGTTGACCAATGCCATCAGACCCATGGATAAATCGGCAAAGTTCCAAATAGCTGGCAGGCTGGCCACAGCACCGATAAATACCATGCCCAAGACCATAAAGCGGAATATCATAATCATCACTTTGGCATTTTTTTCGCCAGAGATAAATTCAAGATTCGATTCACCATAGCTATAGTTTGCAATGATAGAGGTGAATGAGAAAAAGAAGATGGCAATCGCGACGAAAATTACACCCATATCACCTACATATTGCGACAATGCTAGCTGTGTTAACTGAATACCTTCTTGCTCAACACTAGGATCAACCACGCCAGAGAGAATAATAATTGAAGCTGTCGCTGTACAGATAACTAATGTGTCCAAAAACACACCCAACATTTGCATAAAACCTTGCACTGCCGGATGATCAGGATGGCTTTTTGCAGTCGCTGCGGCATTAGGTGCTGAACCCATACCTGCTTCGTTCGAAAATAGACCACGCTTAATACCATTAATCATCGCTTGCGCAATACCATAACCAATCACACCACCTGCTGCTTGTTCAAAGCCAAATGCTGACTTTACAATCAAAGCAATCGCCGCTGGAAATTCGCTAAAATTGGTCAAGATGACATAGAGTGCCAGCAGAATATAAAGAATCGCCATCACTGGTACAACTTTGCCAGCAATACGGGCAACAGAGCGTAATCCACCAAATACTACTGGTGCGACTAGCACTACTAATATCAAGCCGGTCATCCAAGTTGGAATACCAAACGCCTCATTAGTCGCCTGTGCAATGGTATTGGATTGCACACCATTGAACGCCAAGCCAAAAGCGACCAGCAAACATAGTGAGAAAAATACGGCAAGCCAGCGTTTACCCAAACCCTTTTCGATATAGTAAGCCGGTCCACCGCGGTAGACATTATCGTTATGCGGCACTTTGTATGCTTGCGCAAGGGTTGACTCGATAAAGCTGGTCGACATACCCACAATCGCTGTCATCCACATCCAAAATACAGCACCCGGTCCACCCAAATAGATGGCAATTGCCACCCCTGCTAGATTCCCCGTCCCTACTCGCGCAGCAAGTGATGTCATCAGTGCTTCAAATGAGCTGATACCACCATCTTTACGCCCTTGATTTGATACTCGTAATAACTGCCACATATGACCAAAATGACGAAACTGAATAAAGCGGGTCGCCACGGTAAAATATAGACCTGCACCAATTAAGACGAACATCAGCAGTCCATACCATGGATTGCTGGCAATCAACCAATCATTATTACCCCAAATGATACTCACACCATAGTTTACGATGCTATTAAACCAACCTGCTACGCCTTCGTTCATACTATATCCCCTTCACTAACATTCTATACTTTTAGCATATGTTATAAATTGATGTAACTAATGGCTTTTTATGATGTTTCGTTCTCTCTTTGCTTATTGATCATCATTACCTATTTGAGCAATAAAATGACAAGGAAATCACGTATATCATATGGCGGTATTTTAACTGACTATAGACAATTTAGCTGTTTTTATGCTTTTTTTTAATTATTGATTATTTATAAACTTTTGCTTAGTAATAAGCTAATAGGAATAAAATAATAATTATTATTTATAGTTTATGAAAAAATTTTATACCTAATCAATAGTTATGATATTGAAATTATATTGATGTCATGCTTATTCATAATAAAAATAGTTATTTATATAACCGTTATTTTTAAAATAAATGCCGTTTTTTGGTTTTATCAATTAATCTAACGAATATAACAAATCCTTAATACAACTAAGGTCTTAGTATACTATTGTCTCAGAGTTATGATATCTATTGGCTTCTACTAACATAAGTTAGTTATAGTTTCTACAAGACACATATTTAGTTACATAAAGTAAATAAAATTTATTTATTGTTAAATAAGTCAATATTGTATATATTCCTAATAAGTTTATAAAAGCTGCTTGCAATACTTATCGGCATGAATGTATTTCTAATTATTAAAATAATGTCATCGGGAAGATGATAATAATAAGACAGAGGATTGTCAGCGAGTACCGACCCCTCCTCTTTACACATCATTATTCCATATAATAAATTTAATCGACTGTCTCAATATCTATTGTTAAATGATTAGATTTTGAGCGACTAACCTCGACTCTTATCCTTTAACTTTTATAACAGTCATATCGAGTAATTTATCCTCGGTGTCTGTATCGTTTACACTGGAAAAGTTGGTTCATATTTTGATAATGTTGGGTTACTTATCCTGATTGATCGCTCTGCTTTAGTCTTTCATCTACCGTTTTTATGGTTGTAAGACACTGTTTTCACAATAAGATAAACACTAAAGCCCAGGGACTTGTCAGACTCAGATCAGTGACCTTGTTTTTATGTTAGGCAAAAGGAGTTGTCCTATGGAGAACCACAACGATTCATCAGGTTATTGGCGCGCCAATCTCCGTCTCATTAAAGTCAGCCTCGTCATTTGGGCTTTAGTCTCTTATGGTTTTGGCATCTTGCTACGTCCATTATTGTCAGGTATTAGAATAGGTGGTACTGATATAAGCTTTTGGTTTGCACAACAAGGTGCTCTTATCGTATTTATCGCCCTCATCTTTTTCTATGCATGGCGCATGAATAAACTAGATAAACAATATGGTGTAGACGAGGAATAGCCCTATGAGTCAATTTACGATTAATATCATTTTTGTAGGTCTGTCCTTCGCTTTATACTTCGGTATCGCTTGGTGGGCACGTGCAGGTTCGACCAGTGAGTTCTATGTTGCTGGCGGCGGTGTACATCCTGTTGTTAACGGTATGGCAACTGCCGCTGACTGGATGAGTGCAGCGTCATTTATCTCGATGGCTGGTATTATCGCCACGGGTGGTTATGCTGCATCAACTTATTTAATGGGTTGGACGGGTGGTTATGTTCTACTCGCCATGCTCTTAGCACCTTACCTACGTAAATTCGGTAAATTCACAGTTCCTGATTTTATCGGCGACCGCTTTTATTCTAAAACCGCTGCTATGATTGCCGTTGTTTGTTTGATTATCGCATCAACCACTTATGTTATCGGTCAGATGACCGGTGCTGGTGTGGCATTCTCACGCTTCTTAGAAGTTGACAGTACCACTGGTCTGATTATTGCGGCTGTTGTTGTATTCTTCTACGCCGTACTTGGTGGTATGAAAGGGATTACCTACACGCAGGTTGCGCAGTATGTGGTTCTTATGATTGCCTATACGATTCCTGCCGTCTTTATCTCACTTGAGTTGACGGGTAATCCAATTCCAGGTCTTGGTTTGTTCTCAAACCATGTTGAATCAGGCATTCCTATCCTAACCAAGCTTGACCAAATCGTCGTAGACTTAGGCTTTACCGCTTATACCGCTGACGTACCGAACAAGCTAAATATGGTGCTATTTACGTTATCACTGATGATTGGTACCGCGGGTCTACCTCACGTTATTATTCGCTTTTTCACGGTTCCTAAAGTTGCGGATGCGCGTTGGACAGCTGGTTGGACGTTGGTATTTATCGCGCTCCTATACTTCACTGCCCCAGCAGTAGGTGCAATGGCGCGTCTAAATCTAATCAATACTGTTTATCCACAAGGTGTTGACGCTCCTGCTATCGAATATGATCAACGTCCAGATTGGATGAGAACATGGGAAGAAACCGGTCTTATTAAGTATAACGATTTAAATAACGACGGTCGTATCCAGTTGTATAGTGATAGTGGACTTGGTGCAGCAGAGCTAGCATTGGCTGCCGCTACTACTGATGGCGGCGATGTTGCTGCTGCAACGACTACCGTTGAAAAAGCAAAAGCGGAACATGCTTTAGAGCGTGATGGTGTGTTTGTTGATAGAGGTTGGGCAGGTAACGAGCTGGATGTCAACGCTGACATCTTAGTATTGGCTAACCCAGAAATCGCACAGCTACCAGGTTGGGTTATTGGTCTTATCGCCGCAGGTGGTTTGGCAGCAGCGCTATCTACAGCAGCTGGTCTACTCCTCGCCATCTCATCAGCGATCAGTCATGATTTAATTAAACGTAACCTTAATCCAAATATCACTGATGCAGGCGAGCTAAAAGTCGCACGTATCACGATGGCTATTGCGCTTGTGGTTGCTACCTACTTAGGTATTAATCCACCAGGATTTGCTGCACAGGTCGTTGCATTAGCCTTTGGTATTGCTGGTGCCTCACTGTTCCCTGCATTGATGATGGGTATTTTCTCTAAACGTATTAACAACTTGGGCGCCATCGCTGGTATGCTCACAGGTTTGATTAGCATCTTAGTTTATATCTTCATCTTTAAAGGCTGGTTCTTCGTTACAGGTACAGCAAACTTCCCTGATACTGAAGAGTACTGGTTGTTTGGTATCTCACCATTATCATTTGGTGTGATTGGTGCCTTGCTTAACTTTATCGTAGCATTCGCAGTGTCTTATGCGACTGCGCCACCACCAGCACACATTCAAGAATTGGTTGAAAGTGTACGTTCTCCACGTGGCGCTGGTGCTGCAGTAGATCACTAAGCTTCGATATAAGCTAGCAAATGAAGTGCAAATGACGTATGATTTTTTACAATAACATATCACTCACAGGCAGCAGCTGCTTGTGAGTGATTTTTTTATCCCAATCTGATCATGGGATATTTTTTACATACTATTCGTCCAATCATGATAATTTTACTCACCCCCCTTAAAAGTAAAAATAATGAGAAAGTTAAGCATGAGTGCCATGATAAATGTGCTTAAAAAGGCTGTACACATGATTTTATTTTTAATAATTGATATGAAATGCGCTGATTGCGTTAAGGAAAAGTCTTATGCTTTTTGAGTTTATCGCAACCATAGCGGCTGGGTTTGGTCTAGCTGGGATAGCACTAGTTATCACTCACCTCAGCAAACTTGCAGGTAAGAAAGCGCCAAGATGGCTTATTCCATTATTTGGTGCGATAGGTATTTTTGGCTTCCAAATAAGTCAAGAATATAGCTGGTTTGGTCAACAGCTTGCACAGCTTCCTGAAGGCGTTCATGTCGTCAAAAAAGTTGAAGAAGGTACGTGGTTTCGTCCATGGTCGTACGTTAAACCACAGACGTTACGCTTTATAGCGGCTGATAGCGGACACGCTCGTGCTAACGCTGATAACCCAGAGGTTTACTTGGTCAATCTGTATTTGTTTGAGAGACGTAGAAGTGTACAGCAAGTACCGCAAGTGATCGACTGTGCCGCCCCTGCTCGTGCAGACTATGTACTACAAGAAAAAAACAGTAAGTTAAGTATTGATGAGCATGTGAAACAAACGACTGCTTGGCGTCCATTAGAAAAAAATGATCCGCTATATATCCATGTTTGTATTAATAAAAAATAACTCAATCATTGAAGCCACTGTTAGCTGACTTATCGTTATCTTTATGAATTATTAAAAAGTCTGTCGAAATATATTTGCCGAAAAATAAGGCTAATAACGATTATTCACTTTCGTATAAGCATGTTTAGAATTGGCACCCAACAACAATCCGGCGCATAGACCACCAAAATGCGCCGCAAATGAGATACCTTGCTGCGGTATCAAACCTTGTTTGATCGTCAGCCAATAACCCGTACCCATCACAATGCAAGCAAGTAAATAGCCCCAACGCCTAGCGAACACTGCCCCACCTATCATAAACCCAAGCATCGCAAAACACAGCCCTGAAGCGCCGATATGAATCGTCAGTGGTGAAGCTATTATCCAAGTCATTATACCTGAGGCGATGATAAGCTTAAGAATAGTACGATAAGCGTTATTTTCAAATAAACCAAATAAGAACAAAATCTGCATCAGTGTCAGAGAATTTCCCACTAGATGTGAGAAATTACCATGCATCGTCCATGAGGCAAATACCCCTATCATACTGCCAATATCCAATGTTCTTGGTACGATACCAAAAATATTCCATAGACCAAAAAATACGGTGTCATTAAGAAAAAACATCACCCACATTGGTATCAGTACAAAAGCATATAGACCAAATACTTGCTTAATGCGTACGATTACAAGCGTTGCCAATTGCTGCCACTTCATCTACTGTTTTATCCTTTTTATCTTGTTAAACGCATGTTAATGACTGGTAGATAAAATCGTCGTTTCTACGGGTTTAAAAGATAGCGATGACGCATCTTTATTGGCAGTTAATATACTACTGGCGTGTAATAGTGAGGTTGAATGATAAGGCACTAGCGCTGTTGGTACAAAGCTACGAGCCGCATCGATATGCTTAACTGAATCATCAAAGAAAATATGCGGCGCAAATGTTTTAAGTACTGAAGTCTTTTCAAGCCCTCCTAGAAAAAACGCCATATCAATATCTACGCCCCAATTACGCAATGTTTTTATCGCTCGTAAGTCAGCTGGGGCATTGCGAGCCGTCACCAAGGCTATTTTCATCGGACAAGAATGCAGGCTTGCTGGCAGACGCTCTTGCATTTTGGACAGCTTAATCAATAACTCTGCATAAGGACCTTTTTCTATCGGTAAATCGCGCATTTTGGCTTCACGGTCATGAAAAGCTTGTAACCCTTTTTGCTTATAAAGCAGCTCTCCTGAATCATCAAATAACACTGCATCACCATCGAAGGCAATACGCAACTGCTTGGTATCCAACTCATAAGTATTGACTGGCGTAGCATCCAATATCGCACAGGCACAGATATCTGCATCTGCAACCTGCTGCGCATCTTCAAGATTGGTCGTCAAAAACAAATCTACATTAAAATCTTTGATATAAGGCGCAATAGGGCTGCCAGATATAAAGGCTGAACGCGAAATGGTTAACCCATGTTCACGTATTGCATTAAGGACTTGAATACCTGTATCAGGACTACTCTTTGAGACAATGACCACTTCTACCAAGGGTGCATTGACACCGTCATTCTTATTGTCACAATCATGACAATAATGATTTAAATTCAATAGTGCTTTAATCAGCGGATAACCTGCGCCAATGGTTAACGGGTCATTTTCACGCTCAGCCATATAGTTGCGGAACTCTTTAACGGCATCGCGGGGACGCTGCTGTAAAAGCGATATGAGATGATTCTCAGACTCTGACAAATCAAATAAAGCGGTTGCAGAAATCGCGACTATGAGCGTGTTACTAAAATCGACAGCCATAAATGTTTACTTCTATTCTAAATATTCAAAATGGTAGCGTTTTATTTTACTACATATATAGGCAAGCCGTGTGGCTACTCCTGCTAATCACAACAATCCTCAATATATTTTTTTATGACAAAAAAAAGACTGCAATCGCAGTCTTTTTTAGGTTTCAATCAACACTTAGCTAATATCAGTACCATCATTAATAACAAAGCTTACAATCATAATGACATGATATTTACTGATTTTTCCATCAGTAACCCCTACTTTTTGCTCTTTTATCCAAGCGCCTTCAACATTGTTGACGGTCTTAGAAATCCGCTCAATACCTTGTTGAATAGCATCTTCAAAACTGCTTTCAGAGGTACTACTGATCTCGATATTCTTAGCAATAGTCATAGTATTTCTCGCATCCATGTGATTCTAAAATGAGTGTGTTAAGACAAGCTTATCGTAGAGATGCTGTTTCAAAGCGATGTCTCTCAATTATTCTAGCGTTATACATAGTACGCAACAATGCTCCAGTGTTATTTTATGTAGGAATTAACTTAGTAGCACTAAAGATATCGCTGGAAACGCGACCAAAATGACTAAGCGAATCAAGTCAGAGACAATAAAGGGCATCACCCCCTTGAACATATCGGAAAGCTTAATATGTGGTGCCATTGCCTTAATCACAAAGATATTCATACCCATAGGCGGCGTGATTAATCCAAGCTCTACGGTTAATACTGCAATAATACCAAACCAAACCGGATCATAACCTAACGCAACAATGATTGGGAACACCACCGGAATCGTAATCACCAACATCGCTAGGGCATCCATGAACAAGCCTAACAGAAAGTACATAATCAAAATGCAGATCAATACTATCATTGGGCTAACTGCCAATGAACCAATCCACGTCGCCAAACTATAAGACAAGCGCGATACTGAGATAAAATAGCCTAGCGCTTCAGCACCAAGTAACATAAAGAAGACCACTGCAGAGAGGGCAAGCGTCTCAATTAATGATTGCTTAAGCCCCGTCATTCGCATGCCTTTGGCAAAAGCATAAGCCCATGATACAAAAGCACCAACTGCCGCGCCCTCTGTTGGGGTAAATAACCCAAAGAAAATACCGGCAATAATCACAATAAAAATAAAGCTAAAGGGAATAAGGCCGGTTAGGGAGATGAGCTTTTGTTTCCAAGAAGTAGGCTCTCCGCGCTGGGCCAAATGCGGCTTCCAGCGCACCATGATCATGACCGTGATTGAATACATCACCATGCCAAGCATCCCCGGCAAGAAACCAGCGATAAACATATCACCGACAGACTGCTGGGTTAGGATGGCATAAACCAGCAGTGCAATACTGGGCGGAATCATGATCCCCAAAGTACCACCAGCGGCTAAAATACCGCAGGCAAAGCCTGGCTGATAACCGTACTTCTCCATTTGTGGCAATGCTACTTTGGTCATGGTAGACGCAGTCGCCAATGATGACCCTGAAATGGATGCAAAGATACCGGATGAACCAATACCAGCAATACCTAGACTACCCCTAACACCACCAAAGATAGTTCGAGTAGCATCAAATAACTTCCCCGCCATACCAGAATGAGAAGCAAAGACACCCATAAGTATGAACAATGGAATAGCACTAAAATCATATTTCGCTAAAACATCAACAGGTAAGTCTTTGAGCATCTGCACAGCACCAATCGGTGCTGTCACGGCACCAAAGCCAACCAAACCAACACCAAGCATCGCAAGTGCAACAGGAACACGCAGCATGACCATCGCAATCATACATAACAAACCAATGGCACCAATAATTTCTGGACTCATGCGCCTGTCTCCTCAGCGTCAAAGAACTCGCCTGTTTTAAAGATGTTGATGGATTCGATCAATGAGCGAATGGCAAGTAAAACGCTTAAGAAGGCACTAATAGCGTAAATGGGCATCATAGATATTCGAAGGTCTTGGGTGACTTTGCCGTACTCTATTGCATCAAAAGCGCTTTCATAGAGACCCCATGCGAACACGATACCAATGATAAAGAACCCCATCATAAAGGTGCCCATCATGTAACCTTTAACGGCTTTTGACATCTTTTGTGTGAATACATCGACAATAATTTGTGAGCGTTCAACAAAAGCAGCAAAAGCACCAAGTAAAGCAAAGAGCATGAAGTAAGAGACAATCTCAACACTGCCTTTGACCGTAAATCCAAACTCACCACCGGTGAGCTTGAATACATAGCGGGCAATAACATCTAGCATGGTGGTCAGTACAATGATAATGAGACTGATACCACCAATGAATTGACATAACCTTGAAATGAGGATGCTCAGTTTAACTAAAAATACCATGCGAAACTCCTTTAGGTTAGACCTTACAGGCTGCACTGGCGGCTTTTGCTTTAGCATAAACGCCATCTGCATCTAGACCTAGCGCTTTAACATCAGCAAGATATTTATTGGTGCCTTTCTCAAGCGGTCCTTTCCAGTTAGGATCATTCAATGGATCAGGGATTTCAACGATTTCATCACCTTTTTTCCTAGCTGCTTCTATTGCCATATCATCATGTTTATCAAATACTTCACCAACCTTATTGGCAAGCGCCATACCTGAATTTTTATCCAGTACCTTTTTCAAATCATCCGGTAAACTCTCATATTTATCTTTATTCATAGTCACCATAAGCGCTGAACTATAAAAAGGAATATTGGTATGGTATTTGGTAATTTCGTCAATTTTAAAGGCGGTAACAGCTTCCCATGGAAAACTTAAACCATCAACGACGCCGCGTTGTAAAGAAGTATACATGTCATTGGCAGGCAAACCGACTGGTGAGGCACCCGCACTTTCAATAATGTCGCCAGCAACCGCAGAAGGACGACGAATACGCATACCTTTCATATCTTCAGGTGTACGAATTAATTTGTTCGTTGTATGCAACGCACCCGGTCCAGCACCATACATAAACAACATATGCGTATCTTCATATTCACCAGCTAAAGTACCATCTTCGTATAGAGTTTGGAGCATACAACCCATCTGAGTCGCTGAGTTTGATAAACCAGGAAGCTCAGTAATCTGAGTTAAAGGAAAGCGACCATTGGTATAGCCGTGTGCTTGTGAGCCAATATCTATCGTGCCTTTGGCAGCAGATTCATAAGTAACGTCTGCTTTAGCAAGACCAGCTGAAGGATATAACTCTACTTTTAAACGACCATTAGAATCTGCTTCTATTTGCTTAGCCCAAGGTTCAAAGACCTCTGTACTGATAGATGAGGTTGCTGGCCAAAAATGAGAAAAGCGCAATGTGGTTGTTTCTTGAGAAGTTGCTGCAGAAGCATCAGTACTATCAGAAGCTTGATTAGAACAACCTAGAAGGCTAATAGCTGCTAATGCACCTATTGAAAAAAGAGGAGCTAACTTCATTATCAATTCCTTTTGATAACCATGGATAGGGTATGAGTATTTACTAATAAGTTAATTATAAGGTCAATTTCCGTATAGACTCTATAAATGCTTTTAATTAACTAAAGTTGAAATACTCTTTAAAATTAGCAGCTATAACGATATAAGTCAAATCATTTTAAATGAATAACAAGTAATATATTGAATATAAGGTATAGCGATTTTCATAACAGAAAAAGCTTATTTGAGCCTTTCAACTACAAATAAACCCACCCCCAACCAAACTCCAGCCAAAAGAAAACCCCCAACGAATTAACGTTGGGGGTTATCTAGGAATAGAGAGCTGACGATGACCTACTCTCACATGGGCGAACCACACTACCATTGGCGCGACGATGTTTC